>NZ_JAMOLN010000202.1 GCF_024448165.1 Streptomyces longispororuber
TCGGCCAGTGGGTGGTCGACGACGCCGCGGTCACCTTCGCGTACGTACGGAGCATCGGGGACGGGCTGGGGCCCGTGCAGCAGGCCGGGGCCGGTCCCGTCGAGGGGTACTCGAACCCGGCCTGGCTGGCGCTCCTGCTCGCCGGGCGGGCGCTCGGACTCTTCGACCGGGGCGCCTGGTTCGGGGTGAGCGATCTCGCGCTCTTCCCCAAGGCGCTCGCCCTCGCCTGCGTCGCGGGGACGCTGGCCTGCGTGGGCGCGGTGGCCCGGGTGGCGCTGCCCGCGCGCGCCTGGTTCGTCGTGCTCGTCACCGGCGGTCTGCTCGCCGCCGACCGGTCCTACGTCGTGTGGTGCTTCTCGGGCCTGGAGAACGCCCTGTACGGGCTGACCGCCGCCGGGCTCGCGCTGCTCCTCGTCCGGCGCGGCGGAACCGGCCTCGCCTGCGCCGCCGCCGGGGTCGCGCTGGTCGGCGCCCTCACCCGGCCCGACGGCGCCGTGCTCGCCGCCGCCTACCCGCTCACCGTGCTGCTCCTGCGCCGCCGGGGTGCCGTGCGGCTCGCCCTCGTCCACTGCGCCGTCTTCGCGGCCGGTTACGGGACCTTTCTGCTGTGGCGGCACGCGACGTTCGGGCTCTGGGTCCCCAACACCGCCGTCGCCAAGGCCCAGGAGCCGCCGGAACTGGCGGAGCTGGCGAAGGTCGGCGCCCTCGTCGGCTACGCGGGCTGGGCCTTCGTGCTGGTCTGCGTCGGCTGCGCCGGGCTCGTGGTGGCGCGGCCGGGGCCGGCGCGGCGGGTGATCGGCGTGCTGTGCGTGCCGCTCGGACTCTGTCTGCTCGCCTACGGGGCACTGGCCCCGGACTGGATGCCGCTGTACCGGTTCGCGACACCGGTGTGGGTGCTCGGCGCCGCCGTCGCCGCACTCGCCGTGACCGCCGCCTGGAACGGGGCGCGGCCCCGGTCCCGGGTCGTGCTCGGCTGCGCGCTCGGCGGGGCGCTCACGCTCTCCCTCGCCGGGCAGGGCGTGGCCGACGAACGGTTCACCGCCGAGCCGACCCTCTCCATGTGCTGGGTCGCCGACCGCTACGGCCGCACCTTCGACGCGTACGCGGACCGGCTCGCCCTGCGCCCCGGCGCCACCGTCGCGCTGCCCGACCTCGGCGGCACGCTGCTCACCAGCCGGCTGCGGGTCATCGACCTCGCGGGCCTGACCGACCGGCGGATCGCCGAGGCGTACGCGACCCGTGACCGCCCCGCCCTCCTCCACTACGTCCTGCGCGAGGCGCGCCCCGAACTGATCCATGTGCACGCCGCCTGGGTCGGCCGCTCCGGCCTCACCCGCGACCGGCTGGCCGCCGCGGGGTACGTCCCGCTGTACCGGGAGGCGAACGGCGGCGACTACGTCCGTGCCGCCGCGGTCCCCGCCGGCCCGCACCGGATCGCCACGGTGTCCGCCTGGGCGAAGCCCCGCATCGACCGGATGCGCCACGAGAAGCACGCGGAGCGCGGCCGCCTGGGCAACTGCGGAGCAAGGCTCCTGCCGGAGCGGCGGGTGTCTTCGGCCGCGGGTCCGGTGGGGGCTGCGTCATGAGCGGCTCCGCCGCGGGGCGCGAGAAGCCCCACCGGCCCGCAGCCCGCGACGAAGGACCGGCCCGGCAGACGCAGCAGGTAGCCCCCACCGGACCCGCACCCGCCGTGCCGGCGGCGGCGCCGGAGGTCACCCGATGACCACCGCCCTCCTCCCGCACCAGCCACCCCTGAAGCACCGCACCACCACCCGCGCCGACCGCCTGGACGCCCTCACCGGCCTCCGCTTCCTCGCCGCGCTCGCCGTGTTCACGCACCACTTCACGGGCGCGAGCCCGTCCGGCGGAGTCGCGCACGCGCCCGCCCTGTTCCCGTACTCGACGATGGGCGTGAACGGCGTCGGGTTCTTCTTCGTGCTCTCCGGGTTCCTGCTCGCCTGGGGCCACCGCGCGGGCACGCCCGCCCGCGTCTTCTACTGGCGGCGCGCCGGCCGCATCCTGCCGCTGCACCTCGCCGCGACGGTCCCGTGCATCTGGGTGTTCCACGTGTGGGGCGGCGTGCCCTGGGACCTGCCCAGCTTCCTCGCCTCGCTGGCGCTCGTGCAGACCTGGTTCCCGGGCGTCGTGCCGATGTTCCCGGGCAACGGGGTGGCGTGGACGCTGAGCGTGGAGATGTTCTTCTACCTGCTCTTCCCGTTCGTCATCCGGGGCGCCTACCGCCTGCGCACCCGCACCCTGTTCGCCCTGGCCGGCGCCGGGCTCGTCGCCATGTGGGCGGTCAACTGGTGGGCGGCCACGCACCTTTCGCCCTTCCACTGCGAGTGGCTGATGCGGAACCCGGTGACCCGGCTGCCCGAGTTCGCGCTCGGCACCACCCTCGCGCTCGCGGTCGGCCGCGGTCTGCGCTTCCCGCTGCGGCCCGGCGTCCTGGCCGCCGCGTTCGCCGCCTACACCGTCGGCTACGTGCACCGCGGCGACCGGCTGCCGGCCGCCGCCGCGGAGCAACTCGGCTGGACGGTCAGGCCGTTGGTCGCCGTCTTCTCCGTCCTCGTGATCGTCGCGTACGTGCAGCGCGAGCGGGACGGGCGGCGCGGCTGGCTGTGCACGCCGCTCATGGTGCGGCTCGGCGCCTGGTCGTACGCCTTCTATCTGCTGCACCAGACGGTCAACCGGCTGATCCTGGACCACTGGGGGCGCGCCGTGCCCACCGACCGGAACGTGTTCGCCCTGATCGGCGTCGCCGTCGTCGTCGTCGCGCTGTCCTGGGCCGCCTACTCCTACGTCGAGGAGCCGGCCCGCCGCTGGTGGGTTCGTCATCAACCAACGTAAAGTAACCGCCAGTTGACGTAGTGTGACATGAAGGGTGAATTGCGCGTACTGTCCCTCCCCATGGCATGGAAGAAAGCCGTCAACGGCGCCCTCCGGACGCTCACCGGATACCAGCTGACCCGACCGCAGGTGCCCGCGCCCCGGGCCGCCGCCCCGAAGCCCGCGCCCGCGGCCACGCCGCAGGTCAAGCCGAAGCCGAAGCCCAAGCCGAAGAGCCTCGACCTGCCCGTGGACTACGACGACGAGGCCAAGGAGACGATCCGCGCGGTCAAGCCGTGGACCATGACGTCCCCGGAGCGGCTCAACGCGTTCGTCCTCGCCACCCGGCACGTCGTCAAGCACGGCATCCCCGGTGACATCGTCGAGTGCGGCGTGTGGCGCGGCGGTTCGATGCAGGCCTGCGCCAAGACCCTGCTGAACTGCGGCGTCACCGACCGCGACCTGTACCTCTTCGACACGTACGAGGGCATGACGCCGCCCACCGACGAGGACCTGCGGCGCGACGGGAAGCCCGCCGCCGAACTGCTCGCCGTGCAGGGCAAGGACCGGCCGATCTGGGCCGTCGCCACCCTCGACGACGTCAAGTCGGGCTTCGGCAAGGTGCCTTATCCGGCCGAGCGCATCCACTACGTGCAGGGCAAGGTCGAGGACACGGTGCCCGCCGAGGCGCCGGAGAAGATCGCGATCCTGCGGCTCGACACCGACTGGTACGCCTCCACCAAGCACGAACTCGACCACCTCTACGACCGGTTGGTGCCCGGCGGCGTGCTGCTCATCGACGACTACGGCTACTGGCAGGGCTCCCGCCAGGCCGTCGACGAGTTCCTGGAGCGGACCGGCGAGCGGCTGCTGCTGCTCCGGATGGACGAGGGGCGCATCGCCGTCAAGCCCTGAACCGCGTCCCGACTGCGGGGATTTGATCTCCGGCCCCCGTGTCCCCGGACGCGGGGGCCGCGGCACGCTCACTCGTTTGGCCCAGGGTGGGTGACCGGGGGCGGCGGCACCGGTTGTTAACGAGTAGGTCTATCGCCGTTCTCCGAAAGGAATGTGCGCAGAGCATGACACGCCGCCTGACCGTCGTCGTCCCCATCTACAACGTCGAGGACTACCTCGGCGCCTGCCTGGACTCCCTCGCGGCGCAGACCATGCCGGACCTCGAGGTCGTGATGGTCGACGACGGGTCCACCGACGGCAGCGGGGAGATCGCGCGCGCGTACGCCGCGGACGACGGCCGGTTCCGCCTCGTCGAGCAGGCCAACGCGGGGCTCGGCGCCGCCCGCAACGCCGGTGCCCGGCACGCCACCGGAACCTACCTCGCCTTCGTGGACAGCGACGACGTGATCCCGGCAGAGGCGTACGAGCGGATGCTGGCCGCCCTGGAGGAGTCCGGGTCCGACTTCGTCACCGGCAACGTCTTCCGGCTGCGCGCCGACGGCTCCACCGACCAGTCGCCGATGTTCCGCAAGGCGATGGCCGGCACCAGGACCGCCACCCACATCACCCGCGACTGGGCGCTGCTCGCGGACCGGATCGCCTGCAACAAGGTTTTCCGGCGGGCCTTCTGGGAGAGCAACTCCTTCGCGTTCCCGGAAGGCGTGCTGTTCGAGGACATCCCCGTCGTGCTGCCCGCGCACTTCATGGCCCGCAGCGTCGACGTCCTGCACGACACCGTGTACCTGTGGCGCGACCGCGACGGCTCGATCTCCAACCGGCGCGCCATCCCGCGCGCCGTCCGCGACCGCACCGCCTCCGTCTCCGTCGTCAGCCGCTTCCTCGGCGGACGCGAGGAGTGGCGCGAGGCCAAACGGCGCTACGACACCTCGGTCGTCTCCGGCGACCTGTGGATGTTCATGGAGGCGCTGCCCGACGGCGACGCCGCCTACCACGAGGCGTTCCTGGACCACGCCAACGCGTTCGTCGACACCGTCGACCCGGGCGTCCTCGACGCGCTGCAGCTCGGGATGCGGGTGCGCTGGGGGCTGATCCGCCGGCGCCGGATGTCCGAACTGCTGGCGTTCATGGCGTACGAGAAGGCGAACCCGGGAGCCTTCCGGGCCCGGCGCGGACTGCGCGGGCGGCGCGCCGCGTTCCCGGTGCTCGACCGCAGGCTGCCGCGCCGGGTGGTCGGACTGCGCAAGGCGGAGCTGCCGCTCAACGCCCGGATCACCCAAGCGAGTTGGGGCGAGGACGGCCGGCTGCACGTCAAGGGCTACGCGTACGTGCGCAATCTGCCCGCGGGGCGCTTCGCCGCGCGGGCCCGGATCGCCTGGCTGCGCGCGGGCCGGCGCCGGGCCGTGCCGCTGCGCCTGCGCACCGTCCGCTCCCGCGAGGCCACCCTCGCCTCCCGGCAGGGCCTGCACAACTACGACCGGGCCGGGTTCGAGACCGTCGTCGACCCGGCGAAACTGGTCACCGGCCGGACCAGCACCACCTGGAACCTGGAGCTCGGCGCGTACGCGGGAAATCCGCTGCCGCGCACCGGCCCGGTACGGATGAGCGGGCCCTGTCCGGTGCCGGTCCGCCAGCTCGACGACTTCCTGCGGATCGTGCCCACGCTCAGCGACGGCCGGTTCAGGCTCCGCGTGGAGCGGCTCGCCGCACGCCTCGTCGAGCACCACGACGACGGTGAACGGGTGCACCTGAAAGGCGAGTTGGCGCCCGGCACCCAGGCCGGTCCGGTCGCCGTGCGGGTGGAGAACTGGCGCACCAAGGAGGCCCACGACCTGCCGGTGGCCGTCGACGGACGCACGTTCACGGCGGACGTGCCGCTCGCCCTGTTCGGCGGCGCGGAGGGCGCCGCCGACCCGTGGGGCGTCGGCCTGGTCCACGAGGGCGGCCGATGGAGCTCGCTGCCCGTGCGCCCCGACATCGCGCCCGGCCGCTACGGCCTCGGCGGCGGCCGCGAGCTGATGGTCCTCGCCAACGCGTCCGGCAACACCGAGCTGCGTGACCAGACGGTGCGGCCCGTCGTCGACACCGTCCGCTGGGAGGAGTGCGCGGACGACGGGTGCCGGACGTGCGCGGACGGCCGCGAGCCCGGACACCTGCTGCTCGCGGGCAGCTACCCGGCGACCGGCCACCGTGAACTGGTCCTGGTGCACAGCGGCCACGACGAGGAGGCCGTCCTGCCGGTGACCCTCGCCGACGGCCGCTTCGAGACCGTGGTGCGGCCGCACGCCGTCACGGGCCCGGCCGGCACGCTGCCGCTGGCCGAGGGCAACTGGTACCTGTTCCTGCGCGAGCCGGGCGACGCGGGACCCGACGGCCGCGTCCCGCTCCTCGTCGCACCCGCCCGCCACGCGGACCTGCCGCTCGTGCGGGCCAGGTACGGCCGGGACTTCACGGTGCAGCGGCGCCACCACGACCAGCTCCTCGTCACCTCCGGCTCGGCGCTGCCCGAGCGGGACCGCGGCCGCGGCGCGCAGGCGGCGCTGCGCGAGCGCTACGCCGCCCAGCGCACGCTGCCCCGCCGCGACGCCGTCCTCTACGTCAGCTTCGACGGCCGCCAGTACTCCGACTCGCCGCGCGCCGTCCACGAAGAGCTGGCCGCCCGCGACACCGGCCTCGAGCACCTGTGGGTGGTCCGCGACCAGCAGGTCGACGTGCCGCCGGGCGTCACCACCGTCGCCCTGTGGAGCGCCGAATGGCACGAGGCGCTCGCCCGCTGCCGCGGCATCGTGACCAACACCCACCTGCCCGAGTGGTTCGAGCGCGCCGAGGGCCAGTACGTCGTCCAGACCTGGCACGGCACACCCCTCAAACGGATCGGCCGCGACCTGGCGGGCAGCGCGTCCGCCGACCAGAAGTACATCGCGACGCTGCCCGCCCGCGCCGACCAGTGGTCGCTGCTCGTCTCCCCGAACAGCTTCTCCACCCCGATCCTGCGCGGCGCCTTCGGCTACACCGGCGACGTCCTCGGCTCGGGCTACCCGCGCAACGACGTGCTGCACGCCGCCGACCGCGACAAGCTGTCCGCGTCCGTGCGCGAGCGGCTCGGCATCCCCGAGGACAAGCGCGTCATCCTGTACGCGCCGACCTGGCGCGAGAACCAGCCCCGCAGGTCCGGCCGGTACGGCCTCGACCTGCAGCTCGACCTGGCCGCCGCGCGGGCCGCGCTCGGCGACGACCACGTGCTGCTGGTCCGCCGCCACTACCTGGTCGGCGGCGCCGTGCCCGCCTGCGACTTCGTGCGCGACGTCAGCCGCCACCCGGACGCGGCCGAACTCCTGCTGATCGCCGACGTACTGGTGACGGACTACTCGTCGATGATGTTCGACTTCGCGCAGACCGGCCGGCCGATGCTCTTCCACACGTACGACCTCGACCACTACCGGGACACCCTGCGCGGCTTCTACTTCGACTTCGCCGCCCAGGCCCCGGGACCGCTGCTGCGCACCAGCGACGAAGTGATCGCCGCGCTCCTCGACCCGGACGCCGCCGTCGCCGGGCACCGGGACTCCTACGAACGGTTCCGCGAGGCGTTCTGCGACCTCGACGACGGGACCGCCGCCGCGCAGGCGGCCGACGCGATGCTGGCCCACGTCCAGGACGGAGGCCGCCGATGACCCGAAGGTCCGCCGCGGAACTCTTCGACGTCAGCGTGGTCGTGGACTGCCCCGAGGGCACCGACCCGGACCGGCTGCGCGCCACGGTCCGCTCCGTCCTCGACCAGACCCTGTCGGGAGCGGAGGCCGCGCTCACCGGCGACGGCGTCGGCGACACGGGTGCCGTCCTGGCCGCCGACCACCCGCACCGGGTCCGCGTCGGCGCCCCGCGCGGCACGTACGTGCTGTCGCTGGCGCCCGGCGAGCTCCTGGAGCGCAACGCCTGCCGCAACCTGTTCGCGGCGGCCCGCCGTACCGGCGCCGACCTGGTCGCGGGCCGCTGGACCCGGCTCACCGGGAGCGGGTCGAAGGAGCGGGCGCCCGAGTGGCAGGCCGCCCTGTTCGCCCGGTCGCGGATCGTCACCGACCTGGCCGAGGCGCCCGAGCTGGTGACCCGCGGCGGGCCGGGCGCCGGGTACTGCGTGCGGCGCGCCTGGGCGGACGGGGTCGTGGGCCCCGGCACGGCCGGGGCCGCCGACGGCGCCGCGGGCAGCGGTCTGCTGCTCGCGCTCGCCGCCCGCCGGATCGCCCTCGTACCGAACCTGATCACCACCCGGCGCGCCGCCCCCGACCCGCTGCACGGCCTGCCCGCCGCGGCGGACGCCCAGCGGCAGGCCCTCGCCCTGCTCGACGATCCGGCACTGCGCGCCGGGCTCGCCCGCGCCTTCCTCACCGACCACGTCCTGCCGTGCGTCCGCGCCTTCCTCACCCTGGGCCGGGACCGCAGGGCCCGACTGGCCGACGAGTACGGCACGTTCTTGGCCGGCCTGGTCCCCGACGACGCGCTGGGCACGCTGGCGCCGCTGGAGCGCGTCGCCGTGTGCCTGCTCGCCGCCGGCGACGCCGACGGCGTGCACACCGCCGCGTACGCCCTGGAGCACCCGGACACCGTCGTGACCCCGCTGGTGCGCCGCGACGACCGCGTCCGGTGGTCCGACGACCGCGTCGGCGACCCGTACGACGTCACCGAACTCGGCCATCAGAACCGGCCGTTGAACGGACTCAGACTGCTGAACCGGGTCACCCGCTGCGCCCGCGAGGACGGGCGGCTCGTCGTCGAGGGCGCGGTCGTCGTGCCGTTCGGACTGCTGGACGGCGACCGCACGGCGGTCCTCACCGCGAGCCTCGACTTCACGGTGCGCGACAGCGGCGACAGGACGGTGACGGTCCCGGTCGACGACGTCCGGCCGACCGCCACCGGGATCGCCTGGCGCGCCGTCGTCCCGCTCACCGGCGCCCTGCGCCCGCACGGCATCGGCGACCGGGTCTGGGACCCGCGCCTGCTGCTCGGCATCGACGGCGAACGGCTGCCCCCGCTCGACCTGTTCGCCGAGAAGGACATCGTCCCCGCCGAGGCGACCGCGCTCCCGGCCCGCCCGCGCCTGACCCGCCTCGCCGCCGACACCTGGCAGCCCTACGTCACCGCCCGGCACCACCTCGCGGTCTGCCTGCTGCCCCGGCGCGGGCCCGCCCGCAAGGTCAACGCGCTGGTCGGGTACGCCACGAACTTCCGCCCCGCCCGCAAGCTGAAGCAGGTCAGGAAGAAGCTCCGCAGGACGTACGAGGCGCTGCACGCGCAGCGTGTGAAGGTGCGCGTCTACCGCCGGGTCCTGCGCCGGCTGCCGGTCAGCCGGGGCACCGTCGTCTTCGAGAGCCACATGGGCAAGTGCTACGGCGACAGCCCCCGCGCGATCCACGAGGAGCTCATCGCCCGCCGCCGCGGCGCCCGCGTCGTGTGGTCGTACGCGCAGGACCCGACGGGCTTCCCCCGGGACGCCACACTGGTCAGGCGCTGGTCCTGGCGCTACCTGTGGGCGCTGGCCCGCGCCGAGTGGTGGGTCGACAACCAGGGCTTCCCGCACGCCCTCGACAAGCCCAAGCACACCACGTACCTCCAGACCTGGCACGGCTCCGCGTACAAGCGGATGGGGTTCGACGAGGTCCGGCACAAGACGCAGAACGCGCCGCAGCGCGACCGGCTCGCCCGCGCCGTCGGCCGCTTCGACCACTTCCTGGTCCGCTCCGAGCACGACGTGACGACCCTCGCCCACGCCTACCGCATCCCCGAGGAACGCCTGATGCGCGTCGGCTACCCGCGCAACGACCGCCTCGTGGCGGCCCGCGCCCGGGACGAGCGCGAGGGCCGCTTCCCGCGCCCCGCCCTCGCCGCCGGCCTCGGCATCCCCGACCACCGGACCGTCGTCCTCTACGCGCCCACGTTCCGGGGCACCCCGAAGAACAGGAAGGTCCGGCTCCAGCTGGACGTCCGGGAGTTCGCGGAGCGGTTCGGCGACACCCACGTACTGCTGGTGCGCGCCCACTACATGGAGGCCGCGAGCCTGCCGGTCACCCCGCCCGGCACCGTCGTCGACGTGTCCGCCCACCACGACGTGAGCGAACTCCTCTGCCTCGCCGACGTGCTGGTCACCGACTACTCGTCGATCATGTTCGACTACGCGCTCCTCGACCGCCCGATCGTGCACTACGCCCCCGACCTCGACGCGTACGCCGCCGAGCGCGGCAGCTACTTCGACCTGCGGGCCAGGGCCGGCGGCCCGGTCGTCGAGACGCAGGACGAACTGCACCGCACCCTCGCCGGACTCAAGGAGGCCGACGACGGCTGGCAGGAGGCCCGCCGGGCGTTCGCCGCGGCGTTCGGGACGTACGACGACGGAGGCGCGGCCCGGGCCGTCGTCGACGCGCTCTTCACGCGAAAGGCCGGCAAGTGACGCAATCGATGTACACGACGCGAGCGACGCGGACTCGTGCGCGCGATCTGTTCCTCGTCGCCAACACCACCGACGAACTGGGCGGCGTCACCGCGTGGACCCACCAGATGGCCCGCCTGTTCCAGACGGCCGGACACCGGGTGCACGTCATCGGCGTCCACGAGTCCGATCTGAAGATGGCGGTGCCCGAGACCCCCGGCTACCCGGTGACCGCCCTCTACGAGCAGCACCCGCCGACCCCGCGACCGCTGCGCGGCACCCGCAGGTTCAGCGTCCCCGCCCGCCGCCGCGAGACCCGGCGCGTCGCGGCCATGCGGCGGGCCGTCGAGCGGCTCGACGCGCTGCTGCGTCCGGCGCCGCCCGGATCGGTGCTGGTCGTCACCCAGGTGTGGCCCATGGAGTGGCTGCGCGAGATCGACCTGTCGCACCTCACCGTCATCGGCATGAGCCACGAGTCGTTCGCGTACTCGCGCGCCTGCCACCGCTACCACTGGGTGAAGCGGCACTACCCGCACGTCGACCGCTGGCTGGCGCTGACCCAGGAGGACGCGGACGTCTGGACGGCCGAGGGCCTGAACAACGTGGGCTTCATGCCCAACGCCCTCGCCCACCTCCCCACGATCCCCTCCCCCCGCACCGACAAGGTCGTCTGCTCCATCGGCCGGCTCGCCGACCAGAAGGGCGTCGACATGCTCCTCGACACCTGGGCGAAGGTCGCGCCGTTCCGCGCCGACTGGCAGCTGCACGTGTACGGGGCAGGCGCGGACGAGCCCCAACTCCGCAAGCAATGCGCGGAGTTGGGGCTCGACGGATCGGTGCGGTGGCTCGGGCGCACCGACGACGTGCCGGGGGCCCTCGCCGCCTCCTCCGTGTTCGTGCAGTCCTCCCGCGGCGAGGGCTTCCCGCTCGCCCTCATGGAGGCCATGGCCAGCGCGGTGCCCTGCGCCGCCTTCGACTGCGCCCCGGGCGTCCGGGAGATCGTCCGGGACGGCGAGGACGGTCTGCTCGCCCCGCCGGGCGACCTCGACGCCCTCGCCGACCGGCTGCTGCGCCTCACCGGCAACCCGCGGATGCGGGACGCCATGGGGGAGCGGGCGCGCATCAACGTCCAGCGGTTCTCGCAGGAGCGGGTCCTGGAGATGTGGGAGGACCTGTTCGCGCTCCTGGAGCGCTAGCCGGGGAGCCGGGGCGCGGGACTACCGGCGGCCGAGCAGCGCGCGCAGTGGATTGCGCGAGACGGGCACGGCCTCCGGCGCCTCGGGGCCCGTCGGCTCGGCGGGCCCGGTCGGCCCGGCCGGCTCGTGGCGGGAGGGCGGCTGGGCCGGCCGCTTCGCCTTCTTGCCGTCGATCCGGATCATCGAGTGCCCGGCGACCTCCTCGGCGCCGTGCCACATGTCGTCCCGGCCGGCCAGCATCCCGGCCAGCTCCCGGCGGACCGGCTCGAAGTCGCCCCACGTCCCGTAGAACTTGGTCGCGGTGATGCAGATCGGCTTCAGGCCGGTCGTGGCGACGGCTCCCCAGGTCGCCGCGGCGACCCCCGGGCAGTGCTCGGCGCGGAAGTCGTCGAGGACCACGATGCCGTCCTCGCCGAGGAGTTCGCGGGCCGCCGCGATGTCGCCGTGCACGTGCTCGTACAGGTGCGAGGCGTCGACGTGCACGAAACGGCAGCTGCCCGGGGCGACGAGCGAGGTGATGACGTGCGAGGGGCCCTGCACGACGCGGGGCAGCTCGTCGTGGAAGGACAGGTAGTTCGCCTCGAAGGCGGACCGGGTGAGGGTGCTGTAGGACTTGTTCATCTCCTTGTCGTTCGCCCGGTCCTCGGCGGGCGAGTCGAACAGGTCGCAGACCGTGAACGTCTCCTCTGCCGCCAGGTACTGGCCCATGAAGATGGCGCTCTTGCCCAGGTAGACGCCCAGTTCGAGCAGGTCGCCGTGGTGGGCGCGGTCGTGCTGGCGGGTCAGGAACCAGTCGAAGAGGACCTGGTCGACGTTGTGGAACCAGCCCTTCACGTCTCCCAACGCGGTCGGGCGGGGCAGGGTCGCGGCCGTGGTGGACGGCTCGTGCTGCATGTCAACTCCCAGTGGGGTGGGGTGAGATGTGCGATGTGGGTGTGGGGGTCTGGTGGGGGAGGGAGGCGTCCGGGCCCGGTGCCTGCGGCCGCTCGCCGAGCACGACGTGCCGGACGACGCGCTCGCCGGCGCGCCCGTCGTCGTACGCGCAGAACCGGGCGCGGAACGCGGCGCGCAGCTGCGCCGAGCGCGAGCCGCGCCAGTGGCCCGTGGCGAAGATGTCGATCAGCTCGTCCTCCGAGCGGGCCACCGCGCCCGGCGGGAAGGACCGCAGGTCGAAGTAGGTGCCGCGGGACGCCTCGTACGCCTCCCAGTCGTCGGCGTGGACCACGATGGGCCGGTCGAGGCAGGCGTAGTCGAACATCAGGGACGAGTAGTCGGTGACCAGCGCGTCCGCCGCGAGGCAGAGCGACTCCACGCTCGGATGGTCCGACACGTCGACGAGGCGTGCGCCGCTCGCGCGCGTGAGGGGCTCGCCGTACGTGTGGTGGGCGCGCGACAGGATCACGAAGCGCGGGCCGAGCGTGCGCAGCATGCGCTCCAGGTCGAGCGGCAGGCGCTGGGTGACCCGGTAGTCCCGGTGGGTGGGCGCGTACAGGATCGCGACCGCGTCCTCGGGGATGCCGAGGCCCGCCCGGATCCGGGCGATCTCGGCCGGACTCGCCCTGTGCAGGCGGTCGTTGCGGGGGTAGCCGTACTCCAGCGTCGTGTACGAGGACGGGAAGACGCGCTCCCAGACGAGCGTGGAGTGGCGGTTGGCGGACAGGACGTAGTCCCACTTGTCGACGCTGCGCAGCAGCTGACCGAAGTCGGTGCCGCGCGCCGCCGCCGGATAGTCCTGGAGGTCCAGGCCCATCTTCTTCAGCGGGGTGCCGTGCTGCGTCTGGATCATGACCTGGCCGGGGCGCTTGACCAGGCGGCGGTCGAAGTTGACGTTGTTGACGAGGTACTTGGAGCGCGCGAGCGCCGTCCAGTACGCGGCCGTGCCCGGGGTGAGGCGCCGGGTCGCCGTCGGGATCGTGTGGTGGTGCTCGGGGGCCGCGATCCACGCCGTCCGCACGTGCGGGGCGTGCTCGCGGAACGCCTCCTCCAGGGCGCCGGGGTTGCAGCCGTGGCCGCGCCCCCAGTAGCTGGCGAAGACCGCCTCGTCGGCCCGCACGGGCAGCCGCAGCTGGATCCGGTAGTGGAGCTGCAGGGCCGCCGCCCGCAGGGTGCGGCGGGCGGCGGCCGCGGACCTGCCCGCGCGCTGCTTGACGCGCAGCGCCGTCCACAGCGTCCGGTACGTGCGGTGCGAGCCGAGGCGGACCAGGGCGTGGCGCAGCCGGGTGCGGCGGCTCACCGCGGCGCCGGGGGTGCGGTAGCGGGCGTAGTGCGCCCGCGCCCTGCGCAGGAACTCGGCGCGGCTGCGGCGGGGGAGCCGGCCCCGCTTGGTGAAGAGGGTGGACAGGTGGTCGACCATGCGCCGGAACATGACCGCGCGCCATTCGGCGTCCAGGTCCGGGTGCTGGTCGAGGAACTCGAAGACGCGCTCGTACTGGTCGAAGATGTCGAAGTGTTTGCGGGACGTGGTGCCCAGAATGTTGCCCTGACGTCGCTGGCGGTAGTGGACGCAGACCCGGTCCAGGGTCGCGATGGTCTCGGAGGCCATCAGGACTGGGTAGGTCCAGGGAGTGTCCTCGTAGTAACCGGGAGGGAACGAGAAGCCCTCGCGCTCGATGAACTCCCGGTGGTACGCCTTGTTCCAGACCACCATCAGCAGCTTCAACAGCCGTGGTCTGTCAGCGAGTTGGAAGGGTGCGGGACCCTCCTGGGACAGCAGGTGCGCGAACTGGTTGCGGACCTCGCGGCCGTCCCAGAACGTCCGCGCGTAGTCGAACAGCAGGACGTCGGGCGAACCCGTCTCCTTGATGCGGTCCGCGATAGCCCGCAGCGCGCCGGGCGTGAGGCTGTCGTCGCTGTCGAGGAACAGGACGTAGTCGCCGGTGGCGTGCTTCAGGCCCGCGTTGCGCGCGCGGCCGAGCCCCACGTTCTCGTCGAGGTGGACGGGGATCACGCGGGCGTCGCGCGCCGCGAACTCGTCGATGATCTCCCCGCACGCGTCCGGCGAGCAGTCGTCCACCGCGATCACTTCCAGGTCCGTGAAGGACTGCTCCAGGACCGAGGCGAGGCACTCGTGCAGATACGCCTGCACCTTGTACGCGGGGACGATGACACTGAACCGGGGCAAGGTCGCACATCCATGGGTCGGCGCGGGCATACTGCCCGGCAACGCCCGGTGGAGTGATCCGGTTACGCCGGATGTGGCATACGGGGGACGGGCGAGGGGCGGCCCGGTCGTCCCGGTCCGCCCCCCAACGTGCCGTGCCCGTCGGCTACTTCACCGCACCCGCCATCACGCCGGAGACGAACTGGCGCTGGAAGGCGAAGAACACGGCCAGCGGGATCACCATCGAGATGAACGCGCCGGGACCCAGCACGTCGACGTTGTTGCCGAACTGCCGTACCTGGGTCTGCAGCGCGACCGTGATCGGCTGGCTGTCGGTGTCCGTGAAGATCAGCGCGACCAGCATGTCGTTCCACACCCACAGGAACTGGAAGATGCCGAGCGAGGCGATCGCCGGACCGCCGAGCGGCATCACGACCCGGACGAACAGGCGCAGTTCACCCGCGCCGTCCAGCCGGGCCGCCTCCAGGAGTTCGCGCGGGATCTCCGCGAAGAAGTTCCGCAGCAGGAACACCGCGAACGGCAGCCCGAACCCCACGTGGAAGAGGATCACTCCGATCAGCGACCCGAAGATGCCGATGTCGCCGAAGAGCTTGGCGATCGGTACGAGGGCCAGCTGCACCGGCACCACGAGCAGCCCGACCACGATCAGGAACCACCAGTCGCGGCCCGGGAACTCCATCCACGCGAAGGCGTATCCGGCCAGCGACCCGATCACGATGACCAGCACCGTCGCGGGCACCGTGATCAGGGCCGTGTTCACCAGCGACCGGGTGATGTCGGAGTTCTCCAGCAGGCTCGCGTAGCTGTCGAAGGTCAGCTGCGACGGCTTGCTGAACACCTTCCACCAGCCGCTCGCCGACATGTCCTCCGTGGAGCGCAGCGAGGACAGCAGCAGCCCGATCGTGGGGACCAGCCAGAGCGCGCCGATCAGGATCAGGACGAACTGCAGCACCCCGCCGCTGACCTTCTCGCCGATCCGGCCCGCGATCGACCGCTTCGCCTTCACCGACTCGTCGACGGTGCTCATCGCCGCACCTCCCGCCGCAGCCGCCTCATGTTGAACCACATCACCGGGATCACCAGCAGCAGCAGGAGGACCGCGATGGCGCTGGCCAGGCCCTCGTTGCCCTCGCTGAACGCCGACCGGTACAGCTGCAGGGCGAGCACGTTGGCGTCGTCCTGCGTGGCGCCCGGCGCGATGATGAAGATCAGGTCGAAGATCTTCAGGACGTTGATCATCAGCGTCACGAGGACGACGGCGAGCACCGGGGCGAGCAGCGGCACCGTGACCCGCCGGAACACCTGCCACTCCGTGGCGCCGTCGACCCGTGCGGCCTCCAGGAGTTCGCGCGGGATGCCGGCCAGGCCCGCGCCGATGAGGACCATCGCGAAGCCCGCCCACATCCAGATGTACGCGACCATGATCGAGGTCGTCACGATGTTGAGGTAGAGGTCGAACCCGCCCAGGTGGATCGTGAAGAACTTCTTGTCGCCGAGCCAGTCGACGCCGTTGTACGCCTCCTCGAAGTTCGACGCGGGGAGCCGGAGCCGCGCCCCGTCGGCGCTCGCGGGGAGCGTGAAGGTGCCGTCGGCGGCCGCCGACGTCGAGGCGACCACCTTGCCGCCCTTGACCGCCTCGATCTTCATCCCGGGGTAGCCGAGTTCGGTGGAGTCGACGTTGTTGATGCCGCCCGCGCCCTTGCCGAGGGTGAAGTCCTGCCAGACGGTGCCGGTCACCTTGTTCGGAGCGCTCGTCGCCTGCTTCGCGGGCTTCGCGCCGCCCGGCATCTGGTCGGCGGCGACCCCGACGAGCGGCAGCAGCACGTTGCCGCCCGCCTTCACCGGGTCCTTGGTCAGGTAGGGGCCGCCGCTCTTCCCGGCGAGCGGCGCGTTCGGCCGCGGATGGGCCTTCGGGAACGCGGACGACTCGGCGAACGTGTCGTGGATGCCGACCCAGACCGCGTTCACCGCGCCCTTCTCCGGATCCTGGTCGTACACCAGCCGGAAGATGATGCCCGCGGCCAGCATCGAGATCGCCATCGGCATGAAGACCACGAGCTTGAACGCGGTGCCCCAGCGGATCCGCTCCGTCAGCACCGCGAAGATCAGTCCGAGCACGGTGGCGACGGTCGGGGCGAGCACCACCCAGAAGATGTTGTTGTTGATCGCGGCCTTGGTGTCGGCCCGGGTGAACAGGGTCTCGTAGTTGTCGAAGCCGATGAAGGAGCCGCCCGACTGGTCGAAGAAGCTGCGCACGACCGAGTACCCGATGGGGTAGACGACGAGCGCGCCGAGCAGCACCAGGGTGGGCAGCAGGAACAGCAGCGCGATCGACCTGCGGGTGCCGGTCACGCTCTTGAAACGACGGTTCTTCGGTTGGGGGGCCGGCCCGGGGGGAGCCGTCACGTCACCCGCGTCGTCCGCGGGTGACGTGCGGTCCTTCCTCGCCGGGCCGCTGTCGGCGGCCGGTGTCATCGCCGCGTCAGTCCTTGTACGCCTTGGCCGCCTCGGCCTCCAGCGTCGCCTGGGTGCCCGCGACGTCCTTCGGGTTCGTCAGGAAGTCCTGCAGCGCCTTCCACTCGCCCTTGCCGGGCGTGCCGCCGAACGCCTGCGGGGTCTGGTCGGACATGTCGAAGCGGAAGTCGTCACCGGCGTCGATCAGCGCCTTGGCGATCGTGCGCTGCACCTCGTTCGGGTACGCGGAGAGGTCCACGTTCTTGTTGGGGGAGAGGTAACCGCCCAGCTTCGCCTGGATGGTGGCGGCGTCCGGCGACGCGAGGAACGTGACGAGCGCCTGCGCGGCCTTGGAGTCCTTCAGGATGACCGCGGCGTCACCGCCACTGACCACCGGCGCCTGGTCGCCGGCCGCCGGGAACGGGAACACCTTCGCGTCCGTCCCGACCTTCGCCTTCGTCTGCTGGATGTTGACCTGCACGAAGTCGCCCTCGTAGACCATGGCGCCCTTCGGCTGGTCGCCGCCCGTGAAGGTCTGCTCGACCGACTTCGTGAACTCGGTCTGCACGGCTTCCTTGTTGCCGCCCGCGATGAAGTCGCTCTTGCCCCACAGCTGCGCGAGCGTCGTCAGCGCCTGCTTGACCGACGGGTCCGTCCACTTGATCTCGTGCTTGGCGAGCTGGTCGTACTTCTCCGGCCCGGCCTGCGAGAGGTAGATGTTCTCGAACCAGTCCGTGAGCGGCCAGCCGTCCGCCCCGCCGATCGACATCGGCGTGACACCCGAGTCGTAGATCGCCTGCGCGGTGGCCAGGAACTCCTTCCAGGTCTTCGGCTCCTTGGCCGCCGCGTTCTCGAAGACCTTGGCGTTGTACCAGACCAGCGACTTGTTCGCGGCCTTGTAGTAGGCCGCGTACTGCTTGCCGTCGACCTTGCCCAGGTCCTGCCAGCCCTGCGAGTAGTTCTTGGTGAGCTGGGCCTGGGCGTCCGCGCCGAGCGGCTTCGCCCACTTCTTGTCGACGGCCTGCTTGATCGCGCCCGGCTGCGGCAGCATCGCGACGTCCGGCGGGGCACCGCCCGCCACCTTCGACCCCAGGAAGTTGATGATCGGGTCCTGCGCCGGCACGAACGTGACCTTCGCGCCCGTCCGCTTCTCGAACTCCGCGAGGACCTGCTTGAAGTTCTTCTGCTCGTCGCCGGTCCAGACGGCGGCTATCTCCAGCGATTCGCCGTCCAGCTTGGGCAGTTGGAGCGAGGAACCCTTGCTGCTGCTCGTGCCGCCGCTCGGCTCGTTCTTCCCGTTGTCGTCGTCCCCGCAGGAGGTGAGCGCAAGCGCCAGGGAGCCTACGGCTATGGCCACGACGGCTCGGCGGAGGGTGGGTGTCCTGGTTGTCCGAAGAGTGCTGCGCATCACTGCCCCGTTCTCGTCCTGAAGGCTGAACGTCCGTACTGAGCGCTGTGCCGTTCGCACTGGTCTACGCCCGACCAGGGAGAACCGGCAAGGGTGCCCGTACTGTCAAGGCGGTGATCGTGACGGGGTCGTGATGCGTCAATGTCGTTACGGGGAGCTGGAGTTGACGGAGATCACTCCAAACACGGAACTCCTTCCCGCCATGGGTGCTGCCGCTGCCACGGCTCCCCGCCCGCCTTGGGCAATCCGCCGCCCGGGGCGGCAGGGTGGGCAAGGCGGCACCCCGGTGCGGCGCAACAGTCAC
>NZ_JAMOLN010000203.1 GCF_024448165.1 Streptomyces longispororuber
GGCCCGGTCCGTGATCTCCTCCGGCGAACCCGCCACGTCGACGTCGACGCCCGCCTCGTCCGCCGCGAGCGGCTGGAGCGTGGCGAACTGGGAGTCGAGCAGCGCGGTGGGCATGAAGTGGCCCTGCCGATGGGACATGCGGTCCTCGATGAGCTTGCGGTCACCGGTCAGGTGCACGAAGACGACACCGGGGGCGGCGGCGCGGAGCCGGTCGCGGTAGCTGCGCTTGAGGGCGGAGCTGCTGACCACACCGCCGAGTCCGGCACGGCCGTGGGCCCAGCGGCCGATGGCGTCCAGCCAGGGCCAGCGGTCCTCGTCCGTGAGCGGGGTGCCGGCCGACATCTTCTCGATGTTGGCCTCGGGGTGGAAGTCGTCGCCCTCGGCGTAGGGAACGCCCAGCCGGTCGGCGAGCAGGGGACCGATCGTCGTCTTGCCGGTACCTGCAACGCCCATGACCACGACGACGTGGGGGGTGCTCATCGCGTACTGCCTCGCTGTCTTCATCGACATCGCTGTGTCACGTCACTGAAACCTAAAAGGTCTGACTAATTCAAGACCCTGTGACATACAAGTCAGACTTTTTATTCCGCCTGGTCCTCGCCCGGCCCTCTCCCTGCCTCCCCGTAGGCTGAGCCCATGACCACACAGGACCGGGGACTGCACGCCCGCGTATTGGACAGCCTCGGTCCCGCCATCACCGCGGGTGAGTACCCCGCGGGCAGCGTCCTGCGCACGGACGAGCTCGCCCAGCACTACGAGGTGTCGCGCTCGGTGATGCGCGAGGCGGTGCGCGTCCTGGAATCCATGAACCTGGTGGTGTCGCGGCGCCGCGTCGGCGTGACCGTACGGCCCGCCGAGGAGTGGAACGTCTATGACCCGCGGGTCATCCGCTGGCGTCTCGCCGGGGCCGACCGGCCGCGCCAGCTGCGCTCGCTCACGGTTCTGCGGTCGGCGGTCGAGCCGGTCGCCGCGGGCCTCGCCGCGCGCTACGCGACGGCCGGGCAGTGCGCGGAACTCACCGAGTGCGCGCTCGGCATGGTCGCCACGTCGCGCGGCAACCAGCTGGAGGCGTACCTCGTCCACGACATCGAGTTCCACCGCGTCGTGCTGACCGCGTCGGGCAACGAGATGTTCGCCCACCTCGGCGACCTGGTGGCCGAGGTGCTGTCGGGCCGCACCCACCACCAGGTCATGTTCGAGGACCCGGACCCGGCGGCGGTCACCCTGCACGTCCAGGTCGCGGAGGCGGTGCGGGAGGGGAACGCGGAGCGCGCGGAGGCGCTCACGCGCGAGATCGCGGTGGGCGCGCTCCAGGAGCTGGACATCCTCGCGCCCTGAACTCCCTTGCGCGCCACGGGCGCTGACCGGGCGTCAGGGCCTACTCGATGAAGTCGCCGTCGACGTACACCCAGGCTCCGGCCACCCGCACGAACCGGCTCCGCTCGTGCAGCGCGCCCGCCCGGCCGCCGTCCCGGTAGCGGGCGCGGAACGTGACCGTGCCCTTCTGGTGGAACGCCGAGCCCTCGGTCGTCTCCTGGATCTCCAGACCGGTCCAGCTCAGCGCCGGATCGAAGTCGATGCCGGGCGGCCGGGTGTCCGGGTGCCAGGTGCGCAGCAGGTACCCGGCGTCGCGCCGGGTGAAGGCGCAGTACCGGGAGCGCATCAGGGCCTCGGCGGTGGGGGCGGCGGCGCTGCCGGAGTGGTAGCGGCCGCAGCAGTCCTCGTAGGCCCGCGGCAGGCCGCAGGCGCAGGTGGTGGGGGTGGTCGGGTGTGGCATGGCGCCGACCCTATCCAGTGGCCGCGCCCTGCGGCGGCGCCCGGGCCGACGGCCGCGATCCGGGGCACGGCGGGCGACAGGGTCAGGGTCGACCCGTCGTGCTCATGCAGAGTGACCGATCGCCGGGCCGGGCGTCCGGTCGACTCCCTTACGTTTACCGTCCTTTCGTAACTCTTTACGCAGGGCGCAGGGATGCGCTCAGACCTGCTCGGCCCGGAACGCGGCCGGTGTCACGCCCGTGTGCTGGAGGAAGTACTTCGAGAAGTTCGCCGAGTCGCCGAAGCCGACCGCCACCCCGATCCGGCCCACCGGCAGCTCCGTGTGCGCGAGCAGCCGCTTGGCCTCCAGGACCACCCGCCGGTCGATGAACGCCTTCGGGGTCTGGCCGGTTGCGGCGCGCACGGCGCGGACCAGCGTGCGCCGGGAGTAGCCGAGCTCGTCGGCGTACGCACTCACGCTGTGGTTCGTCGTGAAGCCCTGCTCGACCGCCGTGCGGAACCGGCTGAACGTCGTGTCGGGCTGCGGCCTGCACTCGTCGGCCGCCGCCTGCGCCGACACGTGCGCCACCCGCAGCATGAACGCCGTCAGGGAGTGCCGCAGGACGGACGTGTGCAGGCTCAGCGGCAGCGTCGAGGTGTCCAGGTACTCGCGCTGCAGCTGCTCCAGGGAGCTCTCCAGCGCGGCGAGTTGGTCCGGGTCCGGGTGGAGCAGCGGCGGCCGGTCGTAGCGGTACAGGCCGGTCGCCTCGACGATGGCGCGCGGCAGGAAACCGGGCTGCATGGTCAGCGCCGTGCCCACGTACTGCTCCGTCGTCGAGAAGCCGTGCACCTGGCCGGGCCGGATCCACAGCACGTCGCCGGCCCCGACCTCGTACTCCGCGAAGTCGATCATGTGGTGGACCGGGCCCTCGCGGAAGAACAGCAGGACGTGGAAGTCGATGCGGTGCACCCGGCGCGAGAGGCCCACGCCGCCCGCCCACGGACCGTCGGTCCCCATCGGCCCGACCTGCATCCCCACCCCGGAGACGCTCGCGCTCGGGTCGAAGGGATACGTGCGGATGTGCGCTCGATCCGCGGGGGTCGCTCCCAGATGTGCGCTCGTCTGCGCGGGGTCCTGCTCCGTCATCGACTTTCCTTGGCTTCAACTCCTGTAGGTGTCTCATTTTCACCGAACGCTGGCACGGGCGCACCTACCTCTCCAAAAGTATGACCTTTAAGTTCGTAGGTAGTTCGACCAGGGGCTTTGGTCCCTGTAGGGCGATGCCTTTGGGCACATCGGCAGGACAACGGATGCGAAGGAAGTCAGACAGATGAGCACGCAGACACCGAACGGCCTCGACCCCTTCGAGGCTCCCTTCGAGTGGACCGACCTCGACCAGCGTGCCGTCGACACCGCCCGGCTGCTGGCCGCCGACGCCGTGCAGAAGGTCGGCAACGGCCACCCCGGCACCGCGATGAGCCTGGCCCCGGCCGCGTACACCCTCTTCCAGAAGGTCATGCGCCACGACCCGGCCGACCCGGAGTGGACCGGCCGCGACCGCTTCGTCCTGTCGCCCGGCCACACCAGCCTCACCCTCTACACGCAGCTCTTCCTCTCCGGCTACGAGCTGGAGCTGGACGACCTGAAGGCGTTCCGCACGCAGGGCTCGAAGACGCCCGGCCACCCGGAGTACGGCCACACCGCCGGCGTAGAGACCACCACCGGTCCGCTCGGCCAGGGCGTCGCCAACGCGGTGGGCATGGCGATGGCCGCCCGCTACGAGCGCGGCCTGTTCGACCCGGAGGCCCCCGAGGGCACCTCCCCCTTCGACCACACCATCTGGGCGATCGTCTCCGACGGCGACCTGGAGGAGGGCGTCTCCGCCGAGGCCAGCTCCCTCGCGGGACACCAGAAGCTCGGCAACCTCGTCTTCGTCTACGACGACAACCACATCTCCATCGAGGGCGACACCGCGACCGCGTTCTCCGAGGACGTCCTCGGACGCTACGAGGCGTACGGCTGGCACGTGCAGCGCATCGAGCCGCAGGCCGACGGCAACGTCGACGCCAAGGCCCTGCACGAGGCGCTCGCCGCCGCCAAGGCCGAGACCGGGCGCCCGTCCATCATCGCGATGCGCACGATCATCGCCTGGCCCGCGCCGACCGCCCAGAACACCGAGGCGTCGCACGGCTCGGCGCTCGGCGCCGACGAGATCGCCGCCACCAAGCGCGTCCTCGGCTTCGACCCCGAGCAGTCCTTCATCGTCGAGGACGACGTCATCGCGCACACCCGCAAGGCGCTGGACCGCGGCGCCGAGGCGCACGCCGCCTGGGACAAGCAGCTCGGCGCCTGGCGCACCGACAACCCCGAGCGCTCCAAGCTGCTCGACCGCATCGTCGCCGGCCGCCTCCCCGAGGGCTGGGAGCAGGCGCTGCCCGCCTTCGAGACCGGCGCCAAGCTCGCCACCCGCGCCGCGTCCGGCAAGGTCCTCCAGGCCCTCGGCCCGGTCCTGCCCGAGCTGTGGGGCGGTTCCGCCGACCTCGCCGGCTCGAACAACACCACCATCGACAAGAACTCCTCGTTCCTGCCGAAGGGCAACCCGCTGCCCGAGGCCGACCCCTACGGCCGCACCGTCCACTTCGGCATCCGCGAGTTCTCGATGGCCGCCGAGATGAACGGCATCGCGCTGCACGGCAACACCCGCATCTACGGCGGCACGTTCCTCGTGTTCTCCGACTACATGCGCAACGCCGTCCGCATGTCGGCCCTCATGCAGCTCCCGGTGACGTACGTCTGGACCCACGACTCCGTCGGTCTGGGCGAGGACGGCCCGACCCACCAGCCCGTCGAGCACCTCGCCTCGCTGCGCGCCATCCCCGGCCTGAACGTCGTCCGCCCGGCCGACGCCAACGAGACGGCCGTCGCCTGGCGCGAGATCCTGCGCCGCGGCTCGGTCAAGCCGGCCCCGCACGGCCTGGCCCTGACCCGCCAGGGCGTGCCGACGTACGAGGCCAACGAGCTCGCCGCCAAGGGTGGTTACGTCCTCGTCGAGGCGTCGGACCGGACCCCGGACGTCGTCCTGATCGCCACCGGCTCCGAGGTGCAGCTCGCCGTCGCCGCGCGCGAGACCCTGGAGGCCGAGGGCATCGCGACCCGCGTCGTGTCGATGCCGTCCGTCGAGTGGTTCGAGGAGCAGGACCAGGCCTACAAGGACTCCGTCCTGCCGCCGGCCGTCAAGGCCCGCGTCGCCGTCGAGGCCGGCATCGGCCTCACCTGGTACCGCTACGTCGGCGACGCAGGACGCATCGTCTCCCTGGAGCACTTCGGCGCCTCCGCCGACGCGAACGTCCTCTTCGAGGAGTTCGGCTTCACCGCTGAGAACGTCGCCGCCAAGGCCCGGGAGTCCGTGGCCGCCGCCCGCGCCTGATCCCTCCGCAGTCAGCACGCGTCACGTACGCACGAAAGAAGATGAAGAACACCATGAGCAACGCCAGCACCTCGTCGCCCCTCAAGGCCCTCTCCGACGAAGGCGTCTCCATCTGGCTGGACGACCTGTCCCGCACGCGCATCGAGTCCGGCAACCTCGCCGAGATCGTCGAGAACAGCCACGTCGTGGGCGTCACCACGAACCCCTCGATCTTCCAGGCCGCCATCGGCTCCGGCGAGGGCTACGAGGAGCAGCTCGCCGACCTGGCCGTCCGCAAGGTCACCGTCGACGAGGCCGTCCGCATGATGACCACGGCCGACGTCCGCGCCGCCGCCGACATCCTGCGCCCGGTGTACGACGCGACGCAGGGCCGCGACGGCCGCGTCTCCATCGAGGTCGACCCGCGCCTGGCCCACGAGACCGCGGCCACGATCGCCGAGGCCAAGCAGCTGGCCTGGCTCGTCGACCGTCCGAACGTCATGATCAAGATTCCGGCGACCCTCGCGGGCCTCCCGGCCATCACCGAGGTCATCGGCCTCGGCATCTCGGTCAACGTCACGCTGATCTTCTCCCTCGACCGCTACAAGGCCGTCATGGACGCCTACCTCGCGGGTCTGGAGAAGGCGCACGAGCGCGGCATCGACCTCGCCACGATCCACTCCGTCGCGTCCTTCTTCGTGTCGCGCGTCGACGCCGAGATCGACAAGCGCCTCGGCAAGATCGGCACGGACGAGGCGCTCGCCCTCAAGGGCAAGGCGGCGCTCGCCAACGCCCGGCTCGCCTACGAGGCCTACGAGCAGGTCTTCGCCACCGAGCGGGCCGCGACCCTGGAGGCCGCCGGCGCCAACAAGCAGCGCCCGCTGTGGGCCTCGACCGGCGTCAAGGACCCCGCGTACAAGGACACCCTGTACGTCGACGAGCTGGTCGCCCCCGGCACCGTGAACACCATGCCGGAAGGAACCCTGCGGGCCACCGCCGACCACGGCGACATCCACGGCGACTCGGTCAGCGGCACCTACGACGCCTCGCGCGCCGAGATCGCCGCCGTCGAGAAGCTCGGCATCTCCTACGACGAGGTCGTCCAGCAGCTCGAGGACGAGGCCGTCGACAAGTTCGAGATCGCCTGGAACGACCTGCTCGGCACCGTCACGAACCGCCTCCAGGGGGCTGAGTCCAAGTGAGCGTCACCGCTTGGCAGAACCCGCTGAGGGACCCCCGCGACCGCCGCCTGCCGCGCGTCGCGGGCCCCTCCGGGCTCGTCATCTTCGGCGTCACGGGCGACCTGTCCCGCAAGAAGCTGATGCCGGCCGTCTACGACCTCGCCAACCGGGGTCTGCTGCCGCCGGGCTTCTCGCTCCTCGGCTTCGCCCGCCGCGAGTGGGAGGACCAGGACTTCGCCCAGGTCGTCCACGACTCGGTCAAGGAGCACGCCCGCACCCCCTTCCGTGAGGAGGTCTGGACGCAGCTCGCCGAGGGCATGCGCTTCATCCCCGGCGACTTCGACGACGACACCGCGTTCAAGCAGCTGCGCGCGGCCGTCGACGAGCTGGACGAGAAGCGCGGCACCAGCGGCAACTACGCCTTCTACCTCTCGGTCCCGCCGAAGTTCTTCCCGAAGGTCGTGCAGCAGCTCAAGAAGCACGGCCTGGCGGACGCGCCGCAGGGTTCCTGGCGGCGTGCCGTCATCGAGAAGCCGTTCGGCCACGACATCGAGTCGGCGCGCGACCTGAACGCGATCGTGCACGACGTCTTCGCGCCCGAGCAGGTCTTCCGCATCGACCACTACCTCGGCAAGGAGACCGTCCAGAACATCCTGGCGCTCCGCTTCGCCAACCAGATGTACGAGCCGATCTGGAACCGGTCGTACGTCGACCACGTCCAGATCACGATGGCCGAGGACATCGGCATCGGCGGCCGCGCCGGCTACTACGACGGCATTGGCGCCGCCCGCGACGTCATCCAGAACCACCTCCTCCAGCTGATGGCGCTGACCGCCATGGAGGAACCGGCCTCGTTCGACGCCGAGTCGCTGGTGACGGAGAAGCTCAAGGTCCTCAAGTCCGTCCGGCTCCCCGCCGACCTGGAGAAGTCCACGGTCCGCGCGCAGTACGCGGCGGGCTGGCAGGGCGGCGAGAAGGTCAAGGGCTACCTCCAGGAAGACGGCATCGACCCCAAGTCGAAGACCGACACCTACGCCGCCGTGAAGCTGGAGATCGACAACCGCCGCTGGGCGGGCGTCCCGTTCTACCTGCGCACCGGCAAGCGCCTGGGCCGTCGCGTCACCGAGATCGCGGTCGTCTTCCAGCGCGCCCCGCACTCCCCGTTCGACTCCACCGCCACCGAGGAACTCGGCCAGAACGCGATCGTCATCCGCGTACAGCCCGACGAGGGCATGACCGTACGCTTCGGATCCAAGGTCCCGGGTACGTCGATGGAGATCCGCGACGTGTCCATGGACTTCGCGTACGGCGAGTCGTTCACGGAGTCCAGCCCCGAGGCGTACGAACGTCTCATCCTGGACGTGCTTCTCGGCGACGCGAACCTCTTCCCGCGCACGGAGGAGGTCGAGGAGTCCTGGCGCATCCTCGACCCCATCGAGGCGCACTGGGACGGCCACGGCAAGCCCGCCCGGTACGCATCGGGCAGCTGGGGCCCCGAGGAAGCGGACGAGATGCTCGCACGAGACGGACGGAGCTGGCGCAGGCCATGAAGATCGACCTCACCGACACCACGGCAAGCAAGGTCAACAAGGCGCTCGTGCAAGGGCGCAGGGCCATCGGGACGCCCGCGGTGGGCATGGTCCTGACGATGGTCATCGTCACCGACGAGGAGAACGCGTACGACTCGATCAAGGCCGCCGAGGAGGCGTCCCGCGAGCACCCGTCGCGCACCCTCGTCGTGATCAAGCGCACCGCCCGCACGCCGCGCGACCGGCAGGGCAACCGGCTCGACGCCGAGGTCCGGGTCGGCTCCGACGCGGGCACCGGCGAGACCGTGATCCTGCGTCTGTACGGCGAGGTGAGCCGGCACGCCGACTCGGTCGTGCTGCCGCTGCTGCTGCCCGACGCCCCGGTCGTCGTGTGGTGGCCGGCCGACGCCCCCGACGAGCCCTCCAAGGACCCGCTGGGCGCGCTCGCCGCCCGCCGGATCACCGACCTGTACGCCGACGAGGACGCCCTGGACGCCGTCGACCGGCGTGCCGCGTCCTACGCCCCGGGCGACACCGACCTGGCCTGGACCCGGCTCACCCCGTGGCGCTCCATGCTGGCCGCCGCCCTCGACCAGGCCCGCACCGACATCGTCTCCGCGGCCGTCGAGTCCGAGGCCGAGAACCCCAGCGCCGAACTGCTCGCGCGCTGGCTCGGCGCCCGCCTCGGCGTCCCGGTCGAGCGCGTCACGACCGACGGGCCCGTCGTCACCGCGGTCCGCCTGGGCACGCCGAACGGCGAGATCCGCATCGACCGCCCCGACGGCCCGCTCGCCACCCTGTCGCTGCCCGGCCAGCCCGAGCGCACCCTCGCCCTGAAGGTCCGCTCGACCGCCGAGCTGATCGCCGAAGAGCTCCGCCGCCTCGACGCCGACGAGATGTACGCCGTCGCGCTGCAGGCCGGGCCCGTCGACTCCAAGGAGTCTGTTCAACATGCCTGAGAACGCACCTCTGTTGACGCGCCGCCCGCAGTGGACCGCCCTGGAGGACCACCGCGCGAAGTTCAACGGCACGCACCTGCGCGACCTGTTCGCCACCGACCCGGGACGCGCCCAGCGCTACACCGTCCAGGTCGGCGACCTGCACATCGACTACGCGAAGCACCTGGTCACCGACGAGACGCTCGCCCTCCTCCAGGAACTGGCCGCCGCCACCGACGTGTTCGGGCAGCGCGACGCCATGTTCCGCGGCGAGAAGATCAACACGACCGAGGACCGGGCCGTGCTGCACACGGCGCTGCGCGCCCCGGCCGACGCGGTCGTCGAGGTCGACGGCGAGAACGTCGTACCGAAGGTGCACGCCGTCCTCGACCGGATGGCCGGCTTCGCGGACCGGGTCCGCTCGGGCGAGTGGACCGGCCACACCGGCCGGCGCATCAAGAACGTCGTGAACGTCGGCATCGGCGGCTCCGACCTCGGCCCCGCCATGGCGTACGAGGCCCTCCGCCCGTACACCGCACGGGAGTTGACGTTCCGGTTCGTGTCGAACGTGGACGGCGCCGACCTGCACGAGGCCGTCCGCGACCTCGACCCGGCCGAGACGCTCTTCGTCATCGCCTCGAAGACGTTCACCACCATCGAGACGATCACCAACGCCACGGCGGCCCGTACCTGGCTGCTCGCCGGACTCGGCGGTGACGAGTCCGCGGTCGCCAAGCACTTCGTCGCCCTGTCGACCAACGCCGAGAAGGTGTCGGACTTCGGCATCGACACGGCCAACATGTTCGAGTTCTGGGACTGGGTCGGCGGCCGCTACTCCTTCGACTCGGCCATCGGCCTGTCGCTGATGATCGCCATCGGCCCGGACCACTTCCGTGCGCTCCTCGACGGCTTCCGGCTGGTCGACGAGCATTTCAGGACGGCGCCGGCCGAGGCCAACGCCCCGCTCCTGCTCGGTCTGCTCGGCATCTGGTACGGCAACTTCCACGGTGCCCAGTCGCACGCGGTGCTGCCGTACTCGCACTACCTCTCCAAGTTCACCGCGTACCTCCAGCAGCTCGACATGGAGTCCAACGGCAAGTCCGTGGACCGCGAGGGCCGGGGCGTGGAGTGGCAGACCGGCCCGGTGGTGTGGGGCACGCCCGGCACCAACGGCCAGCACGCCTACTACCAGCTCATCCACCAGGGCACGAAGCTGATCCCGGCGGACCTGATCGGCTTCGCGAACCCGGTCGACGAGCTCGGGGACGACCTCAAGGACCAGCACGACCTGCTGATGGCCAACCTGTTCGCCCAGGGCCAGGCGCTCGCGTTCGGCAAGACGCCCGACGAGGTGCGCGCGGAGGGCGTCGCCGAGGACCTGGTGCCGCACAAGACGTTCAAGGGCAACCACCCCACGACGACGATCCTGGCGAAGGAACTGACCCCGTCGGTCCTCGGCCAGCTCATCGCCCTCTACGAGCAGAAGGTGTTCGTCCAGGGCGCCGTCTGGAACATCGACTCCTTCGACCAGTGGGGCGTCGAGCTCGGCAAGGTCCTCGCCAAGCGCGTCGAACCCGCCCTCACCGAAGGCACCGACGTCCCGGGCCTGGACGAGTCGACCAAGTCCCTCGTCGCCACATACCGCGCGCTGCGCGGCCGTACCGCCTGACGTTTCAAGATCCACGCAGAGATCCACGAAGTGATCCACGAAGGTAAGTGAACTGACATGCAGCTTGGACTCATCGGCCTCGGCAAGATGGGCGGCAACATGCGCGAGCGCATCCGCCGCGCCGGCCACGACGTCATCGGTTACGACCGCAACCCCGAGGTCTCGGACGTCGCGTCCCTGAGCGAGCTCGTCGAGAAGCTCGAAGGCCCGCGCGTGGTCTGGGTGATGGTGCCGGCCGGCGCCGCGACCCAGTCGACCGTCGACGAGCTGAAGGACCTGCTCGCCGAGGGCGACATCGTCGTCGACGGCGGCAACTCCCGCTGGACGGACGACGAGAAGCACGCCGAGGAGCTCGCCGCCAAGGGCATCGGCTTCGTCGACGCCGGTGTCTCCGGCGGTGTGTGGGGCCTGCAGAACGGCTACGCCCTGATGGTCGGCGGCTCCGACGAGAACGTCGCGAAGGTGAAGCCGGTCTTCGACGCCCTCAAGCCCGAGGGTGACTACGGCTACGTCCACGCGGGCAAGGTCGGCGCCGGCCACTTCTCCAAGATGGTCCACAACGGCATCGAGTACGCCATGATGCAGGCCTACGCCGAGGGCTGGGAGCTGCTGGAGGCCGCCGACTCCGTCACGGACGTCCGCGAGGTCTTCCGCTCCTGGCAGGAGGGCACCGTCATCCGCTCCTGGCTGCTCGACCTCGCGGTCAACGCCCTGGACGACGACGAGCACCTGGAGCAACTGCGCGGCTTCGCGCAGGACTCGGGCGAGGGCCGCTGGACGGTGGAGGCCGCCATCGACCACTCCGTCCCGCTGCCCGCGATCACCGCGTCCCTCTTCGCCCGCTTCTCGTCCCGCCAGGACGACTCGCCGCAGATGAAGATGATCGCGGCGCTGCGCAACCAGTTCGGCGGCCACGCGGTCGAGAAGAAGTAGCTCCGCGCGGCCCGGTACCCACCACGGCCGACGCACACGGCGCCCCGCCACCCCTCGCACCGAGGGGTGGCGGGGCGCCGTTCGTCGTGCGGTCCCGCGCACCACCTTGACAACCGCATTGGTCCATACCAACTTATGAGAGCCACAGGAACGACACGGTTCGCGCACGTCCCCAGAATCCCCAAACCCCCCTAGAACAGAGGGAGTTCGCGTGTCCCCACACCGAACGCAACGCCGCACCGGACGTCATGGAAGACCCCGCCTGATCGCTCTCCTCGGCGCCGCCGCGCTCGCCCTCGCCGGCGCGGTCGCCCTGCCCGGCACCGCCCAGGCGGCCAACGTCCTGTCCGACCCCGGCTTCGAGTCCGGCTCGCTGGGCGCCTGGAGCTGCTCGGGCAACCTCGGCTCCGTGGTCGCCGGCCCCGTGCACGGCGGGTCCAAGGCCCTGGCCGGAGCGGCCACGTCGAGCGACAACGCCAAGTGCAGCAGGACCGTCGCCGTCCAGCCGAACACCGCGTACACGCTCTCCGGCTGGGTGCGCGGCAACTACGTCTACCTCGGCGTCGACGGCGGCGCCTCGACCTGGACCCAGTCCCCGTCCGCGTACAGCCAGCTGACGGTGCAGTTCACCACCGGCGCGAGCCAGACCAGCGCCACGGTCTACACCCAGGGCTGGTACGCGCAGGGCACCTACTACGCGGACGACCTCAGCCTCGACGGACCGGGCGGCAACCCCGGCGACACCCAGGCCCCGACCGCCCCGACCGGCCTCACCTCCACCGGGAAGACGTCCAGCAGCGTCTCCCTGTCCTGGGGCGCCGCGAGCGACAACGTCGGCGTCACCGGCTACGACGTCTACAGCGGCGGCAGCAACAAGCTCCTCACGGTGAGCGGGACCTCCGCCACCGTCTCCGGCCTCACCCCGTCCACCGCGTACTCCTTCACCGTCAAGGCGCACGACGCGGCAGGGAACAGCTCGCCAGCCTCCAACGCCGTCTCCGTCACCACGGAAGCGGGCTCCGGCGGCACCGGCTTCAAGCAGGCGGCGCCCTACCTCTACACCGGCTGGGGCGACCCGCCGAGCCCGACCACCGTCATGAACGCCACCGGCGTCAAGTGGTTCACGATGGCGTTCATCCTCTCCTCCGGCGGCTGCAACCCGGCCTGGGACGGCCAGCGCCCGCTCACCGGCGGCCAGGACCAGACCGCCATCAACGCCATCCGCTCCGCGGGCGGTGACATCGTCCCCTCGATCGGCGGCTGGAGCGGCAACAAGCTCGGCCCCAACTGCTCCACCCCCGAAGCCCTCGCCGGCGCGTACCAGAAGGTCATCGACGCGTACGGCCTGAAGGCGATCGACGTCGACATCGAGAACAGCGACGAGTTCGAGAACACCGCCGTCCAGGACCGGATCCTGAACGCCCTGAAGATCGTCAAGGCCAACAACCCCGGCCTGCGGACCATCCTCACCTTCGGGACGTCCACCACAGGACCGACCTACTACGGCAACCGCCTCATCGAGCAGTCGAAGGCGCTGAACGCGAACATCGACGTCTTCACCATCATGCCGTTCGACTTCGGCGGCGGCTCCGACATGTACGGCAACACCGTCAACGCCTCGGAGGGCCTGAAGACCAAGCTCAAGTCGGTCTACGGCTGGGACGACGCCACCGCCTACGCCCACATGGGCATCTCCGGCATGAACGGCCTCAGCGACCAGCAGGAGACCACCACGCCCGCCATCTGGACCCAGATCAAGGACTGGGCCAACAGCAAGCACCTCGCCCGGCTCGCCTTCTGGTCGGTCAACCGCGACCGGCCCTGCGCGGGCGGCGGCGTCGCCGAGAACTGCTCCGGCATCAGCCAGGACACCTGGCAGTTCACGAAGATCACCGCCGGCTTCACCGGCTGACCGACGCACGGTCAACTTCCTTATGGACACAGGGACTTACGCGCGGCGTCCGCCGCGCGTACAGTCTCGTAGCGCCTCGTTTAGTTACGTAACTTTACTGAGGAGCCGCTCGTGTCCCCAGCGCCAGACGCACACCTCCCGGTCGCCCCGGTCGTTCTCGCTCTCGACTTCGGCGGCACCAAGACCGCCCTGACCGTCGCCGACGCACGCCACGGCACCCGCCTGCACGACCTGACCGTCGACACCGACCCCGACCTCGGGCGGACCCTCAAGACCGCCCGCACCCTCCTCGCCGGCCGCGAACCGCACGCCGTGGGGGTGTCGACCATCGGCATCCCCGGTCCCGACGGCGTGGCCCTCGCCCCGAACATCCCCGGCTGGGACGAGCTCCCCCTGGAGCGCGAACTCGCCCGGGAGTTCCCCCGGTCGACGATCCGCGTCGCCACCGACGTGAAGGCCGCGGCCGCGTACGAGAACGCGTCCGGCGCCCTCGCCGGCTGCGACCCGGGCCTCTACGTGAACCTCGGCACCGGACTCGCCGTCGCCGTCGTCGCCCACGGCACCGTCCTCACCGGCCGGCACGGCGCCTCCGGCGAGATCGGCTACAACCTGCGCGCGCCCGACGACGTGGGCCGCACCGACCGCGTCCCGCTGGAGGCGGCCGTCAGCGGCAAGGCCCTGCGCCGGGGCACCCCCACCCCGGAGTTCACCAGGGAACTCGCCTACCACCTGGTCAACCTCACCATCGCCGTCGATCCCGAGCGGATCGTCGTCGGCGGCGGCATGGTCCGCGTCTGGCCCGCGCTGCACGACCCGCTGCGCGCCGCCCTCGACGCCGCCGTGCCCTATCCGCCCCAGCTCGTACCCGCCGCGCAACCGTACGACGCGCCCCTGCTCGGGGCACTGGCGCTGGCCGTCGAGGCCGCGCGCCCAGGACCGAAGAAGACTCGGTAGATCCGGCCCACGAAGGGACTGGCAGGAATGAGGCCCACGCGCATCCTCGCCGTCGCGCTCATGCTGACCCTCGCAGCGACGGCCTGCTCGGAGACCAAGCACAAGGGAAGCTCCGACGACGGCACCAACGCCACGGAGAACAGCGGCCCGAAGAAGAAGGGCGGCACGGTCACCATCGCCAACACGGCGGGGCAGACCTGGACCTGCAACTTCAACCCGTTCAACCCGGCCGTCTACAACACCTCCATCGGCTTCGTCTACGAGCCCCTGATCTTCGTGAACGCCCTCAAGGACCAGGCCGAGACGCCGATGCTCGCCAAGAGCTACAAGTGGAACGCGGCCAAGACGCAGATCGACTTCACGATCCGCTCCGGCGTGAAGTGGAACGACGGCGAGGCGTTCACCGCGAAGGACGTCGCCTTCACCTTCAACCTCATGAAGCGCGTCAAGTCCACCGACCTGTACGCCCTGTGGACCACGGCGGGACTCCAGTCGGTCACCGCCTCCGGCGATCAGGTGACCCTGAAGTTCGAGAAGGCGGCCCAGCCCTACTTCTACGCCTTCGCCCACCAGGTCGCGATCGTGCCCGAGCACGTCTTCGGCAAGGGCGATGCCGCGAGCAAGCCCGACACCTGGGTCGACAAGAAGCCCGTCGGCACCGGCCCGTTCGAGGTCGACCCGTGCACCCCGAACAACATCCAGTACAAGGCGAACCCCGACTACTGGCAGCAGGGCAAGCCGTACATCCAGAAGGTCGAGTACCCGGCCTACCTCGACAACGGCCCCGCCAACCTCGACCTCGCCAACGGCAAGGCCCAGTGGGGGAGCCAGTTCATCCCCGGCATCCAGCAGTTCTACCTGGACAAGTCGCCCGACAACCACACCTGGTCGCCACCCGTCCTGAACGTCGGCATCTACCCGAACCTCGACCCGTCCCACAAGACCACCAGCAACCTCAAGGTCCGCCAGGCGATCTCGTACGCCATCGACCGCGAGAAGGTCTCCCAGATCGGCGTCGGCGGACAGGAACCGGCCGCGAACCAGTCGGGCATCGTCACACCCACCTTCGACAAGTACTACGACAAGGCCGCCGTCGAGAAGGCCGGCTACGACAAGCCCGACCCGGCCCGCGCCAAGAAACTCCTGGCCGGCCTCGGCCACACCCCGGACAAGCCGCTCAAGCTCAGCATCATCACGATCACCGGCTACACGGACTGGGACGCCTCCCTCAAGGTCATCAAGCAGAACCTCAAGGCCGTCGGCATCGACCTCACCGTCCAGGACCTCGCCCAGCAGACCATGATCGGCAAGCTCTACACCGGCGACTACGACCTGGCCTACTACAACCAGCAGACCAGCGGACCCACCCCGTACTACGAGCTGCGCCAGATGCTGCACTCCGCGAACACCGCGCCCCTCGGCAAGAACGCCACCAGCAACTTCGCGCGCTACAAGAACCCGAAGGTCGACCAGCTCCTGAACGACTACGCGTCGGCGAACGAGACCGACCAGGTCGACATCGTCAAGCAGGTCGCCCAGTACATGATCGACGACGTGCCGGTGATCCCCGTCGTGGAGGCGGTGGACTGGTTCCAGTACAACACCAAGGACATCGCCGGCTGGCCGACCGAGGACAACCCGTACGCCCAGCCCGCCGCCTACAACTTCCCCGACACCGGACAGGTGCTGACCCACCTGTACTCCAAGTCGGCCCAGTAGGGGGCGAACCGTGCGCTTCATCCTCCGCCGCCTGGGGTTCTTCCTGCTCACGCTCTGGGCGGCGCTCACCCTGAACTTCTTCATCCCGCGCGTCATGCCGGGCGACCCGGTCGACGCCCTCACCGTGCGCACCCGCGGCCGGGTCTCCCGGGACGCGCTCGAACAGATGCTGACCTCCTTCGGCTTCAAGCCGGACCAGAACGTCGTGGTCCAGTACGTCGACTACTTGGGCCACATGTTCACCGGCAACTGGGGCCGCTCCATCGGCCAGACGCTGGGCGAGCCGGTCACCAAACTGATCGGCGGCGCCCTGCCCTGGACCCTCGGCCTCGTCGGCATCACCACCGTCCTGGCCTTCGTCCTCGGCACGCTGATCGGCACCATCGCGGGCTGGCGGCGCGGCGGCGCCCTCGACGCGATCCTCCCGCCGATCTTCGTCGTCACGTCGGCGCTGCCCTACTTCTGGGTCGGCCTGCTGCTGATCCTCGTCTTCTCGCAGGGCACCGGCGGCCTGCTCCCCGCCAACTTCAACTACGACACCTCGATCGTGCCCGGCTTCTCCCCGGGCTTCGTCGGCAGCGTCCTCACGCACGCCGTCCTGCCCGCCGCGACGCTCCTCATCACCACCATCGGTGGCTGGATCCTGACCATGCGCAACAACATGATCACCACGCTCGCCGAGGACTACGTCCGCATGGCCCGCGCCAAGGGCCTCGGCGGCCGCCGCATCATGTACGCCTACGCCGCCCGCAACGCGATCCTGCCCAACCTCGCCGGCTTCGCGATGTCCCTCGGCTTCGTCATCTCCGGCGCCATCCTCATCGAGTACGTCTTCAACTACCCGGGCGTCGGCTACCTCCTCTACAACGCCGTCCAGAACGTCGACTACCCGCTGATGCAGGCCCTCTTCATGCTCTTCACGGTCGCCGTGCTGGTGGCACTGCTGGCCGTCGACATCGCCACGGTGTGGCTCGACCCGCGCGCCAGGGCCAAGGGGTGAACCACCGATGACCACGACCACCGCCGTCACCGCGCCGCCCCCCGGCAGGGCCGCGCCGCGCGTCCGGGCCGGAGCCGGGCTCTGGCGCGCCATCAGGGGCAACCGCAAGGCCCTCACCGGCACCGCGATCCTGTTCGTCTTCACGGTCGTCGCCGCGTTCCCCGGCCTGTTCACCACGGTCGACCACCCGGACGAGGCCGCCTTCACCCCACGCCTCGACCCCTCCACGGCCCATCTGCTGGGCACCACCGCCCTCGGCCAGGACATCTACTCCCAACTCGTCCACGGCACCCGCGAATCCCTGGTCATCGCGGTCGTGGCCGGCGCCCTCGCCACCGTCCTCTCCGTGATCATCGGCGTCTCCGCCGCCTACCTGGGCGGCATCGCCGACGACCTGCTCTCGCTCCTCACGAACGTCGTCCTCGTCATCCCGGCGTTCCCCCTGGTGATCATCCTCGCCAAGTACTCCGGCAAGGGCTCCCTCACCGTCATCCTCACCGTCCTCGTCCTCACCGGCTGGTCCTACGGCGCCAACCAACTGCGCGCCCAGGCCCTGTCCCTGCGCAACCGGGACTTCCTCGAATCGGCCCGGGTGCGCGGCGAACGGCGCTCGTACATCATCGTCCGCGAGGTCCTGCCCACCATGACCTCGCTCATCGTCGCCAACTTCCTCGGCGCCGCCCTGTACGCGGTCCTCAGCGCCGCCGGACTCCAGTTCCTCGGCCTCGGCGACCCCAACTCGCAGAGCTGGGGCACGATGCTCTACTGGGCGCAGAACCAGCAGGCCCTGCAGACCGGCACCGCGCTCTGGTCCATCGCCCCCGGCCTCTGCGTAGCCCTCCTCGGCGTCGCCTTCGCCCTCGTCAACTACGCCTTCGACGAGATCGGCAACCCCGCCCTGCGCCCCGTGAAGAGGAGGCGCCGTGACTGACCGGCCGCTCCTGGACGTCCAGGACCTCACCGTCGCCTACGACACGCCGCGCGGCCCCGTCACCGCCGTCGACCACGTCGAACTCGCCGTCCACAAAGGCGAGTTCACCGCAGTCGTCGGCGAGTCCGGCTGCGGCAAGTCCACCCTGATGTTCGCCGTCGCGGGCCTGCTCAACCCGCCCGCCCGGATCACCTCCGGCACCGTCCGGTTCCGCGGCGACGACCTCGTCACCCTCACCGAACGCGAACTCGACGCCCTGCGCTGGCGCGACTTCTCCGTCGTCCTGCAGTCCGCCATGAACGCCCTCAACCCGGTGGCCACCCTCGCCGCCCAGTACAAGGACGCCATGGCCGCCCACGGCACGTACACCGCCGACGAGATCCGGGCCCGCTCCGCCGAGGTCCTCGAACTCGTCGGCATCGACGCCGTCCATCTGCGCAGCTACCCGCACCAGTTGTCCGGTGGGATGCGTCAACGCGCCATGATCGCGATGGCGTTGCTGCTCACCCCCGACCTCGTCGTCATGGACGAGCCGACGTCCGCCCTCGACGTCGTCGCCCAGCGCTCCCTCATGGTCCAGATCAAGGAACTCCAGCAACTCCTCGGCTTCGCCGTCGTGTTCGTCACCCACGACATGTCCCTCGTCTCGCACTTCTCCGACCGGCTCCTCGTCATGTACGCGGGCCAGGTCGT
>NZ_JAMOLN010000204.1 GCF_024448165.1 Streptomyces longispororuber
CGCTCAGCGGGCCCCCGGCCCGTCCAGCAGCCCCCGCTCCATCGCCACGACCACCGCCCGCGTCCGGTCGCTCACGTCCAGCTTGGCGAAGACGCGGAGCAGGTGCGTCTTCACGGTCGCCTCGCCGATCACCAGCCGCCTGCCGATGTCCGCGTTGGACAGGCCGTCCGCGACCGCCTTCAGGACGTCCACCTCGCGCGAGGTGAGCGCCGCCTGCACCGGGCGCCGCATCTTCGCGACGAGCTTCTGGGCGACGCGCGGCGCGAGCACCGTCTCACCGCGCGCCGCCGAGCGGATCGCGTCGACGAGCTGCTCGCGCGAGGTGTCCTTGAGCAGGTAGCCGATCGCGCCCGCCTCCACGGCGTGCTCGATCTCGGTGTCCGTGTCGTACGTCGTGAGGATCAGGACGCGGGTGCTGCTGGGCCCCGCCACGATGTCCCGGGTCGCCGCGACCCCGTCCAGGACGGGCATCCGCAGGTCGAGCAACGCCACGTCGGGGACCAGCCGTTCGACGAGTTCGACACCGGCCCGTCCGTCGTCCGCCTCGCCCACCACCTCGATGCCCGGGTCCGGCGCGAGCAGCGCGACGACCCCGGCGCGCATCACCGTGTGGTCGTCGACCACGACGACCCGCAGGACGGCGGGTTCCTGACTGGTCATGAGATCTCCTGGCGGTCACGGTGGTCGTGGTCGTGGTCGTGGTCGTGGTCGTGGGAAGCGGGCAGGGAGACGAGGATCCGGGTGCCGTCGCCCAGCGAACTGGTGACGGACAGCTCGCCGCCGAGCTCGGCCAGCCGCCTGCGCATCCCGTCGAGACCGAAGCCGCGCGCCGCCCCCACGTCGAACCCCCGCCCGTCGTCGGTGAGTTCGAGCTCGATGCCGTACGCGGTCCGGGTGAGCACCACGATCACGGTCGACGCGGCGGCGTGCTTGCGGACGTTGGCGAGGGACTCCTGGGTGCAGCGCAGCAGCGCGATGCGGGTCTGCTGGTCGCACTCCACGTCGTCCGGTAGCTCGGCGTCGACGGCGGTGCCGGTGTCCTCGGCGAACCGGTCCAGGGTGCGGCGCAGCGTGCCCGCCACCGAGCCCTGGACGACCCCGCCCGGCGCGGGCCCGGCGCCGACGAGGATCCGCGCCTCCGCGAGGTTCTCCCGCGCCGTCTGCTCGATCGACGTCAACTGCTGGGCGGCCCGCGCCGGTTCGGATTCCAGGCCGGCGCGCGCCGCCTCCGCGAGGACCACGATGGAGGCGAACCCCTGCGCGAGGGTGTCGTGGATCTCCCGCGCCATCCGCTCCCGCTCGTGCGCCGCCCCCTGCATCCGGTGCGCCTCGGCCAACTCCCGCTGGGTGTCGACGAGTTCGTCGGTGAGCCGCCGGGCCCGCGCGTCCCCCTGCTCGGCCACCCGCTGCACCAGCAGGCCCACCCCCGCCCCGGCCACGTACCCGATCACCGTGAACAGCACGTTCCCGGACAGCAGCGTGGAGTGCGGCTCGCGTCCCGCGATCGTGCCGAGGACCGTCAGGGCCGCCCCGGCCCCGCTGAAGGACAGCGCGGCCACCGGCCCGGACGCGTAGATCCAGAAGTGCGGCAGCGACACGATGAACAGGGCGGCGCCGCTGCCCATCGCGTACGAGACGGCGCCGAGCCCGGCGGCCAGGACCGTCAGATACGCGGCCGGCCGCAGCAACGGCCGCCCGGGGAACATCGCCACGGCCGCGTAGGCGAAGGTCAGCGCGGCCAGCAGCACGTACGTCGGGTACTTCGTGCCGGCCGGCTCGTCCACCACCGCGAGGGCGGGCGGCAGCAGTCCGCACAGCACCCACACCACCGCGTTCCAGCGGTGCGCGACGGGTACGAGGGCGAGCGGGGCGACGACGGGCGGCCGGCTGCTGTCCATGGTGATCAGCCTACGTTCGCGAGGTCCGCGCCTGCCGGGGCTTTCGACCGCTCCCGCAGGGCCCGCGCCGGACCCCGGGACGGCCACCAACTCGCCACACCCAGCAGCAGCATGAGCGCGGGCAGGATCAGCACCCGGATCACGAACGCGTCGAGCAGTACCGCCACGGCGAGCGCGAAGCCGATCTGCTTCATCTCGATGAAGTGCAGCGACACGAAGCTCGCGAACACGGTCACCATCACGAACGCCGCACTGGTCACCACGCCCGCCGATCCGCCCACCCCGTCCAGCACGGCCCGCCGCGTCCCGGCCCCGCGCAGCGCGGCCTCCCGGATCCGGCTGATCACGAACACCTGGTAGTCCATGGAGAGTCCGAAGAGGATGACGAAGAGGAACAGCGGCACCCGCGAACCGATCGACCCCGTCGAGTCGAAGTCGAGCAGTCCCTCGGCCCAACTCCCCTGGAACGTCAGGGTGAGCACGCCGAGCGAGGCGCCCGCCGACAGCAGGTTCAGCGCGATGCCGACCAGCCCGAGCACCACCGAGCGGAACGCCCACACCGTCATCGCGAACGTCACCAGCAACAGCGCCCCGATGATCAGCGGCAGCTTCTGCTTCTGGTGCGCGGGATAGTCGGCGTACCGGGCGACGTCCCCGGTCACGGCGGTCTCCACCGCGCCGTCCAGCCTGCCCACGGTGTCCGGGACGTAGCGCTCCCGCAGCCGCTCCAGGGAGTCCTGCGCGGGGGCCGTGCTCACGTAGTGGGGGACCGGCAGGAGGAGCGAGGTGACGCGATGGTCGGCCGAGGTGCGCAGGGTGTACGTGCCGTTCGTGCCGGGGTCGTGCCGCATCCGGTCGGCGAGGTCGCGCAGCGCGCCCGCCACCTCGCCCGCGCGATCCGCACCGGCCCGGACGACGATCTGGTGCATGGCCTTGACCTCGGGGAACGCCGCGTTGAGCCGGTCGAAGGCGGGCATCCCCTGGGTCTGCCGCGAGTGCGTCTCGCGGCCCATGTCGGTCAGCTTCATGCCGAGCAGCGGCGCCGCGAGGGCGAGCAGCGCGACGACGGCGACGGTCAGGACGGCGGCGGGACGGCGGGCGGTGAACCGCAGCAGGGCGTTGTGCCGCACCTCCGGCTGCCCGGGGACCGCCGCCGCACGGCCCTTGCGGGCCGCCCGCCGCTCGGCCCGCGCGCCGATCCGCACGAGCAGCGCGGGCAGCACGGTCAGCGAGCTGACCACGGCGACGAGCGTCACGACGATGGCGGCGGTGGCGATCGACGAGAAGATCACGTCGTCGGCGAGGTACAGCGTGGCGCTGGAGACGGCGACCGCGAGACCGGACAGCACCACCGCGCGGCCGGAGGTCGCCGCGGCCAGTTCCACGAGCGCCCGCGGGCTCAGCGTGCCGCCCGAGCGGGCCCGCTCCTCCCGCTCGCGCTTCAGGTAGAACAGCGTGTAGTCGACGCCGACGGCGAGCCCGATCAGCAGCAGGACGTTCGTGCCGACGCCCGCGTCGGGGAAGACGTGCGAGGCCAGCATCGACAGGCCCACCGACGCGACGATCGAGGACAGCGCGAGCAGCAGCGGCACGGTCGCCATCGCGACCGACCGGAACACGAAGAGCAGCGTGAGCAGCGTGATGGGCAGGGCGATCAGCTCGGTGCGGGACAGATCGCTGCCGCGCAGCTTGTCGACGCCCTGGCTGATGGAGGGCCCGCCGGTCTCCTCGACCCGCAGCTCCGGATGGGCCCGCTGCACGGCGGCGGTCTGCGCGCGCAACGGGTCGACGTGCTTCTTGCCGTCGAGCTCGGCGCCCGCCATGGTGACGTCGACCCGGACCGCCCGGCCGTCCTTCGACCACACGGGCGCGGCCACGGACCGCACCTCGGGCAGCTTCCGCATCCGGTCCGCGACGTCCCGGGCGACGGCGCCGCCCGCCGTCCGGTCCAGGGCGGCGCCGCCGGACCGGTGCTCGATCAGCACCCGCTCCACGGGCCGCTGCGCGAGACCGCCCGCCCGGGCGATCGCCTCACCGCGGCCGGCCTCACCGACACCGAAGTCCGCCGACGTGGCCGGGTTCGACCCGGCGGCGATGCCGGCACCGAGGCAGAGGACGACGAACAGGAACCATCCGGCGATCGCGCGCCACGGATGTCCAGCGCTCCAACGAGCCATGCGTACGGGGTAGTTGGTCATGACGTCCATGCTGGTCGGGCGGGCCGGGGCGGCGACAGCAGCGCCCGGTGGAACCTGGCGTCCACCGACCGGTGGACCCCCGGCCCGGACCGGGGCCCGGACCCCGGCCCACCGGTCCAGGACTCGGACACTCCGGTCGATACATGCCGACTACAGCTACTGTCCGTCCGGAACGCGACGCATCGGGAGGCGCTGATGAGCGACAAGGACACCGGGAACCGGGCGGCGGGCGAGGACACCGGCGGCAGCCGCCTCGTGGCGGCCCTCGACGGCGCGAGCATGCGCCGCCTCACCACCGGCCAGGTCATCCTCGACGCCATCGACTGGCAGGTCCGCTCCGGCGAGCACTGGGCCCTGCTCGGCCCCAACGGCGCGGGCAAGACCAGCATCCTGCGGCTCGTCGGCGCCACGACCTTCCCGACCACCGGCACCGTCGAGGTCCTCGGCCACCGGCTCGGCCGGGTCGACGTCCGCGAACTGCGCGCCCACATCGGCCACGTCTCCACCTCCCAGCGCGTCCCCCAGGACCTCCCCGGCCACACCGTCGTCCTGACCGGCCACACCGGCACCGTGCAGCCGCTCTGGAAGGCCTACGACACCGAGGCGCGCGACCGTGCCCACGCGCTCCTGGCCGAACTCCAGATCAAGGAGCTCGCCGACCGCCCGTACGGCGTCTGCTCCGGCGGCCAGCGCGCCCGCATCCTCATCGCCCGCGCGCTGATGGCGGACCCGGCGCTGCTCCTGCTCGACGAGCCGTTCAACGCGCTCGACCTGCCCTCCCGTGAGGACCTCATCGACACCATGCGTCAACTGGCGGACAACCGCCCGGAGTTGGCGACCGTGACGGTCACCCACCACCTGGAGGAACTCTCCCCGGCGATCAGCCACGCCCTCCTCCTGCGCGAGGGCCGGGTGCTGGCCCGCGGTCACGTCGACGAGGTCCTGACCGCGGACCGCATGACCGCCTGCTTCGGCCGCCCCATCGAGGTGACCCGGCACGAGGGCCGGTGGCTGGCCAGGTCGGGCGGTCACCCGTAGGACGGGGGTGTACATAGGAACACCCCTGCTCCGGGCCGTACGCCCAATGTCCCCGCGGCCCGCCGTCCCTAGCGTCTGAGGAGAGGCGCAGAGTGCGCCGGACGAGGGGATCGGCGATGAGGCGACACCAGCACCGAACGACGCACGACACCGGGCGCGCCGAGGCGTTGCGCCTGGTGAAGGTCACCAAGACGTACGGCGCGGGCGACGCCGAGGGCGCCACGGTCAGGGCCCTCGACGACATCACCCTGTCCCTGCCCACCGGCACGTTCACGGCGGTGATGGGCCCGTCCGGCTCCGGCAAGTCGACGCTGCTGCACTGCGCCGCCGGACTCGACCGCCCCGACAGCGGCCTCGTCGTCGTCGACGGCGAGGAGATGACCGGCGGCACCGGCCCGGTCCGCAGCGAGGCGCAGCTCACCAAGTTCCGCCGCACCCGCGTCGGCTTCGTCTTCCAGCAGTACAACCTGCTGCCGACGCTCACCGTCGCCCAGAACACGGTCCTGCCGCTCAAGCTCGCGGGCCGGCGCGTCGACCGGGGCCGCGTCGAGCGGATCCTCGGCTCCGTCGGCCTCGGCGACCGGCTCGGCCACCGGCCCGACCAGCTCTCCGGCGGCCAGCGCCAGCGCGTCGCCATCGCCCGCGCCCTGGTCACCGAGCCGTCCGTGGTCTTCGCCGACGAGCCGACCGGCGCCCTCGACACCCGCAGCGCCCGCGACGTGCTGAGCCTCCTGAGGGAAGCGGTGCGGGTGCACGGCAGGACCGTGGTGATGGTGACGCACGACCCGGTCGCCGCCTCGTACGCGGACGCCGTCCAGTTCCTCGCCGACGGCCGCCTCGCGGGCCGTCTCACGGCGCCGACGGCCGACGCGGTCGCCGAACGCCTCGCGCACCTCGGCGACGACGTGACGGCGGGGGTGTGAGCCGTGTTCACGATGCTCGGACTCGCGGCCCGCTCCGTACGCCAGCGCCCCGGCCGCTTCCTCGCGACCCTCCTGTCCGCCTTCCTCGGCGCGGCGATCATCATGACGTTCAACTCGATGTACGACACCGCCGGCGCGAGCGGCGTCGACAAGGTCAGCTCGGACACGCTCACCACCGCGGCGAGCGTCGTCGGCGGCTACGGCACCCTGCTCGTCTTCTTCGCGGTCGCCTCGACCCTGACGGTCAACGTCCGCCAACGCACCGAGGAGATCGACCTGTTGCGCAGCACGGGCGCCACCCCGGCCCAGATCAAGCGGATGGTCGTCGGCGAGGCGGTCGTCGTGGCCCTGGTGGGCGCGCTCCTCGCCATCGGTCCCGCGATGCTCGGCGGCCGGGTCCTGCTCGACGTGTTCAAGGACAGCGGCCAGGTCGCCGACTCCGTCGACCCCTCCTTCGGGCCGATCGCCCTCATGTCCGGCATCGACGTCACCGTCCTGGCCGCGGCCGGCGCCGCGTTCCTCGCCGTGCGCCGGGCCACCAGGGCGGCGGCGGGCGGCCGCCGGAAGCCGGGCCGGGCCCGCACGGTCGCGTCCTGGGCGGCACTGGCCGTCGGCGCGCTCGCCGTGTGCTCCACGTTCGCCATGAAGGCCACCGACGCCGCGCTCATGGCGGCACCGGCCTACGGGGCGATCCTGCTCTCCGTCGGCTTCGCCCTCGTCTCGACGCGCCTGCTGCGCACCGTCCTCGGCCGCGTCGAACCCCTGGTGACCGCCCTCACCGGCGCGAGCGGCTATCTGACGGTACGGAACATGCGACAGCGCGCCGCCGAACTCTCCGGCGTCCTGATGCCGTTGATCCTGTTCACCGGCATGGCCACCGCGACGCTGTACATGCAGGCCGTCGAGAACGACGCGATCAAGGCCTCGGGGCTGACCAGGTCGATCGAGGACAAGAACCTCGAGACGCTCAACTTCACCGTGGTCGGCATCATCGTCGTCTTCGCCTGCATCATGCTCATCAACTCCCTGTACGCCGCCACGTCCTACCGCGTCCGGGAGTTCGGCCAGCAGCGCCTCGCCGGCGCGACCCCGGCCCAAGTGCTGGGAACCGTCGCCGTGGAGGGCGTCGTCCTCACCGTCACCGGAGTGTTCTTCGGCACACTCGCGGCGCTGGCGGGCATCCTCCCGTTCACCGCCGTGCGCACCGACGGGCTCCTTCCCGGGCAGGGCCTCGGCATCTGGATCACGGTGGTGGCCGTTGCCACGGCGGCCACGCTGGTCACCAGCCTGGCGACGGCCCGGCGCGGGGTGCGGGTGCCCGCGGTGGAAGCCGTGGCGCTTGCGGCTTAGGCACCGGTCCGTGTCGGTGTTGGGCTGAACGGGTGACATGGCGTAAGAATTGGCCGGTGCAGACAACAGTGCGAGCCCGGACGGGGTGGGGGCAGTGAACGGCCACGACGTCACCGACGAACAGTGGGAAGGGCTCGCCCAGGTCGTACCGCTGCGCAGCCGCAATGAGTGGCCGTCAGCGGTCGACCACCGGGCGATGCCGGAAGTGGAGACGGAGCCGCGACGCCGCTTCGTCGTGCTGCGGGTGAACGTCTTCGGTGACGCCCGCGAGGTCGCCGAGACCGTGATGTCCGGCATCCCGGTCCTGCTGGATCTGACCGGGGCCGAGACCGAAGTCGCCAAGCGGGTCCTGGACTTCAGCAGCGGCGTGGTCCTCGGCCTCGGCTGCGGCATGCACCGCGTCGACCGCAACGTCTTCCTGCTGGCGCCGCCCGGCACGGAGGTCCAGGGGCTGGTGGCCGGGGCGGGCGCCCTCTCGTAGGGGCGGGGCCGGTTCTCCAGGGGACGGCGGCACCGGTTCTCACGACGCCGGGCCGGATCTCGCGGCGCCGGGTCGGCCCGGGTGCTCCGGCAATCCCGGGCGGCATAGTCCCCCGATCGTAGGAAGGTCATCGCGGAAAAACGGTTCTGCGGTGGCCTTCCCGCCTACGTTCGCGGCATGACCGTGCTCCTGCGGGGCGCGTCCCCGTTACCCGACGCGTCCCCGGACCGCCCGTGCGTGACCGAACTGCGGCTCTCGGCCTTCGCCGGCCACCGAGGCGTCACCGTCCCCCTCGCCCCGTTCACCGTCCTCACCGGACCGAGCGGCAGCGGAAAGACCAGCGCGCTGCGGGCACTGGGGGCACTCGCCCGGCTCAGCGGCGGGGCGGAGCTGGCCGAGGTGTTCCCCGATCCGCGCGGACACGTTCCCGAACGGGCCCGCCCCGACGCCCAGCAGCGCCGCGGATTCCGGATCGGCTGCACCGTCGCGGGCCCCGTCGGACCCGTCCGGCTCGACCTCGCGGTGCAGGCCGAGCCCGAACTGCGCATCGTGGGCGAGCGGTTGACCGGTCCCGGCATCACCTACCTGGAGACCGCCCTGCGCGACCCGGGCCGCCGCGACGTCCAGGCGGCCTGGCACACCGCGGGCTCCGTGCCGGTCACCCGGGCCCCGCTCCCCGACGACCTCCTCGGCACGGCCCTCCTCCCGCTGCGGGTGTCGGGCCGCACGGAGGGGCAGCGCCGGGTCCTCGCCGCGGCGGAGCAGACGGTCGTCGGCCTGCGCTCGGCGTTCGCCTGCGACCCGGACCCCGCGCGGATGCGCGTCCCGGTGTCCGTCCGCGCCGACCGGCTGCTCGGCGGCTGCGACAACCTCGCGGCGGTGCTGCACCGCACCCGCGCCGAGTGCGGCACCCGGCACGCTCTGCTGGTCGCCGCGGCCCGCGCGGGACTCGCGGCCCCCGTCGAGGACGTGCTCACCGAGCCCGCCGCGGGCGACGCCGTACGGGCCGTCGTCGAGCGCGGCGCCGGACTGCGCACCCCCGTCGAGCGCCTCGCGGACGGCGAGTTGAGGTACCTGGCCCTCGCCCTCGTCCTGCTCACCGGACCCCGGGTGCTGGAGGTCGACGCGGCCGCCGAGGTCCCGGAGGCCTATCAGACCCTGACCGTGCTCGCCGACGGCTTCGACCGCGGGCTCGACCCCGCCCAGGGCGCCGCACTCACCGAACTGGCCGTGCGGATGTGCGCCCGCGGCCACATCCGCCTCGTCGCCGCGGTGGGCGAGGGGTCGGGCGCGGACCGGGCGGCGCGGACGCACGGCGCGGCGGTGGTAGACCTGAAGCCGTGACAGACGGAACCCATGACCGGCCGGGACCGGCCCCCCTCGACGTGGCGGCGCTGCAGCAGCGGCTCTCCCGGTTCGCCGCCGCGCGGAACTGGCAGCCCTTCCACACACCCAAGAACCTGGCCGCGGCGCTCAGCGTCGAGGCGTCCGAACTGGTCGAGATCTTCCAGTGGTTGACCCCCGAGCAGTCCGCCCGCGTGATGGACGACCCGGCGTCCGCCCACCGCGTCGAGGACGAGGTCGCCGACGTCCTCGCCTATCTCCTGCAACTGTGCGAGGTGCTCGGCATCGACGCGCTGGCCGCTCTCGCCGCGAAGATCGACCGCAACGAGAGCCGGTTCCCGGTCCCGCCCGCGCCGGGCGGCTAGAGATCCCGTTCCGTCACTCTATGGAGTCATAGAAATATCCACATCGGATTCCGTGTCCACAGATTTCGGGCTTCCTCTGGCTTTTCGTCGCACAGACCTTCACTCTGGGTAGTGGACAAGGGAGTTCGGGCAGGACGGACGGGGACGCGATGGATGCGGTGCGGCTCATCGGGGTCGGCCGACGGGCCCTGGCGGAGAGCCAGGACGCGCCGGACATCATGAGGGAGGCGTGGCAGGCACAGGCACTTGCACAGGCGATAGGTGCGCGCCTCGCGCTGCACGGGCCGCCGGAATTACGGGGCGAGGCGCGAGGACTGGCCGAGGCGGGCGCGCGTGGCAGCGGCGGTTCCGCGGTGCCGGTGGTGGGGGCCGGTGGGATACGGGCGGCGCAGCTGACCGAACTGGGCGAGGTGCGCCAGGCGTTGACGGGACTCGGCGCGCTGCTCGGCGACGTGGGGATCGCGCTCGTCGGCGTGGCGAGCGAATCGTTCGAGGAGGGGGCCTACTGGCAGTGCATGGAAGCGATCGACTCGGCGGACGAGTCCAGGGACCGCGTCCTGGAGATACTGCGGCGGCTGCCGGAGCACGACAGCCGGCTGTCCGGGCCCGCGCCGGAGCCCGGCTCGGACTCGGCGGCCTGACCGGGAGCTGACCCTTCGGCGGGCGCTCCCGGCGGGAAGTGCACCGTCAGACGTCCTCGGCGGTCGGACGCGACGTGCCCGGGGACTGCTGGAGGTCGGCGTCGAGCTGCGACAGATCGGCGTTGAGAGCCGCCATCAGCTCCTCCATCTGCTGCAACAGACCCTTGGGTGCGCCTTGCTGCTCGGGCACGGACGGATCGTGCACTGCCTGCTCGGGCACGGCTTCCTGGGACATGACGGCCTCCTCGGCCCTCGCCCTTCCGCTGGGGAAAGGGCAGTTGACGCAAGTGACGCCCGGCAGCGACCGCCGGCGCGGGGGCCGGGCGGTCCGGCTCCGCCCCGGCCAACGATCACCGGACGCGCCGGGTCACTGGGGCGGGCCGCCACCACGTTCCGGGTTGACGCATTTTCACCCGACCGGGGTGGCGTGAGCCGGCGGGACCTGCGGAGTTGACGCCTGTTCGAGGACCGGGGCCCGCACGGGCGTGCGGGCCCCGGGACCGGACGTCCCCATGGGCGGCTCAGGAGAGCTGCGGTGCCACCTCGGCCGCGATGAGCTCCAGGTGGTCCAGGTCGTCGAGGTCGAGCATCTGCAGATACATCCGCTGCGAGCCGACGGCCCGGTACGCGGCGATGCGCTCCACGACCTCGGCGGGGGAGCCCGCGAGCCCGTTCGCCTTCAGCTCGTCGACGTCCCGGCCGATCGCGTCCGCGCGCCGCTTCACCTCGGCGTCGGTGCGGCCGACGCAGATGACGAGGGCGTTGGAGTAGACGAGCGCGTCGTCCGCGCGCCCGTGGGCGGCCGCCGCCGCCCTGACCCGCTTGAACTGCTGCTCGGTGTCGGCGATCGAGGCGAACGGAATGTTGAACTCGGTGGCGAACCGGGCGGCCAGGGCCGGGGTCTTCTTCGCGCCGTGACCACCGACCAGGACCGGCACGCGCGACTGGGCGGGCTTCGGCAGGGCGGGGGAGTCCTTCAGCTGGTAGTAGGTGCCGTCGAAGGTGAAGCGCTGTCCGACGGGCGTCTCCCACAGCCCCGTCACGATGGCGAGCTGCTCCTCGAGCCGCCCGAACTTCTCCTTCGGGAACGGGATGCCGTACGCGGCGTGCTCCTCCGCGTACCAGCCGGAGCCGAGCCCCAGCTCGACGCGGCCGCCCGACATCTGGTCGACCTGGGCCACCTGGATCGCGAGCACGCCCGGCAGCCGGAACGTACCCGCGGTCATCAGGGTGCCGAGCCGGATCCGCTTGGTCTCGCGGGCCAGACCGGCCAGCGTCGTCCAGGCGTCCGTGGGCCCCGGCAGCCCGTCGACGGAGCCCATGTGGAGATAGTGGTCCGACCGGAAGAACGCTCCGTAGTCCAACTCCTCGGCCGTCTGCGCGACGCGGAGCAGCGTCTCGTAGGTGGCACCCTGCTGCGGCTCGGTGAATACGCGAAGATCCATACCCGCCATGATGCCCGGCGGCCGCTCCCCGCCGGGAAAACTCGCTGGTCGCCGTCGTGCCCACCGGGGAGACTGGGTGGCGTGTTCCTGACGATCAGTACCACCGGTACCCCTGAACGCCCCGCGACCGACCTCGGGTTCCTGCTGCACAAGCATCCCGAGAACGCGCAGGCGTTCTCCACCTCCTACGGCACCGCGCACGTCCTCTACCCCGAGGCGAGCGCGGAGCGGTGCACGGCCGCGCTGCTCCTGGAAGTGGATCCGGTGGCCCTGGTGAGGCGAGGCAAGGGCAAGGGGAAGACCGGTGCCCCGGACGCGGCGCTCGCCCAGTACGTGAACGACCGGCCGTACGCCGCGTCGTCGCTGCTCGCCGTCGCCCTGAGCACCGTCTTCTCCAGCGCGCTGCGCGGGGTGTGCAAGGCGCGCCCCGAGCGGGCCGAGGAGCCGTTGCCGCTGCGCGTCGAGGTGCCCGCACTGCCGGCCCGCGGCGGCCCCGACCTGGTACGGAGCCTGTTCGAGCCGCTCGGCTGGACGGTGCACGTCGAGCCCGTGGCCCTGGACGCGCAGTTCCCCGAGTGGGGCGACTCGCGGTACGTGCAGCTGGTCCTGGAAGGGGAGCTGCGGCTCGCCGAGGCGCTGCGGCACCTGTACGTGCTGCTGCCGGTGCTCGACGACGCGAAGCACTACTGGGTCTCGGCCGACGAGGTCGACAAGCTGCTGCGCGCGGGCGAGGGCTGGCTGGCCGGGCACCCCGAGCAGAAGCTGATCACCAGCCGCTACCTGTCCCGCCGCTGGTCGCTGACCCGGCAGGCCATGGAGCGTCTGGAGCTGGTGCGGCTCGCGGAGGCCGACGACACGGCCGTCGAGGAGATCGACAACGCCGTGGACGAGCAGGCAGACACCGAGGAGCGGCCCGTGCCGCTGGCCGTCCGGCGCCGGGAGGCGATCCTCGCCGCGCTGCGCGCGTCCGGGGCGGCCCGGGTGCTCGACCTCGGCTGCGGGCAGGGCCAGTTGGTGCAGGAGCTGCTCAAGGACGTGCGGTTCACGGAGATCGTCGGGGTCGACGTGTCGGTGCGGGCGCTCACGATCGCCTCCCGCCGGCTCAAGCTGGACCGCATGGGGGAGCGGCAGGCGTCCCGCGTGCGGCTGTTCCAGGGCTCGCTCGCGTACACCGACAAGCGGCTCAAGGGCTATGACGCCGCCGTGCTGAGCGAGGTCGTCGAGCACCTCGACCTGCCGCGGCTGCCCGCCCTCGAGTACGCGGTGTTCGGCTCCGCGCGGCCCCGTACCGTCCTCGTGACCACGCCGAACGTCGAGTACAACGTGCGCTGGGAGACCCTCCCCGCCGGTCACGTCCGGCACGGCGACCACCGCTTCGAGTGGACCCGGGCCGAGTTCCGGGAGTGGGCGGAGCGGGTGGCCGCACGGCACGGCTACCAGGTGCGGTACGAGCCCGTCGGACCGGACGACCCCGAGGTGGGGCCGCCCACGCAGATGGCCGTGTTCACCCTGGCGGCCCCCGACACCACGACCACCACGACCACCACGATCACCACGACCGAGAAGGAGGCGAAGGCCGCATGACCACCACTGAGAACAGCAGCGCGCGGACGCTGCCCGTCACCGACCTCGCCCTCGTCGTCCTGATCGGGGCGTCCGGATCGGGCAAGTCCACGTTCGCGCGCGCCCACTTCAAGCCCACCGAGGTCATCTCCAGCGACTTCTGCCGCGGCCTGGTCGCCGACGACGAGAACGACCAGGGCGCCAGCGGCGACGCGTTCGACGTCCTGCACTACATCGCGGCCAAGCGGCTGGCGGCCGGCCGGCTGACCGTGGTCGACGCGACCAACGTGCAGCAGGAGAGCCGCCGCCAGCTGGTCGACCTCGCCCGCGAGCACGACGTGCTGCCGATCGCCATCGTGCTCGACGTCCCGGAGGACGAGTGCGTCCGGCGGAACGCGCAGCGGACCGACCGGGCCGGCATGCCCCGCCGCGTCATCACCCGCCACACCCGCGAACTGCGCCGTTCCCTGCGCCACCTGGAGCGCGAGGGGTTCCGCAAGGTGCACGTCCTGCGCGGCGCCGAGGAGGTGGCGGGCGCGGGCATCGTCCGGGAGAAGCGGTTCAACGACCTGACGCACCTCACAGGCCCGTTCGACATCATCGGCGACATCCACGGCTGCGCCGCCGAACTGGAGACGCTGCTCGGCAAGTTGGGCTACGTGGACGGCGCGCACCCCGAGGGGCGCACCGCGGTCTTCGTCGGCGACCTCGTCGACCGGGGGCCCGACACCCCGGGCGTGCTGCGCCGCGTCATGGCGATGGTGAAGGCGGGCACCGCGCTGTGCGTGCCCGGCAACCACGAGAACAAGCTGGGCCGCTGGCTCAAGGGCGCCAAGGTGCAGCACACCCACGGGCTCGCCGAGACGGTCGAGCAGCTGGAGGCGGAGAGCGAGGAGTTCCGGGCCGAGGTGCGGGAGTTCGTCCGCGGCCTCGTCAGCCACTACGTGCTCGACGGCGGCAGGCTCGTGGTGTGCCACGCGGGGCTGCCCGAGAAGTACCACGGGCGGACCTCCGGCCGGGTGCGCTCGCACGCGCTGTACGGCGACACCACGGGCGAGACCGACGAGTTCGGGCTGCCCGTGCGCTACCCGTGGGCGGAGGACTACCGCGGCAAGGCCGCCGTGGTCTACGGCCACACCCCGGTCCCCACGGCGACGTGGCTGAACAACACCATCTGCCTGGACACCGGCGCCGTGTTCGGCGGCAAGCTCACCGCGCTGCGCTGGCCGGAGCGCGAGCTCGTCGACGTACCGGCCGAGCGGGTCTGGTACGAGCCGGCCAGGCCGCTGGCCACCGAGGCGCCCGGCGGCCACGAGGGCCGGCCGCTCGACCTCGCCGACGTGCACGGCCGCCGGACCGTGGAGACCCGGCACGGCGGGCGCGTCGCGGTCCGCGAGGAGAACGCGGCGGCGGCGCTGGAGGTCATGAGCCGGTTCGCGGTCGACCCGCGGCTGGTCCCGTACCTGCCGCCGACCATGGCGCCCACCGCCACGTCCGAGGTGGCGGGCTATCTGGAGCACCCGGCCGAGGCGTTCGCGCAGTACGCCGCCGACGGGGTGGCCCGCGTCGTGTGCGAGGAGAAGCACATGGGGTCGCGGGCCGTGGTGCTGGTGTGCCGGGACGCGGCGGCGGCGCGGGAGCGGTTCGGCGTGGACGACCCGGGCGTCACCGGGTCCCTGTACACCCGCACCGGCCGCCCGTTCTTCGACAGCCGGGAGACGACGGAGGCCGTGCTCGGCAGGGTGCGGGAGGCCGTCACGGCGGCCGGGCTGTGGGAGGAGCTGGACACCGACTGGCTGCTCCTCGACGCCGAGTCGATGCCGTGGTCGCTGAAGGCGTCCGGGCTGCTGCGCTCGCAGTACGCGGCGGTGGGCGCGGCGTCCGGCGCGGCGTTCCCGGGCGTGCTGGGTGCGCTGGAGGCGGCGGCCGGGCGCGGTGTCGACATGGGCGGCCTCCTCGACCGGCAGCGGGAGCGCGCGGCCGACGCCGCCGCGTTCACGGAGGCGTACCGGCGCTACTGCTGGACCACGGACGGGCTCGACGGGGTGCGGCTCGCACCCTTCCAGATCCTGGCCGCCCGGGGCCGGTCGCTCGCCGGGCTGCCGCACGACGAGCAGCTCGCGCTGATCGACCGGGTCGTCGAGCACGACGTCAGCGGGCTGCTGCAGACCACGCGGCGGCTGTTCGTCGACACCGGGGACCCGGAGTCGGTGCGGGCCGGTGTCGACTGGTGGCTGGAGATGACCGGGCGCGGCGGCGAGGGCATGGTCGTCAAGCCGGTCGGGGCGCTGGTCAGGGACGGCAAGGGGCGGCTCGTGCAGCCCGGCATCAAGTGCCGCGGGCGCGAGTACCTCCGGATCGTCTACGGGCCGGAGTACACGCGGCCGGAGAACCTGGCCAAGCTGCGGCAGCGGTTCCTCGGGCACAAGCGGTCGTTGGCGATCCGTGAGTACGGGTTGGGCCTGGAGGCCCTGGACCGGCTCGGGGAGGGCGAGCCGCTGTGGCGGATCCACGAGGCGGTCTTCGCGGTCCTGGCCCTGGAGTCGGAGCCGGTCGACCCACGTCTGTGAGTCAGGCTGCGGGCCGGTGGGGGCCGGCCGCGCGCCGCGCATGCCTTCAGGGGCGCGGGGAACTGCGCGGCCAGCCCCCACGCACCCGCACCCGCCCACCATCGACCAACCCGCAACGGCGCGATCGCGCAAACCGGCCAACCCCGGGAAGGATGGCTGCATGGGATTCCAAGTCGACTCCGAAGCCGGGCGCCTGCGCCGCGTCATCCTGCACCGGCCCGATCTGGAGCTGAAGCGGCTCACGCCCAGCAACAAGGACCAGTTGCTCTTCGACGACGTGCTGTGGGTGCGCCGCGCCCGCCAGGAGCACGACGGCTTCGCCGACGTCCTGCGCGACCGCGGCGTCACGGTGCACCTCTTCGGCGACCTGCTCACCGAGGCCCTCGACGTGGACGCCGCCCGCACCCGGGTACTGGACCGCGTCTTCGACGAGAAGGAGTACGGCCCGCTCGCCACCGACCACCTGCGGGCCGCCTTCGAGACGCTGCCGTCCCAGGAGCTCGCCGAGGCGCTCATCGGCGGCATGACCAAGCGGGAGTTCCTCGCGGCGCACCCCGAGCCGACGTCCGTCCGCTTCCACGCCATGGACCTGGACGACTTCCTGCTCGCGCCGCTGCCCAACCACCTCTTCACCCGGGACACCTCCGCCTGGATCTACGACGGGGTCTCCGTGAACGCCATGCGCTGGCCGGCCCGGCAGCGCGAGACCGTCCACTTCGAGGCGATCTACCGGCACCATCCGCTGTTCCGGGACGAGCCGTTCCACGTGTGGTCCCAGGGCCAGGCCGACTACCCGTCCACCATCGAGGGCGGTGACGTCCTCGTCATCGGACAGGGCGCCGTCCTCATCGGGATGAGCGAGCGCACCACGCCGCAGGCCGTCGAGATGCTCGCGCACAAGCTGTTCGCGGCGGGCTCGGCGCGCACCATCGTCGCGCTCGACATGCCGAAGCGGCGGGCCTTCATGCATCTGGACACCGTGATGACGATGGTCGACGGCGACACGTTCACGCAGTACGCGGGGCTCGGCATGCTGCGCTCGTACACCATCGAACCGGGCACCTCCGCCCGGGAGTTGAAGGTCACCGACCACCCGCCGGAGCACATGCACCGGGCCGTCGCGGCGGCGCTCGGCCTGAGCGAGATCCGCGTCCTGACGGCGACGCAGGACGTGCACGCCGCCGAGCGCGAGCAGTGGGACGACGGGTGCAACGTGCTGGCGGTCGAGCCCGGCGTCGTGGTCGCGTACGAGCGGAACGCCACGACGAACACGTATCTGCGCAAGCAGGGCATCGAGGTGATCGAGATCCCCGGCAGCGAGCTCGGGCGGGGCCGGGGCGGGCCGCGCTGCATGAGCTGTCCGGTGCAGCGGGACCCGGTGGGCGGGTAGCGGGACGGACCGGACTGAATATAAATGTGGATGGTCGTATAGACTTCCATCGTGATCTCGTGCGAGGTCGCGTCCGGATCTCATCGTCCACGTCCTCCGTCCCGTCCCCGTCCCACCCCAGGAGCGCCCCATGGCGACAGCCCAGCGTCCCGATCTCTTCGGCCGCCACTTCCTCAAGGAGGCGGACTTCACCGCCGAGGAGTTCCGCGGTCTGGTCGAGCTGGCCGCCGAGCTGAAGGCCGCCAAGAAGGCCGGGACCGAGGTGCAGCACCTCAAGGGGAAGAACGTCGCGCTGATCTTCGAGAAGTCGTCGACCCGCACCCGCTGCTCCTTCGAGGTCGCCGCCGCGGACCAGGGCGCCTCGACGACGTACATCGACCCGGCCGGCTCGCACATCGGCAAGAAGGAGTCGAGCAAGGACACGGCCCGGGTGCTCGGCCGGATGTTCGACGCCATCGAGTTCCGCGGCGACGCGCAGGAGACGGTGGAGACCCTCGCGCAGTTCTCGGGCGTGCCGGTCTACAACGGCCTGACCGACGACTGGCACCCCACCCAGATGCTCGCCGACGTGCTCACGATGACCGAGCACAGCGACAAGCCGCTGACCGAGATGGTCTTCGCCTACCTGGGCGACGCCCGTTTCAACATGGGCAACTCGTACCTGGTCACCGGCGCCCTGCTCGGCATGGACGTGCGGATCGTGGCGCCGAAGTCCTACTGGCCCGCCGACGACATCGTCGCCAGGGCCCGGGAGCTGGCGGCGGCGAGCGGCGCGCGGATCACCCTCACCGAGGCCGTCGACGAGGGCGTCGCCGGCGCCGACTTCGTCGTCACCGACGTCTGGGTCTCCATGGGCGAGCCCGAGGAGGTGTGGGACGAGCGCATCGCGTCCCTCACGCCGTACGCCGTGACGATGGACGTGCTGCGCGCCACGGGCAACGCGGACGTGAAGTTCCTGCACTGCCTGCCCGCCTTCCACGACCTGGGCACCAAGGTCGGCCGCGAGATCCACGCGAAGTACGGCCTGGAGTCCCTTGAGGTCACGGACGAGGTCTTCGAGTCGGCGCACTCCGTCGTCTTCGACGAGGCCGAGAACCGGATGCACACCATCAAGGCGATCATGGTCGCCACGCTCGGCCAACTGTGACAAACAGCACTGACAGCGCATAAAGGTTCAAACTGGTGGGGCCGGAACACCTT
>NZ_JAMOLN010000205.1 GCF_024448165.1 Streptomyces longispororuber
TGACGTCCTTGGCGACCGCCTCGATGAGGTGCCAGGCCGCGCCGTGGAAGCCGCCCGTCACATAGCGGTCGGCTTCTCCGGTGAGGCGGTCGATGCCCTCGGAGATGTCCCGGTCGGACGTCTCCACCAGGCCGTCCGTGAAGAGCATCAGGACGTCACCGGGCCGCAGCGTGCCCTTCGTCGCGTCGAACTCCGCCCCGTCGTACACCCCGAGGAGCGGACCCTCCGCGGCCTTCTCCTCCCAGCGGCCCGTGCCCGCGCTGAGCTGGAGGCCCGGCGGGTGGCCCGCCGAGTAGAGCTCGTAGTCGCCCGATTCGAGGTCGAGGACGAGGTGGATCGAGGTCGCGAAGCCCTCGTCCCAGTCCTGGCGGAGGAGGTAGCCGTTGGCCGCCGGGAGGAAGGCGTGCGGGGGCAGGGAACCCAGGAGGCCGCTGAAGGCGCCCGCCAGGAGCAGCGCCCGGGACGCGGCGTCCATGCCCTTGCCGGAGACGTCGGTGAGGACGACCTCCAGCGTGCGGCCGTTGTTCGTCCGGGCCGCCACCACGAAGTCACCCGAGAACGACTGGCCGCCCGCCGGACGCAGCGCCATCTCGCGGTGCCAGCCCTGCGGCAGCTTGGGCAGCCGGCTCTGGGTGCGGATGCGTTCGCGCAGGTCGAAGAGCATCGTGCCGCCGCGCCGCCAGGGCACGCCGACGCGGCTGCGGAACTGGGCGATGAGCAGCCCGAAGAAACCGCAGGCCGCGACCGTGAGGACGGTGCCGGGGGTGACCGCGGCCGCGCGCTCCGAGTACGGGCCGAGCTGGACCGACTCCACGATCAGCGCCGCGGCGGCCGCCGCGTACAGACCGAGCAGGCTGGCGGGGCGCAGCAGCAGGCCGCCCGCGACGATCGGCAGGACCAGCACCGCGGGCGAGCACCAGACCGGGTTGAGGATCGTGGCGCAGGCGATCAGCGGGATCGTGATCAGCAGTCCGGCGAGCGCGATCCAGTCCGAACCGTCGCCGCGGAAGTAGTCGACCCCGGATCTGCGCACGGCGGTGCGGACCCGGTGCATCCGCATCTTCAACCGGGCCGGGAACGTCTCGGCTTCGGCGCGCTGTTCGCGCCCGCGCCGCTCTCGTCGTACCGCCATTGCTCGTGGACCTTATCCGTGAGGCCTGGACCTGTGCACGGGAGGTCCCACTTGTCCCCCTTTCCGGGCACGTTCCCCGCCCGGTAAATCCCTCGCTCGCGGCCTGCTCGCCCTGGTAGGGATGGGCGTATGACGAAAGACCTGCACGACCTGCACGTGCTGCGCCGTGAAGAGTGGGACCGCTGGTACGGGAGGCTGGAGCTGGCCTTCGGCGGGGTTCCCGAGGCGCCGCAGGAGCGGCGGCTGTGGGACGACCTGACGGAGCTCGACCGGTCGATCGGCGTGTGGGACGGCGACGAGTGCGTGGGCACCGCGGGCGCCTTCTCGTTCCGGGTGTCGGTGCCGGGCGGCGCGTTCGTGGACGCCGCCGGGGTGACCATGGTGAGTGTCGCCGCGACCCACCGCAGGCGCGGCATCCTCACGTCGATGATGCGCCGCCAGCTCGACGACGTCCGGGCCTGGGGCGAGCCGCTCGCGGTCCTCACCGCGTCCGAGCCCGCGATCTACGGCCGGTTCGGCTACGGCATCGCGACCCGGCAGCTGGCGCTGGCCATCGACTCGACGAAGGTGCGGATCGACGCGCCGGCCGGCACCGACGACGTGCGGCTGCGGATCGTGGACGCGGCCGAGGCCGCCGAGCGCTGCGAGGCCGTGCACCTGCGCACGGTCGGCACCCGCCCGGGGATGCTCGCCCGCAAGCCGGGCTGGGAGCGGCTGCCGCTGCTCGACCCGGAGCAGGACCGCGGCGGCGCGTCCCCGCTGCAGTGCGTGGTCGCGGAGCGGGCCGGGGAGACGGTCGGTTTCGCCCGGTTCCACAACAAGCCGGAGTCGGAGTTCGCGGTGGCGCACGGCCGGATCCAGGCCCGCGAGGTCACCGCCCTCGACCCGGCGGCGTACGCGGCGCTGTGGCGGTTCCTGTGCGACATCGACCTGACGGAGACGGTGGAGGCGCGCAACCGTCCGGTGGACGATCCGCTGCTCTCCCTCGTTTCCGACGTTCGGCGGTGCGGGGTGCGCGTGCGCGACTCGATGCACGTACGGCTGGTGGAGGTGGGTGCCGCCCTCGAAGCGCGTACGTATCTCACCCCGGTCGACGTCGTGTTCGACGTCGAGGACTCCTTCTGCCCCTGGAACGAGGGGCGTTGGCGGCTCGTCGGCGACGCGAAGGGCGCGTCGTGCAAGCGGACCGAGGAGCCGGCCGATCTCGCCCTGTCCGTACGGGAGTTGGGCGCGGCCTATCTCGGTGACGTGTCGCTCACCGAGCTGGCCGGGGCGGGCCGGGTGCGGGAGTTGCGGCAGGGGGCGCTCGGCGAGGCGGCGGTGGCCTTCGGCTCACCGGTCGCGCCGTGGCTGCAGCACGGGTTCTAAGCGGGTCGGGGGAAGTTGGTGTGGGCGGGCTGGCAGGTCGGGCACCAGAACAGGTTCCGGGCCGCCAGTTCCGCCGTGCGGATCTCGGTGCCGCACAGGTGGCACGGCTGGGGTGCGCGCCGGTACACGTAGACCTCGCCGCCGTGGTCGTCGACGCGGGGCGGGCGGTTCATCGCCTCGGGGGTGTGCTCGGGGCGGACCGTGTCGATGCGGTTGGCGCGCACGCCGTCCCGCATCAGCGCCACCAAGTCGTCCCAGACCGCGGCCAGTCGGTCGGGGTCGAGGTTCCGGCCCGGGGTGTACGGGTCGATGTGGTGGCGGAAGAGGACCTCGGCCCGGTAGACGTTGCCGACGCCCGCGATGACCTTCTGGTCCATGAGGAGCGCGGCGATCGTCGTACGGCTGCGGGCGATGCGCGCGTACGCCTTGGCCGGGTCGTCGGCGGGGCGCAGCGGGTCCGGGCCCAGGCGGTCGTGTATCGCCTGCTTCTCGGCGTCGGTGATCAGGGCGCAGGTGGTGGGGCCGCGGAGGTCCGAGTAGGCCTGCTCGTGGAGGAGGCGCAGGCGGACGGTGTCCGTGGGGGGCGGGGCCGGGGTGTCGCCGATGGCGTACTTGCCGAAGAGCCCGAGGTGGATGTGGATCCAGGCGTCGTCGTCCTCGAAGCCGAGGAAGAGGTGTTTGCCGTGGGCTTCCGTGCGGGTCAGTTCCTGGCCGGTGAGGAGCGCTGCCGCGTCGGAGAACTTGCCCTGGGGGCTGGTCACCTTGGTCCTGCGGCCCTGGAATCGGGCGGCGTGGTCCTGGGCTAGGCGGTGGATCGTGTGGCCCTCGGGCACGGCCGTCGCTCTCCTCGGGTTCGTGGGGGTTGCCGTCCTGGGGCTCCGCCCCGGACCCCGCTCCTCGATCGCCGGAGGGGCTTGAATGGTCAAGCCCCTCCGGAAAGGCTCAGCCCTGCTGCGGGTGGTGGGCCGGGATGGGCGGGAGGTCGCCCGTCGTCTCGTACGCGGAGAGCATGTCGATGCGGCGCTGGTGGCGCTCCTCGTTCGAGTACGGCGTCGACAGGAAGATCTCGACGAACTTCGTCGCCTCGTCCTGCGTGTGCATGCGGCCGCCGATGGAGATCACGTTCGCGTCGTTGTGCTCGCGGCCGAGGGCGGCGGTCTGCTCGCTCCAGGCGAGGGCCGCACGGACGCCCTTGACCTTGTTCGCGGCGATCTGCTCGCCGTTGCCCGAGCCGCCGATCACGATGCCGAGCGACTCCGGGTCCGCCGCCGTCTTCTCCGCGGCGCGGAGGCAGAACGGGGGGTAGTCGTCGAGGGCGTCGTAGATGTGGGGCCCGCAGTCGACGGGCTCGTGGCCGTGGGCCTTGAGCCATTCGACGAGGTGGTTCTTGAGTTCGTAGCCGGCATGATCCGAGCCGAGGTACACGCGCATGGGTCCGAGTGTGGCACGCCGCGGGCCGGGTAGCCGCGTCCGGGGGCAGAACCATGGTCATCCGGATGTGAGCCCGACGTAAGGAAGGCAACAATCCGGATTCAGGTCTTCCGCTCCGCGCCTCTCTGCGCTTTGAATGCCAGGGCTCGTACCCCGAGAACCTAAGGATCCGTTCATGACCTCGCAGTCATCCCTTGCGACGGAAGACACATCGCCCGTAGACCCCCATGGGGTCCAGGGCGGGCCGGACGGTGGCGACGGCCTGAAGGCAGGGCTCAAGAACCGTCATCTGTCGATGATCGCCATCGGTGGTGTCATCGGCGCCGGTCTGTTCGTCGGATCCGGTTCCGGCATCGCGGCGGCCGGCCCCGCCATCCTCATCTCGTACGCCCTCGTCGGCGCCATGGTCGTCCTCGTGATGCGGATGCTCGGCGAGATGGCCGCGGCCCGGCCCTCCTCCGGCTCCTTCTCCGCCTACGCCGACCAGGCCCTCGGGCGCTGGGCCGGGTTCTCCATCGGCTGGCTGTACTGGTTCTTCTGGGTCGTGGTGCTCGCCGTGGAGGCGACGGCCGGGGCCAAGATCCTCAACGGCTGGATACCGGGCGTCCCCCAGTGGGGCTGGGCGCTGATCGTGATGGTCGTGCTCACCGCCGTGAACCTGGCGGCCGTGGGCTCGTACGGCGAGTTCGAGTTCTGGTTCGCCGGGATCAAGGTCGTCGCCATCGGCGCGTTCGTGATCGTCGGTCTGCTCGCCGTGTTCGGCGTGCTGCCGGGCTCGGACAACGCGGGCAGCGGGCTCGCCCACCTGACGGACGCCGGAGGGTTCTTCCCCAAGGGGCCCGGCGCGATCCTCACCGGTGTGCTGATGGTCGTCTTCTCCTTCATGGGCTCCGAGATCGTCACCCTCGCCGCCGGTGAGTCCGAGGACCCGCAGAAGGCCGTCACCAAGGCCACGAACTCCGTGATCTGGCGCATCGGCATCTTCTACCTGGGCTCGATCTTCGTCGTGCTCACCCTGCTGCCGTGGAACGACAAGTCGATCGTCGACGAGGGGTCCTACGTGGCCGCTCTGAACTCCATCGGCATTCCGCACGCCGGTCAGGTCATGGACGTCATCGTGCTGACCGCCGTCCTGTCCTGCCTGAACTCGGGCCTGTACACCGCCTCCCGCATGGCGTTCTCGCTCGGCCAGCGGGGCGACGCCCCCAAGGCGTTCGCGAAGACCACCAGCCGCGGCGTGCCGCGGACCGCGATCCTCGGCTCCGTCGTCTTCGGCTTCCTCGCCGTGTGGTTCAACTACCAGTGGCCGGACACCGTCTTCACCTTCCTGCTCAACTCCTCCGGCGCCGTCGCCCTGTTCGTGTGGCTGGTCATCTGCTTCACGCAGCTGAAGATGCGCGGCATCATCCTGCGCGAGCAGCCGGAGAAGCTCGTCGTGAAGATGTGGCTGTTCCCGTACCTGACGTGGGCGACGATCGCCGCGATCTCGTTCGTGCTCGTCTACATGCTGACGGACGACGCCGGGCGCGAGCAGGTGCTCCTGTCGCTGCTCGTGGCCGCGTTCGTGGTCGGGTTCTCGCTGGTCCGTGAGCGGATCCAGCGCGGCAAGGACCTCAGCAAGGTCTGACCGGTCCCGTCAGTTCCCGGAGGGGCCGGGCGTCAGGACGGTGAAGGTCCTCTTCACCCGCTCGTACGTCTGTTTCGCCCGCCCCTCCGCGCCCAGCTGGTACCAGGTGCTGATCTGGTACGACTGGGCTCCCTGTTCGAAGGCCAGCTGCTCGGCGTGCCAGCGCCTGCCGTCGAGCGTGAACAGGTACTCCCACACCACGGCGGGGTGTCCGCGGAACGTCGTGCGGCCCAGGCGGATCTTCTCGTACGCCTGGCCCTGGTGGGCGCTGCGCTCCGACTTCTGCCACGTCGCCAGCAGGTCGTCCTTGGCCAGCGCGGACTGCGCCGCCAGCTCCTGCGTGCCGTCGGGTGACGTGTAGTGCACCTCGGCCGCCGTCTTGACCGCCCGCTTCCAGCCGCTGGGCGGCACCCACGCGTAGTCGATCTCGCGCCGCGATCCCGGCGGCAGCGACGGGCCGGTGGTCGGCGGGCGCGAGGTGCCCTCGACCGTGGGCGGCCGCGAGGTGACCGTCGGTCCGCCGCCCGCCTGCGCCCCGCCACCGGACGAGCCGTCGCCGGGCAGGGTCAGGACGAGCGCGGCCGCGGCGCCCGCGAGCAGCACTCCCCCGGCGGCGATCAGGGTGACGCGGCGCCGGTTCGGCCGGCCGGACGCCGGGCCCGGGGCCGGGACCGGGGCCTTCGGGGGTCCCAGGAGGTCGTCGCCCGGGGCGGGTTTCGCGCACTCCGTGGGGGCCTGCGAGGGGACCGGCGGAACCGGTGCGGGGCGGCGCAGCCCGATGTCGAGGGTGTGGGTCCTGGGACGCGGGACCGGCACCGGGTCCTGCGGCGGCGCCGGCTCGGGCCGCGGTGGCGCCAGCGCCTCGGCCACCTCGTCGAGGCCGGGCCTGTCCTGCGGCTCCTTCGCCAGGAGGCCCTCCAGGAGCGGGGTCAGCCGGCCCGCCTCGGGCGGCAGCGTGGGCTCCTCGTAGAGCACGGCGTGCAGGGTCGCGAGCGTCGTGTCGCGGCTGAACGGGGAGTGCCCGCCGAGCGCCGCGCACAGCGTCGCGCCCAGCGACCAGAGGTCGGACGGCGGACCCTGCGGGCGCCCCGAGACCCGCTCGGGCGCCATGTAGTCGGGCGAGCCGACGAGCATGCCGACCATGGTGAGCGCCTTGGTGTCCTGGATGGCGGCGATCCCGAAGTCGGTGAGGATGACGCGGCGGCGCCCGGCGCGCTCGATGAGGACGTTGCCGGGTTTGATGTCGCGGTGCAGGACGCCGCTCGCGTGCACCGGGCGCAGCGCCTCGGCGAGGCCCCGGCCGATCTCCGCGACCTCGTCGACGCCGAGCGGTCCGTCCGCCACCAGGATCTGTTCGAGGGAGCGGCCGTCGACCAGTTCCATGACGATCCACAGGCGTTCGCCCTCGTCCACGACGTCGTAGACGCGGACCACGTTCGGGTGGTCGATGCGGGCCGTCGCGCGGGCCTCGCGCAGGGTGCGCTCACGACGGGTGCGGGCGTCCTCGGGGTCGAGTCCGTCGATGCGCATCTCCTTGACGGCCACGGGCCGGTCGAGCATCTCGTCCACCGCGCGCCACACGCGTCCCATGCCGCCCTGGCCTATGTGTTCGTCCAGTCGGTAGCGCGCTGCCACCACTAATCCCCGGACGCCTCCACTCATGTTCCCAGGCAATCGACTGCACCCCCGAAACACAAAATCGACACTTCCCGCCGTCCCAGCATAGTGGGGAGAAATCTTGTGGTACCTCTTCAAGTACTGCGAATTCGGACGCAGTTGGGGGAGCGAGAAAGACCAAGGGGGACGAACATGAGTTCACGGCGTCAGGTGAAAATTGCCGGGTCGCTGCTGACCGCGACGGTAACGGCAGTAGTCATCCTGCCTTTTGCCGCTGTCGCGGACGACGGGCCTGGTCCGGGCAGCAGCGAGGGCGGAAAGGCCATGGACACCGCGCCCGCGGGCGTCAAATTGACCACGGGTCTCAGCGAGAAGATCTCCGTCGACAATTCGACCAAGGAGACGAAGAACCTTGTCGCGAGCGTGAGCAATCAGGGCACCAAGGACAGCGGGAAGATCAATCTGCTCGTCGTCGGATTCGACGGAATGACGATCAAGGACGTGCCGGGCTGCACCGCACTCGCCGGAAAGGATCTGCCGAAGGGTTCCAACAGCGCCTTCTCGTGCGGGATCGCCAATCTCGCGGCCGGAAAGTCGCAGTCGTACAAGGTCGCCGCGACCTTCGACGTCACGAAGACCGGCAAGATCTGTCTGCCGGTGCAGAGCGGGGACGGCAAGAAGACCTTCTGGCAGCAGGGCCCCGTGCCGTTCGGCAACACCAGCCCGTCGCCGAACGCGCCCGTGACCCCGCTGCTGCTCGGCACGGAGAACAAGCCGGCCGCGCCCGCGGGCGACAAGGGCGGCGGCACCGGTGACGCCGGGGACAAGGGGAACCTGCCGTCCACCGGTCCCGCCGACGAGGTGCTGCCGCTCGGCGCGGTCGGCGCCGCGCTGCTCGCCGTGGGCGGGGCGGGGCTGTGGTGGTCCAGCCGGAGGCCCGTCGCGAAGAACTGACGTGAAAAGCTGACGGAAACTGTCAGGTTATGCGGGCACAGTACGTGCCATGACTCCACAGCACGACGCGATCACACTCCGTCCGGGCGATGCCGGTTACGACGACGAACTCGCCGGTTTCCAGACCGGTTTCGCCCAGCGGCCCGACGTGGTCTTCACCGCGGCCACCGCCGACGACGTGGTGGCCGCGGTGGCGCACGCCGCGGCCGAAGGCCTCCCGGTGGCCGTCCAGGCCACCGGGCACGGCCTGCCCGACGACACCGAGGGCGGCGTCCTCATCAGCACCCGGCGGATGACCGAGGTCGTCGTGGATCCCGCGGCCCGCACCGTGCGGATCGGCGCGGGCGCCCGCTGGGGCGCCGTCGTCGAGGCCGCCGCCGAGCACGGCCTCGCCCCGCTGAACGGTTCGGCGCCGAGCGTCGGCGCCGTCGGTTACACGCTGGGCGGCGGACTCGGCATCCTGGCGCGGGAGTTCGGCTACACGGCCGACCACGTGCGCGCGGTCGACGTCGTCACGGCCGACGCCACCCTGCGGCACGTCACGCACGACAGCGACCCGGAGCTCTTCGGCGGTCTGCTCGGCGGCGGCGCCAACCTCGGCGTGGTGACCGCGATCGAGGTCGGCCTGGTGCCGGTGACCCGGCTCTACGGGGGCTCGCTCGGCCACGACGGGCGCGTGACGGACCCGGCGGACCTGGTGCGGGACTACGTCGCGTGGGCGTCGACCGTCCCCGAGACGCTGACCTCGTCGCTCGCGGCCCTCGTCTACCCGGACGTCCCGGCGATGCCGCCGCACCTGCGCGGCACGTATCTGGTGTCGGTGCGGATCGCGTTCACCGGGGACGCGGCGGAGGGCGAGCGGCTGGTGGCGCCGCTGCGGGCCGCGCTCGGCCCGGCGGTCTCGGACACCGTGCGCGAGATGCCGTACGGCGAGAGCCACACCATCCACAGCGACCCCGACTTCCCGCACGCGTACTACGGGGACAGCGTGTTCCTGGACGAGCTGGACGTCGCGGCGGTCACCGAGCTCTTCACCCTGTCGGGCCCCGCGGCCGACGGCATGCACGTCGTCCAGCTCAACCACCTGGGCGGCGCGCTCTCCCGGCCCGCGCCGAACGCGGTGCCGTACCGGGACGCGGGCTGGCTGGTGCGGATCCTGTCGCCGCTCGGCGAGGGGGGCAGGGACGCGGCGCGGGCGCATCACGCGCGGGCGTTCGCGGCCGTGGAGGGGCACGTCGTGGGCCGTTCGCTCAACTTCGCGTTCGGCGGCGGCGACCGGCCCGAGGGCCTGTACGACGCGGAGACGCGGAAGAGGCTCGCCGATCTGAAGGCCGCGTACGACCCGGCGAACCTCTTCCGGAGGAACTACAACCTGCGCTAGGACCGGACGGGCCCTGGTCGCCTACTTGTTGGCGAACTTCCAGGCGGTGGGCAGCGCGCCCATCGCCAGGACCGCCTTCAGCACGTCGCCGAGCAGGAACGGGGTCAGGCCCGCGGCGACCGCGGCCGTCAGGCTCATGCCGGTGGAGACGGCGAGGTAGGGGACGCCGACCGCGTAGACGATCGCCTCGCCGATCACCATGGTGCCCGCGGTGCGCAGCACCGAGCGGTCACCGCCGCGGCGGGCCAGCGCGCCGACGGCCGCCGAGGCCAGCATCAGGCCGATGACGTAGCCGAACGAGGGCATCGAGAAGCCGGAGGCGCCCTCGGCGAACCACGGCATGCCGGCCATGCCCGCGAGCGCGTACACGGCGAGCGCGAGGAAGCCGCGGCGGGCGCCGAGCGCGGTGCCGACGAGGAGCGCGGCGAAGGTCTGTCCGGTGACGGGGACCGGCGAGCCCGGGACGGGGACGGCGATCTGCGCGGCGATGCCGGTGAGGGCGGCGCCGCCGACGACCAGCGCGATGTCCTTGGTGCGGGAGGCGGGGATGAGGTCGGCGAGAACCTTGCCCGGGCGGGCGGCGACGGCTGCGGTGGCGGTGCTCATGGGGACTCCGCGTTCTTGAGGTCGGGCAGGGTGGGACTCCGTGACGCTATCCCAGGGGACTTGAGCCGATCACGGTCGCCGGTCGACAAAGGCTGACGCACCGGATTGGTGGGCTCCGTACAAAGGCGTTCCTGTACACCTCCTCCGAGGTGATGCTCGTCACTGAGGCCAGCGGTGGGTGGCCCCGTTTTGCACCGCGGGGCGCCCGGGCGGAACACTGTAGGTTCCCGCTAAACCCCGCACCGCCCGAGATCGGCCGAAGCCCCCCATGCACGACAGCTCCCCGCCCGGCGGTTCCCTGCCCGGCAGCCCCACGCCCGACGAACCGCTCTCCGCCGGGCTGAAGCAGCGGCACCTGACCATGCTGGGGCTCGGCGGTGTCATCGGGGCCGGGCTCTTCGTCGGTTCGGGCGCCGGCATCGCGGTCGCGGGGCCGGGGATCGTCGTCTCGTACCTGATCGCGGGCGCGCTCGCGATGTGCGTGATGCGGATGCTCGGCGAGATGTCGGCGGCGATGCCCGCGTCCGGCTCGTTCTCCGTGCACGCGGAGCGGGCGCTCGGCCGGTGGGCCGGGTTCAGCGTCGGCTGGCTCTACTGGTTCCTGCTGGTGGTCGTCCTCGCCGTGGAGGCGACGGGCGCCGCGCAGATCGCGAACGGGTGGGTGCCGGGCGTCCCCCAGTGGGCGTGGGTGCTGCTGTTCATGGTCGTGTTCACGGTGGCCAACCTGACGGCGGTGAAGAACTTCGGCGAGTTCGAGTTCTGGTTCGCGGCCCTGAAGGTCTTCGCGATCGTCGCGTTCCTCGTCCTCGGCACGCTCGCGATCTTCGGGCTCCTGCCGGCTGCGTCCGATTCCTCTGGGGACCCGGTCGGCCTCACCCATCTCACCGGCGACGGCGGCTTCCTGCCGCACGGCTGGCAGGGCGTCGTCTCCGGCGTGCTCGCGGTGATCTTCGCGTTCGGCGGTCTGGAGGTCGTCACGATCGCGGCCGCCGAGTCCGACGACCCGGTGCGCTCGGTGGCGCGGGCGGTGCGCAGCGCGGTGTTCCGGATCCTGTTCTTCTACGTCGGGTCGATGCTGGTCATCGTGACGGTGCTGCCGTGGACGGCGCAGCGGGCGGGGATCAGCCCGTACGTCACCGTGCTCGACTCGATCGGGGTGCCGTCGGCGGGCCAGATCATGAACATCGTGGTGTTCGTCGCCCTGCTGTCGGCGCTCAACGCCAATCTGTACGGCTCGTCCCGGATGGTCTTCTCGCTGGCCGAGCGCGCCGAGGCGCCGAAGGCGCTGCTGAAGGTGAGCGGGGGCGGCGTGCCGCGCCGGGCGGTCCTGGCGTCGGTGGCCTTCGGCTTCGTGTCCGTGCTGCTCAATCTGGAGTGGCCCGACTCCGTCTTCCTCTACATGCTCAACTCGGTCGGCGCGGTGCTGCTGTTCGTGTGGGCGCTGATCGCGGCGTCGCAGCTGCGGCTGCGGCGGCGGATCGAGGCGGCGGCGCCGGAGCGGCTGGTGCTGCGGATGTGGGCGTTCCCGTGGCTGACGTGGGTGGCGCTCGCGGCGATGGCGGCGGTGTTCGGGCTGATGCTGACCGACGACACGGCGCGGCCGCAGCTGCTGTGGTCGACCGGGGCGACGGCCGCGGTCCTCCTGGTCGCGGGTGTGCGGGAGTTGCGCGCTCGGCGTGCCTGAGTGTTCACCGAACGTCGACATCGCCGTCGCCACGTGTGAGCGTCGTGTCCGTATTCCGGAAACGTATTCCCTGTGAGCGGGGTGCGCCCTCAGACTGTGGGCCGTTTTACCCGGTGCTTTACCTCATGCTTACGCACCCCCGTCTCAGCTACTGAACAGGGCACTTCCATGTCTCGGACGTCAGCGCAGTCATCCGCAGAGCGTGCGGACGCGCCGCCCGTCGACCAGTCGCCGGCCGAGCCGTCGCTGTCGCACGGCCTCAAGCAGCGCCATCTGTCCATGATCGCGCTCGGCGGCGTGATCGGGGCCGGCCTCTTCGTGGGCTCCGGCACCGCGATCGCCGCGGCGGGGCCGTCGATCATCCTCGCCTACGCGATATCCGGCGCCCTCGTGATGCTCGTGATGCGCATGCTCGGCGAGATGGCGGCGGCGTACCCGGCCTCCGGCTCCTTCTCCGTGCACTCCGAGCGGGCCATCGGTCCGTGGGCCGGGTTCACGGCGGGCTGGGCGTTCTGGTTCCTGCTGTGCGTGGCCGTCGGCCTGGAGGGCATCGGTGCCGCGGGCATCGTGCACGCGTGGCTGCCGGGCGTGCCGGAGTGGGCGCTCGTCGCCCTGTTCATGCTGCTGTTCACCGGCACGAACCTCGCGGCGGTGAAGAACTTCGGCGAGTTCGAGTTCTGGTTCGCGACGCTGAAGGTCGGCGCGATCGTCCTCTTCCTCGGCATCGGCATCCTGGCGATCCTGGGCGTGCTGCCCGACGTGGACGCGCCCGGCACGTCCAACCTCACCGGCCACGGCGGCTTCATGCCCAACGGCACGGAGGGCCTGATCGTCGGTCTGCTCGCGTCGGTCTTCGCGTACGGCGGTCTGGAGACGGTGACGATCGCCGCCGCCGAGTCCGAGCACCCGGTGCAGGGCGTCGCGAAGGCGGTCCGCACGGCGATGTGGCGCATCGCGCTCTTCTACGTCGGTTCGATGGCGGTCGTCGTGGTCCTGCTGCCGTGGACGGCGAAGGAGATCCCCACCAAGGGCCCGTACGTCGCCACGCTCGACCACCTGGGCATCCCCGGCGCCGGCCAGATCATGAACGTGGTCGTCCTCATCGCCCTGCTCTCCGCGATGAACGCCAACATCTACGGCGCGTCCCGGATGGCCGGTTCACTGGTCGCCCGCGGCATGGGCCCGAAGGTCGTCGGCAAGATCACCGGCGGGGTGCCGCGCGTCGCGGTGCTGCTCTCGGCGGTCTTCGGCTTCGTCTGCGTGCTGCTGAGCTACTGGCGTCCGGACGACGTCTTCGCGTGGCTGCTCAACACCATCGGCGCGATCATCCTCGTCGTCTGGTTCTTCATCGCGATCTCGCAGCTGGTGCTGCGCCGCAAGCTGGAGCGCGAGGCGCCGGAGAAGCTCGTCGTGAAGATGTGGGCGTACCCCTACCTGACGATCCTGGCGCTCGTCGCGATGGTCGTCGTCTTCGTCCTGATGGCCCGTGAGCACGACACGCGCGTGCAGCTGTACTACACGGGCGGCCTGACGATCGTGCTCGCGATCGTGGGCTACGTGCGGCAGAAGGCGGCCGAGAAGAAGCAGCTCGCCTAGCCGGCCACCGCTCTCCGAAGGACCCCCGGGCCAACTGGCCCGGGGGTCCTTCGCGTTGCGGGGGGCTTCGCGTTGCGCACGACACTCCTGCTGCTAGCCTGCACTTGCGAACTACTTGCAATAAGCAGCCGGAGGACACGGACGGACATGGCCATCTACACGCTTCCTGAACTTCCGTACGACTACGCGGCGCTCGAGCCGGTCATCAACCCGCAGATCATCGAGCTGCACCACGACAAGCACCACGCGGCTTATGTGAAGGGCGCGAACGACACCCTGGAGCAGCTGGCGCAGGCCCGGGACACGGAGTCGTGGGGCGCGATCAACGGCCTGGAGAAGAACCTGGCCTTCCACCTCTCCGGCCACATCCTGCACAGCATCTACTGGCACAACATGAACAGCCCCAAGGACGGTGGCGGCGGCGAGCCGCTGGCCGCCGACGGGGTCGGCGACCTCGCGGACGCCATCACCGAGTCCTTCGGCTCCTTCGCCAAGTTCAAGGCCCAGCTGACGAAGGCGTCGGCGACGACGCAGGGCTCCGGCTGGGGCGTCCTCGCGTACGAGCTGCTGAGCGGGCGGCTCATCGTCGAGCAGGTCTACGACCACCAGGGCAACGTCGGGCAGGGCTCGACGCCGGTCCTGGTCTTCGACGCGTGGGAGCACGCCTTCTACCTGCAGTACAAGAACCAGAAGGTCGACTTCATCGAGGCCATGTGGCAGGTCGTCAACTGGCAGGACGTGGCGAAGCGGTACGCCGCCGCGAAGGAGCGGACGAACAGCCTGCTGCTCACCCCGTGAGCCCTGTGAGCCCTGTGACGCTCTGAAGCGTCCCGCCTCGTGATCGTCTTCTCAGCCTTCGCGCGGGCGGGCGGAAGAAGGACGGACCCCCGTGAGGACGTGACTCACGGGGGTCTGTCGGTATGCGGGGTTCCGGGGGATGGTGACCACATCGGCTTCGGCCTTCCCGAAGAGCTCGGCCGGCCCCGGAGGGGGTAGGTGTCATGCCCGGAACCCGGACCATGCAATGCGAGAGCTGCAAACGGCGCGAGCCGCACCGCAAGCTGACCAAGGACGAGCAGCAGGGCCTGAAGAGGACCGGGGAGAAGCACCCCGACACCTTCTGGGTCTGCACCGGGCCCCTCGACGGCGGGGAGTGCCGAACACTGCGCACGGGCTTCAACAGCATGCCGTTCGGCCCTCCCCCGCGAAAACTCGCCTGAGCCGGGACGCCTACTCGAAGATCGGGCCCTGCGTACGCGTGCGCTTGATCTCGTAGAAACCGGGGACCGAGGCGACCAGGAGGGTGCCGTCCCAGAGCTTGGCCGCCTCCTCGCCCTTCGGGGCCGGGGTGACGACCGGGCCGAAGAAGGCGATCTGGTTGCCGTCGGCGCCCGGGACCGCGATGACCGGCGTGCCGACGTCCTGGCCCACCTTGTCGATTCCCTCCTTGTGGGAGGCGCGCAGCTCGGGCTCGTACTTCGTGCCGTCCCAGTGGTCGAGCAGGGACGCCGGCAGGCCCACCTCGTCCAGGGCGGCGGCGACGGCCTCCTTGGTGGGGCCCTCGCCCTGGTTGTGGACGCGGGTGCCGATGGCCGTGTACAGGTCGCCGAGCACCTCCGCGCCGTGCTCCTCCTGCGCGGCGATGACGACCCGGACCGGGCCCCACGCCTTGGTCTCCAGGAGCTCGCGGTACTCGTCGGGCAGGTCGTCGAGCTTGTCCTCGTTCAGCACGGCCAGGCTCATCAGGTGCCAGCGGACCTTGATGTCGCGGACCTTCTCGACCTCAAGGACCCAGCGCGACGTCATCCACGCCCAGGGGCAGAGCGGGTCGAACCAGAAGTCGACGGGGGTCTTCGCATCCGTAGCGGACATGGCTCTCCTCGGAAGTCACCAAGTGGTCTTGCCTGCGGCAACGCGGTCCGCGCCGAGGGCATTCCCGGATGTTCGGCGCGGGGGCCGCGTGCGAGGATCGTAGGCGTCCGGCCGGGGCCACCAGGGATCCGGAATCCGGACGGTCCCTGCGAAACGAACGTCACGAAGGAGTGTCGCCGTGCCCGGTGAGAATCTGTCCCGCGACGAGGCCCGCGAGCGGGCGGGTCTGCTGTCCGTCGACGGGTACGAGGTCGCGCTCGACCTGCGGTCGGCCGTCGGCGAGCTCGGCGGCGACGGGCCGCGCACCTTCCGCTCCGTGACGACGATCCGGTTCCGGGCGAACGAGGCGGGCGCCGCGACGTTCGTCGACCTCATCGCCCCGTCCGTGACCGCCGTGTCCCTCAACGGCGAGGACCTCGACCCGGCCGCCGTGTTCGACGGCAACCGGGTCCACCTGGAAGGCCTCGCGGAGGAGAACGAGCTGGTCGTCGACGCCCAGTGCGCCTACTCGCGCACCGGCGAGGGCATGCACCGCTTCGTCGACCCCGAGGACGGCGAGGTCTACCTCTACACCCAGTACGAGCCGGCCGACGCGCGGCGCGTCTTCGCCAACTTCGAGCAGCCCGACCTGAAGGCGCCCTACCGGTTCTCCGTGCAGGCCCCCGAGGGCTGGACCGTCTGGTCGAACGGGGTCGGTGAACTCGCCGACGGCGTCTGGCGGTTCGCGGAGACCAAGCCGATCTCCACGTACATCACCGCCGTCGTCGCCGGTCCCTACCACTACGTGACGGATTCCTACGAGCGGGTGCTCGACGACGGCTCCAAGCTCGTCGTGCCGCTGGGCGCCATGTGCCGCAAGGGTCTCGCCCCGTACTTCGACGCCGACGACGTGTTCCTGGTGACGAAGCAGGGCCTCGACTTCTTCCACGAGAACTTCGACTACCCCTACCCCTTCGGCAAGTACGACCAGGCGTTCGTGCCCGAGTACAACCTGGGCGCGATGGAGAACCCCGGACTCGTCACGTTCCGCGAGGAGTTCATCTTCCGCGGCAAGGTCACGCAGGCGTCGTACGAGCGGCGCGCGAACGTGATCCTGCACGAGATGGCCCACATGTGGTTCGGCGACCTCGTCACCATGCAGTGGTGGGACGACCTGTGGCTGAAGGAGTCGTTCGCCGACTTCATGGGGTCGTTCTCGATGGTGGAGGCGACCCGGTTCGAGAACGGCTGGATCACCTTCGCCAACAACCGCAAGTCGTGGGCGTACCGCGCGGACCAGCTGCCGAGCACGCACCCGATCACGGCCGACATCCGTGACCTGGAGGACGCCAAGCTCAACTTCGACGGCATCACGTACGCCAAGGGCGCGTCGGTGCTGAAGCAGCTGGTCGCGTACGTGGGGCGGGACGCGTTCCTGGAGGGCGCGCGCCGCTACTTCAAGCGGCACGCGTACGGGAACACGCAGCTCGGCGACCTGCTGTCGGTCCTGGAGGAGACCAGCGGCCGCGACATGACGTCGTGGTCGGCGGCGTGGCTGCAGACGGCCGGGGTCAACTCCCTGACGCCGCAGGTCACGCTGAGCGGCGAGGGGCGGATCACCGAGCTGGCCGTGGTGCAGGAGGCCGCCGCGTCGCACCCGCAGCTGCGGCCGCACCGGGTGGCCGTCGGCCTGTACCGGCGCACCCCGGACGGGGCGCTGGAGCGGTACGCGCGGGCCGAGCTCGACGTGGACGGGCCGCGCACCGTGGTCGCCGAGCTGGCCGGGGCCGAGGCGCCCGAGCTGGTGCTGGTGAACGACGACGACCTCACCTACTGCAAGATCCGCTTCGACGCGACGTCGCTCGCCACGCTGCGGGAGCGGCTCGGCGACCTGACCGACCCGCTGGCGCGCGCCCTGTGCTGGACCGCGCTGTGGAACCTGACGCGGGACGCGCTCATGCCCGCGCGGGACTTCGTGGAGCTGGTGCTGCGGTTCGCCGGGCGGGAGTCGGACATCGGCGTGCTGCAGATGCTGCACGCGTGGGCCCGGTCCGCGCTCGTGCACTACGCGGCCCCGGAGTGGCGCGAGGAGGGCGGGCGGCTGCTCGCCGAGGGCGCGCTGCGGGAGCTGCGGCTCACCGGTCCCGGCAGCCAGCACCAGCTGACGTGGGCGCGGTTCTTCGCGTCGGTGGCGTCGAGCGAGGCCGATCTGCAGCTGCTGCAGGGCCTGTTGGACGGCACCGGGAAGATCGACGGCCTTGAGGTCGACCAGGAGCTGCGGTGGGCGTTCCTCGACACGCTCGCCACGTACGGCCGCGCGGACGAGGGCGTGCTCGCGGCGGAGCTGGCCCGGGACGACACGGCGTCCGGCAAGCGGCACCAGGTGCGGTGCCTGGCCTCCCGGCCGTCGGCCGCGGTGAAGGCGCAGGCGTGGGCGCAGGTCGTGGAGTCGGACGTGCTGAGCAACGCGCTGGTGGAGGCGACGATCGCGGGGTTCGAGCAGCCGTCGCAGCGGGAGCTGACCGCGCCGTACGCGGAGAAGTACTTCGCGGCGATCGAGCGGGTGTGGGCCGACCGGTCGATCCAGATCGGGATGCACGTGGTGCGCGGGCTGTTCCCGGGGTTGCAGGACTCGCAGGAGACGCTGGACGCGACGGACGCGTGGCTGGCGGCCCACGAGGGGTCGGCTCCGGCGCTGCGCCGGCTGGTCCTCGAGGCGCGGGACGATCTGGCGCGGGCGCTGCGCGGCCAGACCTGCGACACGGCGGCCGCCGGTTAGCCGGTCCGGGCGGGGCCCCGCACCCGGGGCCCCGGGCTCGTTCTGGTGGTGTTACCGAATGCGGGCACGCGGAGCCGTAACCCCCTGGGTCGTCTGGGCTTTTCGGCAGGTTGGGGGTTTGGCTTTAGGACGAGCTTGTCCGGTTTTGTCGACGGGACTGTAACAGCGGTTAGCGGGGGT
>NZ_JAMOLN010000206.1 GCF_024448165.1 Streptomyces longispororuber
CCCGCCTCGCCCCCGAGCGCGTACAGCTTCGGCAGGTTCACCACGATCGCCTCCTGCGTGCTGCGGGCGATGACGACCACGGCCTCCTCGGCCGGGTCCGGGTTCTCCTCGCGGTGCGGGACGTAGGGCGGTACGAAGATGTAGTCGCCGGGGGAGGTGCGCAGTCGCACCTCGTCGGTGCCGTCGCCCGAGTCGTCGACGAACACGAACTCCGGGTGCCCGCTCACCACATAGATGGCGGTCTCGGACTCGCCGTGGTGGTGGTCCGACGAGGAGGTCGACGGGGCGACGTGCGTCTGGCCCATCCACAGCTTCTCCGAGCCCACCGTCCGGCCGCTGACGGCGGCGAAGCGCCGCATGCCGCCGGTCTGCGCGGTGTCGCCGTCCAGCGCGTCCGCGCGGACGTGGTGCAGCCTGCTGCGCAGCGGAGGGGTGGACGGGGCATCGGGGAGGTGCGGGTGGAAGCCCTCGCCAGGAGTGGTCAGCGGGTCGCTCATGGTCGCGACGCTAGGGCCGCACGGAAAAGGATGTCAAGAGGTGTCCATTGCTTCCCACCTGCGGCAATGTTCCCGCAACAATGCAGTGACCGGTCATGAAGAGCCCTGCCGCGTGCGGGTGTTCGGGCATGATGGGCGCATGCATCTCTCCGCGAAGGCGGACTACGCCGCGCGCGCCCTGCTGGAACTCGCGCGTGCCCCGGACCGCCCGTTGACCTGTGAGGCCATCGCCTCCTCGCAGGGGATTCCGTTCCGTTTCCTGAAATCGGTGGTGGGCGAGTTGCGCCGGGCGGGCCTGGTGCGCAGCCAGCGCGGCTGCGAAGGCGGGTACTGGCTGGGCGGCAGCGCCGACGAGATCACCCTGCTCGACGTCAGCCGTGCCATCGACGGTGACCTGCTGACCTTGCGCGGGGAGCCTGTCGAAGGACTGGCGTATCCGGGCGCCGCGACCGGACTGCCGGACGTGTGGCGGCGGATCGAGGCCGACGCGGCGGCGGTGCTCGGCGGCGTGACGCTGGCCTCGCTGCTGCCCGCGGCGGACGCGGTGCCGGCCGCGAAGGGAGCCGCGTGACGCGCGACGACGGTGCGGCGCAGCTCGAAGTCGTCGAGTACACCGACCCGTTGTGCCCCTGGGCCTGGGGTTCGGAGCCCGTCTTCCGGCAGCTCCGGGCGGCCCTGGACGGGCGGGTCCGCTGGCGCCGGGCCTACTGCATCCTCTTCGACGACGGCGACGACCCGGCGCCCGACCCGGCCGCGGAGACCGCCTGGTACGCCGGGTACGTCGAGGGGATCTGCGGGCACACCAGGGCCCCGCGAGCGGTGCCGCTGAGCCGGGTCGCGGCGAGCTCCTGGCCCGCTTCCCTCGTCGCGAAGGCGGCCGAGGCGCAGGGGGGCCGGATCGCCGACCGGGTGCTGCGGCGGCTGCGCGAGACCGTGTTCGTCCGGGGTGAGCCCGCCGACACCATGGACGCGGCCCTCCTCGCCGCCCGCGGAGTGCCGGACCTGGACGGCGAGCGCCTGCGCGGCGACGCGGCCTCGGACGCCGTGCGCGAGCGGGTGCGGGCCGACCGGGCCGAGGCGCGCGATCCGCTGCCCGAGACCCGTCGCGTCGACAGCGGATCACCGCACCCGGGCGCGGCCAAGGAGACCCACGAAGGTCAACTCCGTTACGCACTGCCGACGTTGCTGCTCCGCACGGCCATCGCCCACCGGGTCGTCCCCGGCTGGCGGCCCTACGAGGAGTACGCGGGCGCGGTCGAGGAACTCTGCCCGGGACTGCTGCGGACGGGCCCGGTCGCACGGCCGGCGGCGCAGGCGCTGCGGCACCACCGCAGCCTCTCGGACCCCGAGCGGCAGGTGCTCGCCGCCGGTCCCTGGCCGCCGCCCGGCGCCGTGCGGGTGGACACCGCGGGCGGCCCGCTGTGGCGGTGCGCGGAGGAGGCCCGAGCCTGTCCCGTGCCGGGAGGATCCGCCGCCGGGGAAGCCGGCCAGAGAGCATCGGCCGCCCACTGAAAGGCCGTTGACCAGCGGCGGAAGACCGTCCGCCGAATGAGACACCCCTAGGTGTCCATTGACACGGACAGTCGCACGACCCCAGGATGTGGAACATGCTCACGACGCACCCCGGTGTGGTGTGCCGCTACGTGGATCTGCGGCGCACCTGTAGCGCCCTCTGTCGCTGACCTGCCGATCCCACGGTTCCGCGCGCCCCTGACGTGCCCTTCCGTCGAGCGCGCTCGCTCCGCAGCGCCGCCCGTCTCCCGGCTCACCCCCTTGCCTCCCCCTGCCCCGCGCCCGACGGCGTCGCGCCCGAACACCCGGGCCGCGTACGCCTGTTGAGGCACGGCCAAGCGTGGCCGAGGGGCCGAGCCGCCCCTCGCCCCGCCTCGTGACCGCCGCCCGCGCGGAAACGGGCCTTCGACGAAAGAACCTCCATGCCCGGACGCCGCACGCCCCGACGCCCCGCCGTACGCCTGCGCACCGCAGGTCTCATGACGGCACTGGCCGCCCTCCTCGCCCCTGCCCTCACCGGCTGCGCCGGCGAAGCCGCCTCCGCGACCGGTTCCTCGACCCTCAAGTGGACCTCCTCGTACTTCCCCGCCCACTGGGACCCCGTCGTCGGCGGCAGTGGTGCCCAGTTCCGTGAACTCGCCCTGGTCTACGCGTCGTTGACCCGCACCGACGAGAAGGGGAACGCCGTCCCCGACCTCGCCAGGAGCTGGGAGTACAACAGCAGGGGCGACGAGATCACCTTCCACCTGCGCTCCGGCCTGAAGTTCAGCGACGGCGAACCGGTGAACGGCGCCGCCGTCAAGGCGGCGATCGAACGGGCCAGGAAGCAGAAGAACTCCGCGCTCTTCGGCGACCTCACCTCGATCGAGTCCGTCGACGCCAAGGGCCTCGACGCCGTCGTCCACCTCAGTCAAGTCGACTACCAGATACCGCAGTTGTTCGGACAGCGCGTCCTGCAGATCGCCAGTCCGAAGGCCGCGAAGTCCCCGGCCCGGCTCGACCAGGGGCCGGTCGGCGCGGGCCCGTTCACCGTCACCCAGCTCATCCCGGGCACCAAGGCCGTCCTGAAGAAGAACCCGGACTACTGGGACGCCGAGAACATCCATATCGACCAGGTCGAACTGACCTCGGCACCCGACGCCGCCACCGTCATCTCCGGCCTGCAGACCGGCGTCTACAACTTCGCCGACATCGAACCCAGCCAGGCGTCCGCCGCCAAGAAGGCGGGCCTCGACGTGTTCGTCCAGCCCGGCTTCAACGCCTCCAACATCAGCCTCAACATCAACAAGAAGCCCTTCGACAACGACAAGGTCGTCGATGCCGTCCGCTACGCGGTCGACCGCCAGGAGTTCGTCGACAAACTGACGTTCGGCTACGGCGAGACCACCGACCAGCCCTTCCCGAAGGGATACGTCGCCTACGACCCGAAGTCGGCGAACGCCTACCCGCACGACCTCGCCAAGGCCAGGAAACTGCTCGCCGAAGCGGGCTACAAGGCGGGCGACCTGAAGCTCGACCTCGTGATCCCCGCCGAGGACCCGCAGGCCGAGATCGTCCAGTCACAGCTCGCGAAGGCCGGCATCACCGTCGACATCAAGATCGACAAGAACTGGGCGACCCCGTTCTTCGCCAAGGACCTGACCTTCTCGCTCTACTCCACCACCGGGCGCGACTCCGCCGCACAGACCCTCACCGCCCACTTCGGCCCGGACGGCCCCCTCAACCTCAGCTCCCCGTACGAGCCCGCCGGGTTCGAGGCCGCCATCGCCAAGGTCCGCGAGACACCGCTCGACTCGCCGGAGTACACCGAGACCCTGCGGGCGGCGACCCGGGCGGGTCTCGAGAGCAAGGCCCTCGTCTTCACCTACTCCCAGCCCAACCTGATCGCGAAGAGCAGGACCGTCTCCGGCCTGCCGAAGAACCCCGCCCACATCGACTGGACCGGCGTGACCATCGGCGGCGCCGAGTGAGCGCACGACGCGCCGCCGGACGCGTCCTGGCCGTGCTCGGCCGGTCGGCCGCGCTCTTCGTGCCGGTCTTCCTCGTCGCCACGTTCGTGACCTTCGCCCTGCGCTCGCTGAGCGGACTGAGCCCGGCCCGGATCCAGTTGGGGGAGGAAGCGACCCCGGAGGCCATCGCCCGCGTCGAGGCCGAGTGGGGCCTGGACCGGCCCTTCCTTGTCCAGTACGGGGACTGGTTCGACGGAGTGCTGCACGGCCGCCTCGGCACCAGCTGGACCAACGGCTCCGACATCTCCACCCTCATCGGGGTCGGCCTCGGCGTCAGCCTGTCCGTCGCGACGTTCGCGCTGCTCATCGGCGTGGTCGTCGGATTCGTCCTCGGCACCGTCGCCGCGCTGCGCCGCACCACCTGGATCGACCGGGCCGTCACCGGCTTCGTCACCGTGATCTCGGTGATGCCCGCGTTCGTCGTCGGCATCGTCCTCGTGGCCGTGTTCGCCGTCGGACTCCGGCTGTTCCCGTCGGCCGGCTACGTCCCGGTGGCGCAGGGCATCGGACCGTGGATCGCCCACATCACCCTCCCGGCCGTCGCGCTCAGCTTCGACGTCATCGCCGACGTCGCCCGGCAGTTGCGGACCGGACTGATCGCCGCGTACGGGGAGAACTACGTGACCGGAGCCGTGGTGCGCGGCCTGAGCCCACGCCGGGTCTTCTTCGGGCACGTGCTGCGCAACGCACTCGGCCCCACCCTGGCCACCCTCGGCCTCAAGTTCCCCGCGCTGGTCGGCGCGTCCGTCGTCACCGAGTGGATCTTCGGCCTGCAGGGCTTCGGCCGGTTCGCCAACGACGCCGCGCAGGCCGGCGACGTACCCGCCGTCCAGGGCGTCCTCGTGGTGTCGATCGTCCTGGTCGTCACCTTCAACCTGCTCGTCAACCTGGTCCTGGCCCGCGTCACGCCGGCCTCGCAGAGGGGAGTGTGACCGTGATCCGCCGCGTACTCGCCCTGACCTCGGGCCGTATCGCCGTCGCAGTCCTCGCCGTGATCGCTCTCCTCGCGGCCCTCGGCCCGCTGCTCGCCCCGCAGAACCCGCTCGCCACCAGCGTCCGCACGCTCGCCGACCCCTCAGCCGCCCACTGGCTGGGCACCGACTACCTCGGCCGCGACACGTTCAGCCGACTGCTCGACGGCTCGCGCGTCAGCGTCCTCGGCTCGCTCGAAGTCGCCCTGACCGCTCTGGTGGTGGGGGCCGTGCCCGGGATCCTCTCGGTCCACCTCGGCCGCGCCTTCGAATGGGTCACCCTCCGGCTGACCGACACCCTCGTCGCCCTGCCGTTCCTGCTGTTCGCCGTCGCCGTCATCGCCCTGCTCGGCAACGGCATCACGCAGGCGATGCTCGTCACCGGAGTGCTGGTCTCCCCGCTGTTCTACCGGGTGGCGCGCGCCGCGACCCTGGCCGTGGCCCGCTCCCCGTACGTGGAGGCGGCGATCGTCTCGGGCGCCTCCCTCGGCTGGATCGTGCGACGCCACCTGTGGGCGAAGGTGCTGCCGCCGCTCGCGGTCGCCCTCGCGCAGACCATCGGCACCGGCTTCGTGATCGTCTCCTCGCTCACGTTCCTCGGCATCGGCGTCCAGCCGCCCGAGCCGACCTGGGGCGGCCTGCTCGCCTCCGACCTCGGCTACCTCGCCCACCAGCCGTGGGCGCCGGCCGCCCCCGCTCTCCTGATCATGGTGACGGTCTGGGCGTGCAACCTGCTGGCCGATGCCGTGCGCGACGTCTCCGGCGAGGCGGGACGCGCCCTCGTCGACCGGCGCAGGGCCCGCGTCCACCGCACCGACCAGGCCGTCACCACCCCCGCCGGAGGCGCCCGATGACCCCACCGACCACCCAGCACACCCGATCCGAACAGCCCGGCACCGCCACGGAGCCGACGGCCGCACCGGTCCTGTCCGTGCGCGACGTCCACATCACCGACCGGGCGTCCGGCCGCGAGATCGTCCACGGCGTCAGCTTCGACCTGACCCCCGGCAGGACGGTCGGCATCGTCGGCGAGTCCGGCAGCGGCAAGACCCTCACCTGCCGCGCCGCCCTGGGCATCCTGCCCCCGCACTTCGAGGTCACGGCCGGATCCATCGAGATCGCCGGCACCGACATCACCACCCTGACCCCCGCCCGCTGGACCGCACTGCGCGCCACCACCATCAGCGCCGTCTTCCAGGACCCGGCGTCCTACCTCAACCCCTCGATCCGGGTGGGCGCCCAGATCGCCGAGGTCCTCCGCGTGAAGACGGGCCTCACCCGGCGCGAGGCCCGCGACCGGACCCTGGAGCTGCTGCGCGCGGTCCACCTGCGCGATCCCGAGCTCGTCCGGGTCCAGTACCCGCACGAGCTCTCCGGCGGCATGCTGCAGCGCGTCCTGATCGCCGCCGCGATCGCCGCGGGGCCGCGGATCCTCATCGCGGACGAGGCCACCACAGCGCTCGATGTGACCGTGCAGGCGGAGATCCTCGATCTCCTCGCCGACCTCAGGGAACGCACCGGCCTCGCGCTCGTCGTCGTCTCCCACGACCTCGCGGTCGTCGCCCAGCTCTGCGACGAGGTCCTCGTCCTGCGCCACGGCGAGGTCGTCGAGCAGGGCCCGGTCCGCTCCGTCCTGCACGACCCGCGGCACGACTACACCCGGCTGCTGATCGCCGAGCACGAGCAGTACGGCCTGGAGCGGTTCCGCCCGGCGAAGGAGCACGCGTGAGCAGCAACACCCCATCCGATAAGCCGAGTTCAGCCCTGGAGATCAGCGACCTCGACGTGCACTACGGACCACGCCGCCGCCGTCGCCAGGCCCTGCGCGGGGTCTCGCTCACGGTGGCGCCCGGCGAGACGGTCGGACTGATCGGCGAGACCGGCTCGGGCAAGTCCACCCTCGCCCGCACCGTCCTCGGGCTCGTCCCCGCGACGGCCGGATCGATCGTCGTCGGGGGAGAGGACGTCACCACCTACGGCCGCCGCCGATGGCGGGCCCTGCGCCGGCGAGGCGTCGTCCAGTACGTCTTCCAGGACCCGCTGCGCAGTCTCGACCCCGACCTGACCGTCGAGGAGTCGCTGAGCGAGCCGCTCCTGGTGCGCGGCGTGCCGCGGGCCGAGGCGGCCGGGCGGATCCGCGCCCACCTCGACCGGGTCCGCCTCACCGAGGAGCTGCTCGGCCGACTGCCCGGCGCCCTCTCCGGCGGCCAGCGCCAACGCGTCGCCGTGGCAAGGGCACTGGTCACCGAACCGCGCGTCCTCATCCTCGACGAACCCGTCAGCGCCCTCGACTCCGCCAACCGCGTCCAGATCCTGGAGATCCTCAAGAACCTGCGCGCCGACGGCGTCGCGCTCGTCCTCATCTCCCACGACCTCGGCTCCGTCGCCGGAGTCGCCGACCGGATCGCCGTCCTCTACCGGGGCGAACTCGTCGAGACCGGGACGGCGCACGACATCGTCACGAACCCACAACACCCCTACACCCGGCTCCTGTTGGGGTCCGCGCCCACCCTCCACGGCGCCCCCGCCGACCGGGCCGAACGCCAGGCGCTGCGCGCCCTGCTGCACGCCTGACCCCACCCCGCTCACCCCTCGTACCTCGCTCACATCACCTCACGTCACCCCTCTCGCGTCTCACGGACCTGGAGCACTCATGCCCCGCAAGAAGATCCACCTCGCGCTGCACCCGTACGGCGTCGGCGGCCCGGGCCAGCACGGACTGTGGAAGGACCCGCGCGTCGCCAAGAACGCCAGCATCGACATCAACTACTACATACGCCAGGCCCAGGCCGCCGAACACGCCCTGTTCGACGCTCTGTTCATCGTCGACAGCCAGTTCATCAACGCCACCTACCCGTCGCACTACCTCAACCGCCTCGAACCCCTCACCCTGCTGTCCGCCGTCGCCACTCACACCCGGCACATCGGCCTCGTCGGCACGGCGAGCTCGACGTACAACTCCCCGTTCAACCTCGCCCGCCGCTTCGCCTCCCTCGACCACATCAGCGGCGGCCGGGCCGGCTGGAACGTCGTCACCAGCTTCGACACCGGCACCTCGAAGAACTACGGACTCGACGAACACCTCGACTACGCGACCCGCTACGGCCGCGCCCTGGAATTCGTCCACGTCGCCCGGGGCCTGTGGGACTCCTACGAGGACGACGCGTTCCCCGCCGACGTCGAGCGCAACGTGTTCCTCGATCCCGCCCGGCTGCACCCGCTCGACCACGAGGGCGAGCACTTCAAGGTCGCGGGCCCGCTCAACCTCTCGCGCTCGCCGCAGGGCCAGCCGGTGATCTTCCAGGCCGGTGTCTCCGAGGAGGGACGGGACCTGGCCGCGCAGGTCGCCGAGGGCATCTACGCGCCCGGCGGCTCCCTGGAGCAGGCGCGGGAGTACTACGCGGACATCAAGGACCGCACCGCCGCCTACGGCCGCGACCCCGACCACATCAAGATCTTCATCCACGGCGGCCCGGTCGTCGCGACCACCGATGAGGCCGCCCGCCGCAGGGAACGCGAGATCTTCGAGGAGGACAACGACTTCGACCGCCACCTCGCCCTGCTCGGCCGGTCCTTCGGCGCGTACGACTTCAGCACGCACGACCTGGACGCGCCCTTCCCCGACGTCGCCCACCTCGCGGAGAAGGGTGGCAGGACCGGCGCCGCGAAGCTCATCGAGCGTGCGCGGACCGAGAAGCTGACCCTGCGTCAAGTGGCCCAGTCGCTCGCCGAGTTCCGCCGCTCGCCGTTCGTCGGCGCGCCGGAGACGGTCGCCGACCGGATCGAGGAGTGGTTCGACGCGGGCACCTTCGACGGCATCAACCTCGCCTTCCGCACCGAGGAGGAACTCGCCCTGTTCGTCGACGGCGTCGTACCGATCCTGCAGAAGCGCGACCTGTTCCGCACCGAGTACGAGGCCGACACCCTGCGCGGCAACCTCGGACTGCCCGTCCCGGCCAACCGCCACACCGCCACCCCGGCAGGAGAGGCCGCATGACGCAGCAGTACACCGACCACCACGTCCCCGTGGGCGCGAACACCCGCGGCACGGTTGTCGTCGTCCCCGGCCGGGGTGAGTCCCGTGCCACCTACGACCGGTTCGGCAAGCGGCTCGCCGCGGACGCCTACCGGGTCCGCGTCGTCGACGCGCCCGAGCCGCCCGAGGATCAACTCGACGGTTGGCTGGGGGAGTTCGCCGCCCACATCGCCGAGGCCGTCCGCGGGGCCGAGCCCACCGGGGACGTCGTGCACCCGCTCGTCCTCGTGGGCTCCGACACGGGCGCCGCCGCGCTCGCCGCCCTCTCCGGCCGCCCGGCCACCCGCGGGCCGCGCCCCGACGCGCTCGTCCTCGCCGGTCTTCCCGGCCCTGCCGCCGCGGACGCCGGCTCCTGGGAGGAGGAGCTGGACCTCAGGACGACGTGCCCCGTCCACCGCGAAGCCCTCACCCGGGACGCCGGGGTACGGCGCGGGACGCTCGCCGCGCCGGTGCCCGGGTGGCTCCTCGACTCCGCTCACGGCGCCGCGGGGGACATCCCCCACCTGCTCCTCGTCGGCGACCGCGACCCGCTGGCCGACCGCGACGCCGTCGGCCGCCTCGCCAAGAGCCTGCCCGTCGCCCGCCTCGCCGTCGTGCACGGCGCCCACCACGACGTCCTCAACGACCAGCAGCACCGCTCCGTCGCCGCCGAGATCGTCCTCCTCCTCGAAGCCCTGCGCGGAGGCCGTCCCACACCCCTGATCACCACCGAGACCAGCTCGTGGTGAACGGCGCGGCACGACCGCGCCCGGCACCCCGCTCACCGAACCCGGAAGGTTCCCCCATGGCCGTCATCCTGTCCGTCTCCGGCAGCCCCTCCGCCACCTCCCGCACCGGCCGCCTCCTGGGCCACGTCGACCGCCGCCTCACCGACCGCGGCCACGACGTGACCCGGCTCGACGTCCGTGACCTGCCCGCCGAAGCGCTGCTGCGCGCCGACGTCCACCACCCGGCGATCGCCGACGCGGCGCAGCGCTTCGCGCGGGCCGACGGCATCGTGATCGGCACACCCGTCTACAAAGCCGCCTACAGCGGTCTGCTGAAGGCGCTGCTCGATCTGCTCCCGCAGTTCGCCCTGGCCGGCAAGACGGTACTGCCGCTCGCCACCGGCGGCAGCGTCGCCCACGTCCTGGCCCTCGACTACGCGCTGCGCCCGGTACTGAACTCCATGGGCGCCGCCCACATCGTCCCGGGCTGGTTCACCCTCGACAAGGACATCACCGTCGACGGCGACCGCACGCACGTCGCGGCCCCGGCCGCCGAAGCCCTGGAGCAGGTGACCGACACCTTCTCGGCCGCGGTGTCCGTGGGTGCGGGCGTCCTGGCGTCGACGGCGTGACATCCCTCACCTGACCGAACCAGGCGCCGGAACACCCGGGAACGACGTGTCATCATGCGATGACATCGCTTGATGACACGAACGGGAATTCCTTGTCTCCCTCCATACCGGCCCCGTCGGAGCCCGCCACCACTGCCACGACGGCCCCCGCGCTGCGCCACCCGCGGGCGCTCGTGCCCGTCCTCGTCTCGCTCGGCATGCTCGTCGCCGTGGTCAGCAGTCTCGGCGCCCCGCTGATCCCGACCATCGCCGCCGAGGACCACGTCGCCGTCTCCACCGCGCAGTGGGCGCTCACGGTGACGATGCTGGTCGGCGCCATCGCCACCCCGGTCATGGGGCGCCTCGGCGACGGCCCGTACCGCAAGCGCGTCATCCTCACCGGGCTCGCCGCCGTCATGGCGGGCAGCCTGCTGGCGGCGCTGCCGGTCGGCTTCCCGTGCCTGCTCGCCGGCCGGGCCCTGCAGGGGGTCGGCATGGGACTCGTCCCGCTCGCCATCGCCACCGCGCGCGACGCGCTGCCGCCGGAGAAGGCGCGGGCCGCGGTGGCGACGCTCTCGCTGACGACCGCGGCGGGCATCGGCCTCGGCTACCCGATCACCGGCCTCTTCGCCGAGTACCTCGGCATGTACGCCGGGTTCTGGTTCGCCCTGGCCACCGCCGTCGCCGCCTTCGTCGCCACCACGATCGTCGTGCCCGCGCCGCCGCACCGCCCCACCGCCCCGATGGACTTTCCCGGCGCACTGCTCCTGGCCGGCGGCATGGCGGCGCTGCTCCTCGCCCTGGCGGAGGGGGAGCGCTGGGGCTGGAGCTCGCTGTCCCTGCTGGCGCTCGCGGTCGGCGCCGTCGTCCTGCTCGGCGGCTGGGTGGCGCATTCGCTGCGCTCCACGCACCCGCTGGTCCGGGTGAGCCTCGTCAAGGACCGCGGCGTGCTCGTCGCCAACCTGACCACGATGGTCGGCGGCGTCGGCACGTACCTGCTGATCGCCCTGGTGACCCGCTACGTCCAGACGCCGGGGTCCGCCGGGTACGGCTTCGGCGCGTCCATCGTCGTCACCGGACTGCTGCTCGTCCCGTTCTCCGCGGCCAGCCTCCTCACCGGCCGGCTGGTCCGCATGCTGGGCAGCGCGGCGACGCCCGCGCGGATGCTGCCGCTGGGCTGCCTGCTCTCCTTCGCGGGCCTGGTCTGCTTCCTCCTCGCCCGCTCCAGCCTGTGGGGGATCGGCGTCATGATGGCGCTGGCCGGACTCGGCGTCGGCGTCACCTTCGCCGTCACCCCCGGCCTGATCGTCGGCGGCGTGCCCGCGGCGGAGACCGGCAGCGCGATGAGCTTCAATCAGGTCGTGAAGTACATCGGATACTCGACCGGCAGCGCGCTCAGCGCGGTCGTCCTCCAGGCAGCCACGGCCCCCGGCTCCGCCCTGCCGACGAACGACGGCTACCGCAGCGCGGGCCTCGTCGGCTGCGCCGCCTTCCTGGTCACCGGCGTGCTCGCGGTGGCCCTGACCCGGTTCGGCGTGCGGCCGCGGCCGTCCGTCGTGGCGGCGGCAGGCGGCGCCGCGGCCGAGGCGAGCCCCGAGCCGAGCCGCCCGTGAGCGGGGAGAGCGCCGACCGGCGCCGCAGCAGCGCCCGCAGCCGCGACGCGCTGCTGCGGGCGGCGACGGAACTGTTCTCCGAGCGCGGCTACGACCGCACCACCATCCGGGAGATCGGCGAACGCGCCGGCGTCGACGCCGCGCTGATCGCCCGCTACTTCGGCAGCAAGGCACTGCTCTACGTGGAGGTGCTGCGGGCCGAGCACGGCGACAGCGCCCCGGACGACCTGCTCACCGATGCCCGGCTGCGCGAGGTCGCCCAACGGGCGGAGCGGCGCGGCCCGGTGCCGCTGCTGCGGGTCGCCGTCCAGCCGCTCAGCGAGCAGCGGGCCCAGGACGCCACCCGCGCGGCCCTGCAGGCGCGGCTCGTGGAACCGCTGCGGGCCCGCTTCGCCCGCGAGGGCCGCGACCGCCCCGGGCTGCGGGCCGACGTGCTCGTGGCGGCGGTCGCCGGAGTCCTGCTGGCCCGGCACTCCGGGGCGTTCGACGACCTCGCCGACGCGGAGGTCGACGAGGTCGTCGACGTACTGCTGGAGATGTACGGCGACGGGTGAGGGCCGGTCAGCAGACGCTGTCGGCCGGCTTGGGGTTGCCCAGGCCGAACAGCGGACGCAGCCGCAGTCCGGCCCAGGTGCCGAGGAGCGCGACGGCGCCCCAGATCCAGCCGTGCAGGGAGCCCGAGGCGATGCCCGCGAGGTAGGCGCCGATGTTGCAGCCGCCCGCGAGCCGCGCGCCGATGCCCATCAGGATGCCGCCGACGACCGCGGCGAGCGCCGTCCTGGCCGGGATGCCGCGGTGCAGCTGCCACACGCCGCCCGCGGCGGCGGCGACCGCGGCGCCGACCATGATGCCGATGTCGGTGAGGCTGTTCTTGTCGGCCAGCACCGGGCCCGCCAACTGGGCGGCGCTGCCCGGCTGTTGCCAGTACGCCCAGGTCTCGGGGGAGCCGCCGAGCGCACCCACCAGCTTCGCACCCCACAGCGAGAACGCACTGGTGATGCCCCAGGCGCCGCCCGAGACGAGCAGCACGCCGGCGCCCAGCACGGCGAGCACCACGGCGCCCGCGGCCAGCGGCCAGGAGCCGCGCACCGCGCGGGCGGCCACGCCCCGGGCCGAGGGCGCGGCGCCGACCGGAGGCGGATTGCGGCGCGCCTGCACCGTGCGCGCGACGAACCAGACGGCGACCAGCGCCACGATCGTCACCGCCCAGGACCCGAACCAGCCCACGTGGTCGGAGAGGAGAAACGGGTCGAGGGCCGGCAGGTCGTTCCAGAGCCCGAACTGCCAGGCCGCGAGGGTCGATCCGGTGATGAACCCGAAGAGGGTGAGCACGATCGTGCTCTGCCCGGAGCCGACGGCGAAGAGCGTCCCTGAGGCGCACGCGCCGCCCAGCTGCATACCGATGGCGAACAGGAAGGCACCGACCAGCAGGCCCACGCCGATCGGTCCCGCGCTCGGCGCGGGCACCGCACCGAACAGGCCGCTGCCGGTCCCGATGATCAGGGCGAAGAGGGTCGCGGTGGTGCCGAGGAGCAGGGTGTGCGCCCGCAGCCCGGTGCCGTTGCCGACGGCGACCAGCTGCCGCCAGGCGGACGTGAACCCGAACCGCGAATGGAACAGCGCGAATCCGAGCGCGCTGCCGAGCAGCAGCAGGACACCGGGCTTGGCGCCGTGCTCGGCGAAGACGTACGCGGCGAGCACGACCCCGATGACAGCGGCGACGGCGAGCGGCACGCGCCGGACGGGCGGCGCGGGATCGGCCCGCGGCGCGGGGGAGGAGGTGGGGGCAGGACTGAGCAGGGTGCTCCGGGGCGGCGCCCCGGCAGCGGGAGCGGTGGTCAAGACAGGTCTCCGGAAAGAGAAGAGGGGGAACGTCGGACGGGCGGCGACGATGGCGCGGAGCTCCCGCGCCGCGGCGTCAGCGGCGACAGAGCGCGTCGTCGACGCTCCACGGCGTGGCCGCGAAGAGCGCGAGCGCCAGCTCACGAGCAGGTCCGAACATGTGCGCCACTCTAGGGACCCCGGCGGATTCGCCCCACGGCGTCTCACATGGCGAACGAGGATCCGCAGCTCCACGGCCCGGACCGGCATCGCGGACCGAAACCGGCACGGCCCCCGGCCGGTTGACGACGTGACGTACGTGACACGTCGTCAGACCCGAAGTGCGGCGTCCGCACCGGAACACGCGTCGGCGGCGGCCTCCGTGAGGAGGGCCGCCGCCGATGACCCGGTTCAGGACACCTGGGCCGGAACGTCTTCCCTCGTCGCCTGCCGGTGCTCGGTCCTGGCGGCGTCGAGCAGGTGCCGCCAGGAGGCCACCGTGGGGCGGCGGCGCAGCAGCGCCCGGCGCTCGCGCTCGGTCATCCCGCCCCAGACCCCGTGCTCGATGCGCTGGTCCAGGGCGTGGGCCAGGCACTCCGTCCTGACTGCGCAGCCGGCGCAGACCCGCTTGGCGCTCGACTGTGCCGCCCCCTCGACGAACAACTCGTCGGGATCAGTCGTGCGGCACGCTGCGTGCTCCCACCATATGTCCGTGCTGTCTGCCACGGTCCGCCCCTCCGCTTTCCTCGGTCTCGTGCCGTGATCGCCGCGTCACTCTACGGCATGTGCGCACGTCAAGCAGCCTCTCACCAGAGGATGAACAGGGAGTTGCCAATTCCTCCGGCATAGTCAGAACGAAGACGCATCACCCGTTCGGCCCAGCCTCGCTTGCCTCGACGGGCGCTCGGCCCATGCCCCGCCGAGGCTGTTCGTGGGGGCCGAACGAGTGGGACGAGGTGGAGCAGATGCGCACGAGAGCGTTGGCGTCAGAGTTCATCGGGACCCTTCTGCTGGTGTTCTTCGCGGTGGGCAGCGCTGTCCTGGGAGCGGAGTTCATCGGAACCCTGGGCATCGCGCTGGCCTTCGGATTCACGCTGCTGGCACTGGCCTACACGCTGGGTCCGGTCTCCGGCTGTCACGTGAACCCGGCGGTGACGCTGGGCATGCTGTGCGCGCGGCGCATCGACGTGCGCACCGCGGCCGAGTACTGGATCGCCCAGTTCCTGGGCGGGATCGCCGGCGCCGCGCTGCTGTTCCTGCTGTCCAAGCAGGTGCCAGGCTTCAAGGCCGACGGCGCGTTCGGCAGCAACGGGTTCGGTGACCGGTCCGCCGTGCACATCAACACCGGCGGTGCGTTCCTCGCCGAGGTCGTTCTCACCTTCCTGCTCGTGTTCGTGGTGCTCGGCGTGACGCACCGCGTCGCGGTGACCGGCTTCGACGGCCTGCCCATCGGCATCGCGCTCGCCGCCATCCACATCGTGGGCATTCCGCTGACCGGCACGTCCGTGAACCCGGCCCGCAGCCTCGGCCCGGCCCTCTTCGCGGGCGGCGCCGCGCTCTCCCAACTGTGGCTGTTCATCGTCGCGCCCCTGGTCGGCGGAGCCATCGCCGCGGTGGTGCACCAGGTGACCCACCCGACGGGCGAGGACCGCAACATCGCGGACGAGGCGGCGGCCGTCTGACCTCGGCACCTCGGGCCGACTAGCCGATGCGCCGCGACAGTTGGCGCCGGACGGCCCGAGGTCTGGCGCGGCCCGCGTACTCGACCGACACCACGAGTTCGGCGCCGAGGCAGCGGGCGTAGTGGGACATGGTCTCCAGGTCGAGGATCTCGCCGGCCTCGATCTGTGCGGCCCACAGCGTCGACAGCCCCGCTGCGGCGGCCGCCTGGCGCAGCGACAGGTCCTGTTCCTGCCGTATGTCGCGCAGGCGCCGCCCCAGCAGTGCGGCCCGTGTGTCCTGCGCCCGGGCGTCGAAGGGGACCACCACGTCCTCGGCGACGGCCGGAGCGGGGGCGGACTCCGGTGCCTGCCGGCTGTGGCCCACCGTGTGCGTGCGCAGCAGGAAGCGTCGCAGGCCCGCCGTGTCGAACCGGAGCGCCGCGAGGCCCTCCGGGGAGTGGAACTCGATGAGGGTGCCCGTCGGGCCGTCGGGCTGCACGCGCACGGTCTCCGTGCGGGCGGGGGCGTCGAGGCCCGCGGCGAGCAGTTCCCGGGCGATCGTCCAGGTGGCGGCCTCGCCGTCGAGGGTGACGTGCGGGGGGAAGCAGAGGCGGATCGCGAGCGGTTCGGCCGAGGTGTGGCGCAGGGTGACGGGGGTGGCGAACTCCCGGCCGTCCGGGGTGAGCAGGCGGGCGCCGGTGGGGGATTCCAGCGAGACGTGCATGAGGGGAACTCCGTCGGGGGTCGGGCGTGGGCCGCGTGTGGCTGTTGAGGTGCGAGAGCGCCTGTGGGGCCTGGCATTACGCGGGTTTCCCCTGTGGATTGATGTGATCCGGGTCACTCGGACGGGCTGGGTGGCGAGCCGCTCCAGTGAGGCGTCGCGGCTGGTGTGACGGACGTCACTGTGGGCCAATCTTTGTCCTCAGGTCATCATATGACCTGACCGCAGAGCGGCGAGGGGCGTCACGCGCCACGTCGCGGTCGCCAACGGCACAGCGAGACAAGGATGTTGCGCATGAACGACCAGGACAGGTCCGCCCCGCCGCGCGTAGGGGTGGTGGGCCTCGGCGCCATGGGCCTCGGCATGGCCGGCAGCCTGCGCCGCGCGGGCCACGACGTCGCGGTCCACGACCTGCGCGCCGAGGTGGCCGCGGCCTTCGCGGCCGACGGCGGCGAGGCCTTCGCCACCGCCGGTGACCTCGCGGCCGCGGTCGACGTCCTGGTCGGCGTGGTGGTCAACGCCGCGCAGGTCGAGTCGGTCCTGTTCGGCCCCGACGGCGCCGCCGCCCGGCTCCGCCCGGGATCGGTGTTCGTGATGTGCTCCACCGTCGACCCCGGCCGGTCCGCCGAACTCGCCGGACGGCTCGCCGAACTCGGCGTCCGCTACCTGGACGCGCCCATCTCCGGCGGCGCCGCCCGCGCCGCCACGGGCGACCTCACGATGATGACGTCGGGCTCCCCGGCGGCGTACGCGCTCGCCGACCCGTTCCTCGACGCGATGAGCGCCACGGTCTACCGACTGGGCGAGCTGCCCGGCCTCGGATCGAAGGTCAAGATCGTCAATCAGCTGCTCGCCGGCGTGCACATCGCCGCCGCCGCCGAGGCGATGGCGCTCGGCATCAGGGCGGGGGTTCCCGCCGAAGCGCTGTACGAGGTCATCACCCACAGCGCCGGCAACTCGTGGATGTTCGAGAACCGCATGGCCCACGTCCTCGCCGGGGACTACACGCCGCTGTCCGCCGTCGACATCTTCGTCAAGGACCTGGGACTCGTCCTCGACGCCGCCCGGCCCGAGCGCTTCCCGCTGCCGCTGGCCGCCACCGCCCACCAGATGTTCCTCCAGGCGTCCGCGTCCGGCCTGGGCGGCGAGGACGACAGCGCGGTCATCAAGATCTTCCCGGGCATCGACCTGCCCCAGCCGGTGGAGCACTGACATGGGCATCCGACTCGGCTGCATCGCCGACGACTTCACCGGGGCCACCGACCTGGCCAACAACCTCGTGCGCGCGGGCATGCGCGCGGTCCAGCTGATCGACGTACCGGACGCGGACGACGAACGCGCCGTGCGGCAGGCGGTCGACGCCGACGCCGTCGTGATCGCCCTCAAGTCCCGCACCGTCCCGGCCGCCGACGCCGTCGCCGCCTCGCTGCGGGCGTTGGCCTGGCTGCGCGAACAGGGCGCGGAGCAGATCTACTTCAAGTACTGCTCGACCTTCGACTCGACCCCCGCGGGCAACATCGGCCCCGTCACCGAGGCCCTGATGGACGCGCTGGGCACCGACTTCACCGTCGCGACGCCGGCCTTCCCCGACAACGGGCGCACCGTCTTCAAGGGTCACCTCTTCGTCGGTGACGTCCTGCTCGGCGAGAGCGGCATGCGCCACCACCCGCTCACCCCCATGACCGACTCCAACCTGGTGTCCGTCCTCGGCGCGCAGACGGCCAGGACCGTCGGCCTCATCGACCATCGGGCCGTCGCCGACGGACCGGACGCGATTCTGGCCAGGGCGGGGGAGTTGCGCGCGGACGGCGTCGGCATCGCCGTCGTCGACGGCGTCTCCAACGACGACCTGGTGCGCCTCGGCGCGGCCGTCGCCGGACTGCCGCTGGTGACCGCCGGATCCGGTCTGGCCATC
>NZ_JAMOLN010000207.1 GCF_024448165.1 Streptomyces longispororuber
GTTCCCCGCGCCCCTGAGGGGGCACTCGTCCGCTGTCGGGTGCGGGATTGCTGTGGGTGCTCGCGCCGTTCCCCGCGCCCCTGAGGGGGCACTCGTCCGCTGTCGGGTGCGGGATTGTTGTGGGTGCTCGCGCCGTTCCCCTCGGCCCTGATGGGGCGCACCCGGATCGGGTACCTTTCGGCGCGCGTGCCGGGGCTCGGGGGGCGTGGGGCGCACGCTCAAGGTGTGATCACTGCGCCCAGAGTCCTTCTCGCCTCCGTTCTGCTCGCTCTCGGGCTCGGGCCCGCGCCCGGTCATGCCGTCGGGTCTGGGTGTGGTTCCGGGGCGTGGAGTCTCGTTGCCGAGCGGGGCGCGGGGGCGTACGACGCCTATGCCGGGAACGGGTACCTCGGGGTCCGGGTGCCGGCCGGTGGGGCCGGGTACGTGCCGCCCGTGGGGGACGGGGAGGCGGACAGGACCGGGTGGCCGTTGTACACGCCCCGGTACGACGGCGCCTTCGTCTCCGGGCTCTACGCCCGCGGGCCCGCGAACACGGCCCACCGCCAGGCCCTCGCCGCGCTCCCCAACTGGACCGGCCTCGACGTGGGCGCGCGCGGCGAGACGTACGGTCCGGGCAGCCACACCACGGGCTACCGGCAGCGCCTCGACCTGCGCTGCGGCATCGTGCGGACCGACGTCACCTGGGTGCACCGGGACGGCCGCCGTACCGACCTGACGTACGAGGTGCTCGCCGACCGGGCCCGCGCCCACGTCGGCGCGGTCCGGCTGCGCGTCACCCCGCACTGGACCGGCCGGGTCACCGTCACCGACCGGATCGACGGCCGCGCCGCCCGCCGCCTCGCCGCCACCGGCAGCGGCCCCGCCGGCAAGCGCACGACGACGGTCGGCTTCCGCACCGACGGCACCGGCACGTCCGGCACCGTGGCCTCCACCCTCCGCGCCCCCGGCCGCACCCACCCGGCCCGCCGCACGGACTCCCTGAGCAGTAGTCAGAGTGCCGACTTCCATGCCGCCTCAGGGACCGGCTACGACGTCGTGAAGTACGTCGGGGTCGACACCGGGCTGACCTCGCGCGCACCCCACGCCGACGCGGTCACGGCGTCGCAGCGCGCCGCGGCGGCTGGCTGGGCGGATCTGCTGCGTGAACACACCGCGGCCTGGCGGGAGTTGTGGGCCTCGGACGTCGAGATCCCCGGGAACAGGGGCCTTCAGGACCAGGTGCGCGCCGCCCAGTACGGGCTCCTGTCGTCACTGCGGGCGGGTGCCCGCGACAGCATCCCGCCGACCGGCCTGAGCAGCGACAACTACGCGGGCATGGTCTTCTGGGACGCCGAGACGTGGATGTTCCCCTCCCTCCTCGCCACCCGCCCCGAACTCGCCGCGCCGATCCTGGAGTACCGCTACCGCACCCGCGCGGCCGCCGCCGACAACGCGGCGAAGACGTCCGTGAAGGGGCTCATGTACCCCTGGACCAGCGCGAGTTCGGGCTCGTTGTGGAACGAGTGCCAGAGCTGGTACCCGCCGCACTGCGTCATCCAGAACCACCTCCAGGGCGACATCGCGCTCGCCGCGTGGCAGTACTACCAGGCGACCGGCGACCGGGCGTGGCTGCGCGAGCGCGGCTGGCCGCTGCTCAAGGGCCTCGCCGCGTACTGGAGTTCACGCGTCACGAAGAACGCCGAGGGCGGCGGCCGGACGACGTACTCGATCAAGGACGTCGCCGGTCCCGACGAGTACAGCAACGGGGTCGACGACGGCGTCTACACGAACGCCGTCGCCGCGACCTCGCTGCGCGCCGCCGCGAAGGCCGCCCGGCTCGTCGGCGAACGGCCCGACCCGGCCTGGACCGACATCGCGGGCCGGCTCCGCATCCCGTACGACGCCCGGCGCAAGGTCTTCCTCCAGTACGCCGGTTACGACATCGCGCACGGCAGGGACATCAAGCAGGCCGACGCCGTCCTGCTGCTGTATCCGCTGGACTGGCGGCCGATGCCGAAGGGCGCGGCGGCCGCGACGCTCGACTACTACGCGGCGCACACCGACCGGGACGGCCCGGCGATGACGGACTCGGTGCACGCCGTGGCGGCGGCGGGGATCGGGGAGCCGGGCTGCTCCACGTACACGTTCCTGGAGCGGGCCTCGCGGCCGTTCTTCCGGGCGCCGTTCGGCACGTTCTCGGAGTCGCGCGGGGCGAAGGCGGGCGCCGGGGACGCGCTGGCCGGATCGCCCGCGCAGGACTTCCTGACCGGCAAGGGCGGCTTCCTCCAGGTGTTCACGCACGGGCTGACCGGGATGCGGCTACGGGACGGGGACGTGGTGCGGCTCGATCCGATGCTGCCGCCGCAGCTGGCGAAGGGCGTCACCGTCAAGGGGCTCCAGTGGCGCGGGCGGACGTACGACGTGGCGATCGGGGCGGAGCGGACGACGGTGCGGCTGACGTCCGGCGCGCCGTTCGCGGTCGACGCACCCGGCGGCCGCAGGACGGTCACGGCGGACGGGATCACGCTCCCGACCCGGCGCCCCGACCGCGTCCCCACCACCGATCTGGCGCGCTGCCGCACGGCGACGGCGACGTCCGAGGACCCCGGCCAGTACGCGGGCGCCGCCGTGGACGGCAACCCGGCCACGACCTGGCTCCCGGCCCGCCCGGGCGCCGCGCTCACCGTGGACCTGGGCGCCGTGCGCACCCCGGCCAGGGTGAAGGCGACGGGGACGCGGGCGTACCGGGTTCAGACGTCGCGGGACGGCCGGGCCTGGAGTCCGTTCGCCGCCGGGGCGGCCGCGCGGTTCGTGCGGCTGACGGAGACGGGCGGATCGGTGGAGCCGGTGGGCGAGTTGACCGTCGAGTAGCGGCGACGTCAGCTGATGGACGTGTCGCCGTGGGCCTCCAGCACCTTGCGCAGGCCCCCGGCGATCCGCTCGCACTCGTCGCGGTCCAGGACGTCGAGCAGCTCGGCGTAGTTGCGCAGGTGCGCGGCCATCACGGACTCGGTCAGCTCCCGGCCGCGCTCGGTGAGGTGGATCCGGACGGTGCGCCGGTCGGCGCCGTCCCTGACCCGCTCGACCAGGCCCTTCTTCTCCATCCGGTCGATGCGGTTGGTGATCGCGCCGGACGTGACCATCGCCGCCTTCAGGAAGGTGCCGGCGGTCAGCGCGTACGGCGGACCTGACCGCCGGAGCGTGGTGAGCACGTCGAACTCGCCCGCCTCCAGGCCGTGTTCGGCGTAGAAGACCTTGAACGACCTGTCCAGGATCCGCTGCATGCGCTGGATGCGGCCGAGCACCTGGACGGGCCAGAGGTCATCGGCCAGTTCGGGGCGCTCCGTCTCCCACTGCTCGACGATCTGGTCGATGAAGTCGCTCATCCGTGCTCCCGCGTTCCCTCGGCATTCCGTTCAACGTAGACCTTCTCAATGTTAAGACACTTGACGGCGCATCGATGGGCCTGTTTTTATCTCAACGTTAAGAGAGTTAACCTTGAGATGACTGCCGTCAGGAGCCTTGCCATGTCCACCACCGCCCAGGGGCAGTTCACCCGGACCGCCCCCGCGCCGTCCGCCGCACCGCGCCAAGTCCCGGTCCTGTGGCTGGCGTTGCTCGCCACCCCGATCGCGGCGGGGGCCAACGCGCCCGTCCTGATCCTGGACGACATGGGCCGCTCGCTCGGCGTCCGCACGACCGCCGCGGCCTGGCTGGTCACGGCGTTCGCCTGGGCGATGGCCGTCGGGATGCCGCTCATGGCGACGCTGCTGCGCCGGCGCGGCGCCCGGACGGCGCTGCGGACCGGCGCCGGGCTCGTGCTCGGCGGCACCGTACTGGTGGCCGCGTCGCCCTGGCTGCCGCTGACGCTCGTCGGGCGGGCCGGGCAGGCGGCCGGCGGTGCGGGGCTGATCGCGGTGGCGATGAGCCTGGCCGGGAACGCCCGGCGGATGGGCGTGATCAGCGCCGGGTTCGGGATGCTCGGGGCGGCGGGACCGCTGCTCGGCGAGCGGCTCACCGGCGCCGTGTCGTGGCGGGCCGCCCTGGCCGTCTCGGTGGTGGCGCTCGTCGCGGTGCCCGTCGTCGGCCGTCACGCCAAGGAGGCCGCGCCCGCCGAGAGCCGCTTCGACACCCGGGGCGCGGTGCTCCTCGCGGCGCTCGCCACCGGGGTGATCCTGCTGCCGTCGTACCCGCTGCCGGCGCTCGGCGCGGCGGTCGTGGCCGGTCTGCTGCTGGCCCTGCACGTCCGCCGCAGGCCCGACGGCTTCGTCCCGGTGACGGTCCTGCGCACCCCCGTCTTCCGGACCGGAACGCTCATCGCGCTCACGCTCTCCACCTCGTACTTCGTGCTGCTCTTCGCGGTGCCGCGGCTGATCGCCGACCGTGCCGACTGGTCCACGGGCGCGGTGGCCACGGGGCAGCTGGTGGCACTGCTCACCGGATCGGTCGTGGCGCTCGGCTTCGCGGCGGTGTCGGCGCGGCTCGGCCGGGCCCGGGTGCGCGCCGTGCTGCTCACGGTCGGGGCCACCGCGGCGGCGACGGCGGTGTTCGCCGACGCGGCGCCCGCGCTCCTGGCGGCGGCGGGCGCGGCGGTGTTCTGCGCCTCCGGGGCCAACGCCACCCAGTCCATGGACGCGGCCGCAGCCGTCCCGGCCGTCCAACGACCCACCGCCATCGGCCTGTTCACCCTCGGCTACCAGCTGGGCGGGGCACTCGGCCCGGCCCTGGCCACGGCGCTCGTCCTCGGCTAGGGCCTGTCAGGCGGGCGCTAGCGGGCCGCCACTCCGCTGCGCTTCCACGCCTCCACCACGAGATGCGACTGCACGGCTTCCGCCCGCCGCACCCACGGCGACTCGGTCAGGAAGGCGTGCAGCGCGGTCTTCGACGGCTGGGTCACGTCGACGAGGAGCTGGTGCTCGCCCATGACCACGGCCGCGTACCGCACGAGCGGCGACTCGACGAGCAGCCTCCCCACCTCCTCGACCTCGTCGGGCCTGGTCCTGATCCACAGCAGCGCCTCGACGGGCAGCCCGAGCAGCGCGGGCTCCACGGCGGCGCGGATGCTGACCAGGCCGGCGCGGGTGAGGGACTCGACGCGGCGGCGCGCGGTGGCCTCGGACACCCCCGCGGCGGCGGCGAGTTCGTCGTTGGTGAGGCGTCCGTCCTGGGCGAGCGCGGCGAGGATGGCGCGCTCGTCGGGGGCGATGTCCGTGTGGGGCACGACGACGCCGTCCACGGGCCGCGCCCCCGCCCCGGCGATCGCCTCGACCTCGGCGGCGTCGAGGATGCCGGGCGACCACTCGTGCACGGTCCTGAAGTAGCGCAGCACCGGCGACACCTGCTGCTGCACGAGCCCCGGCAGGACGGGCACCTCGTCCAGCATCAGCGACGCCAACCGCCCTGGCGGACACTGCAGTTCGGCCACGGCGTCGGCCGCGCCGGCCAGCACGTACGAGAAGATCGTGTCCGGCCGCCGTGCGGTCGCGACGGCGGCGTCCCGCACGGATCCGGGCCGGCAGTTCATCCGCAGGATCACCGTCTCGCCCCACACGACGAGCCCGCGCACCGCCACGTCCCCGCTCTCGAGCAGCCGCAGGCCCCGCCGCGCCACCTTCCGCTCGGGCTCCCCGAGCGCCGCGGCGATGCGCCGCCAGGAGGCCCGCCCGTCGATCTGCAGGGCGGCGACGATGCGCCGGTCGAGGGGGTCGAGGGCCACGGCCGGCCCGGGACCCGGGCCCGGGTTCGCTTCACTGGTCACACGGCGACCCTAGTCAACGGCGCCACGCGGGCCAGGACCGTCGTCCGGCCACCGCACCTCCACGACCCGCGCGCGCCCGCTCACGGGCGCACCCTCGTGCATCGTGATCACGTCGCCGGGTACGAGGTGCCGCCACAGCCCGGACGTCAACGGCAGCAGCCGCACCGTCCCGACCGCACCCGGCGCCACCGCTTCCTCGCCCTCCACCCACACCCTGGCGACGGCGAACCCCCGGCCGACGTCCCACAGCGGCCGCAGCTCCCCGGACCGCGGAACGGGCAGCCCCCGCCCCGGCGCGACGCGCAACTCGGCCCGGACCACCCCCTGCCGCAGCTCGTCGCCCCGCCAGTCGCACCAGGCCGCGCTGCGCACCATCCCGTACGCCCGGGCGACCCGCCCGGCCTCGTCCCAGAACCCGGCCCCCGGCGTGGACGCCCCACTGAGCTCCTCCAGAAGCCCGATGGCGACGTCCCAACGGTCACCCGCGAGCAGCTCCCAGACGTCATCGACCCCGATCCCCTCGGGCAGCAGCCCGGCCCCCGCCAGCAGAACGCCGACAGGGACCGACTCGCGGCCGAGTCGGTCCCTGTGGGTCACTGCTGCGTGCTCAGACGTTGAAGCGGGATTCCACGACAAGGCTCTGACCTGCGGAAATGTGGGCACATCCCAGCATCATCCCAGCACGGGAGCCACGACAAAGCACAAGAAGATCCAATGACGCCGAGACTACGCCGCCGGATACGGGCCGCGCAGCATCTCACCCGATGTAATAGTTCCTGTACTACACTGGCCCCTATGAAGTCACCCCGCCCCGGCGGTACGGAGAACATCTCCGTCTCGATGCCCTCGGAACTCCTCGGTGCCCTGCGGACCCGCACCGGCAAGCGCGGCGTGTCCGCGTACGTGACCGCGGCGGTCCGGCATCAACTCGCGATGGACGGCCTCGCCGAGATCGTGGCCGCCTACGAAGCCGAGCACGAACCGCTGAGCGAAGCCGAGATCCAGGCCGCGCAGCACGAACTGTTCGGTGACGCACCGGCGCCGTACGCGTCGAACGACAGCGCCGCATGAAGGAGCCCGCGGCCAGGTCCCTGGTGCTCGACTCCCAGGCGCTGTCGCTGCTGCTGCGCAACGACCGCCAGATGATCACCCGGATCGAGGCCGCTCGGCGCGTGGGCGTGCCCGTCCTCGTATCCGCCCTGACGGTGGTGGAGGCCGTCTACGGGAAGACGGATACCGCCCGGCTCCGCTGGGTGCTCTCCCGCCTTCAGGTCCAGGACGTCACTCAGGCGGACAGCCTCACCGCGGTGCAACTGCTGAGCGACGCCGGCGGTCTGCACGGCCACAAGTACGCCATCGACGCCCTCGTCGCCGCGATGGCGCTCCGCTCCCCGGCACCCGTCCTCGTACTGACCTCGGACCGCGACGACTGGGCGAAACTGTGCGGCGACCGCGTACAGATCAAGGACGTCTGACCTCGACGTCTGCTCAGGTTGAACCCGCAGCCGCATGCACAGAGGTTTTGGAGGCGTCCCCCTCCAGCGCATCTGTACATTAATTCCTGGCCCGAATTCCCCACCCGTGGACTACCGTTGCTCTGCACCGCGCACCTTCCTCGGAGGGTGTACGCGACGTGCCCCGAGTAGTATGCGATGCCCTTCGGTCCGGTGACTCAGCCCCATGGTGCGCTCCCGGCGGGAGCCATCCGGCGCCGTCACCGAATAGCCCGAAGGGGGCGCATTCCTGTGGTTGCCGTCGAGTACATGCCCAAGCGCCGCACCTGGGTCCGTGATGTCCTGGTTGGCATCGTGGCGAGCCTCGGCTCGAACCTGGCGTGGGCTCTGGTGCAGTTCGCGGTGCACCGCCTCGGCTGAGCCAGGCGGCGGGTGGGCCCTCCAGGGGCCCACCCTCCTTGCTTTGCAGGCGGGTAATCTACACAACGTCATTGCGGCCCGACGGGCTTCCGCTCCGCTTCGGCGGAGTCACGAAGGACATGCCCCCACCCGCACGAGTCATCTCGTGCCTGGGGATCCTTCGTGCTCCTGCAACTGTCCGCAGCCGAGCTCGGCCGACTCATCGTGCCGCGAGCCGAATCGGCGCACCTTCCGCTCACCGAGCAACTGGTCCAAGAGCATTCCCGGATCAAGGGAGGAAAACCCAGTCAGGGCGACATCGCTTCCTGGAACAACAGCCTCCCCGTAGTAGTCAAAGCCCTGCTGGACTGTGGCCTCGACGAAGTCGAGGTGCAGATTGAGGTTGGCCTTCCGCACACCAACTCTGCGGTCGACCTGGTGCTGTGCGGTCGGCATCCCGGTACGGAGACGGATTCCTACCTTGCAGTTGAGCTAAAGCAGGTACGGCACGCCACGGTGGACCCCCTGTGCCCCATCGCCGTCGATCTCGGGTTCGGCGACGGGAAGAACAAGCTGCACCCGGTCCGGCAGGTCCAGCGCTACTGCGAGTACATGCTGCGCTATCTACCTCACCTTCGGGAGAACGAGGATCAGTTGATGGGCGTGGCATTCCTCCACAACGCACGTGACGCGGATGTAGAGGCGCTGTTCGCTCTATCCGAAACCAACCATGGTTTCCTCTACACACTCGACGATCTGGCCCGCTTCCGACGAGTCCTCACTTCGAGATTCTCTTCCGCGTCTGGGAAGCGGGCCGCATCAGCACTGGAGCAGGCCCGTCAGGACCCGTTGCTCAAGATCACCGACGTGGCCCGTCAGCGCTCTGTCGTCGGTGGAGGACTTACGCTCCTCGACGAGCAGTACGTCGCCGTCGACCGGATCACGCGGCACCTGGAGAAGACCGCACACCTCACCGGCTTCGACGTCGGATTGTTCTACGACGCCGCAGCGGCCCACAGTCCCGCCCCCGATCAGGGCGTTAAGCGCGTCTACATCCTGCGAGGCGGCCCTGGCAGCGGGAAGAGCGCAGTGGCCCTCGAGCTGCAGCGGGCCCTCGGTCTCAAGGGCCGCGAGGCCGTTCTCGCAAGTGGCTCTCACGCCTACACGGAGACTCTGCGCGAGATCATGCTCAGTACGGCTCGCAGAGGGCAGACAGCGGACAAGCGCCGCGCAGCCGTCAAGTTGTACCGCTACTTCAACAGCTTCAGCGAGACCCCACCGGACAGCATCGATGTCCTCATCTGCGACGAGGCCCACCGCATGCGGCGCAGCTCGACATACCGCTGGACCCCGAAAGAGCTGCGGGACGACGACAGGCCCCAGGCGACCGAGGTGGTAAATGCCGCCAAAGTGCCAATCTTTCTGCTCGACGACCATCAGTCAATTCGCCCGGACGAGGTGGGCACTGCCACCTATCTCAAAGAGCTGGCAGAGAGCATGGGCTGCGATGTCGAAGTGACCGATCTGGAGGGCACGTTCCGAGCAGGCGGTAGCAAGCGGTACCAGCGTTGGGTCCAGCAGTTGTTGGGCCTTGACGCCTCCGATCCGGTCGCCTGGCGACCAGACGGGAGGATGACTCTGCTAGTGGCCGACTCGCCCGAGCAGATGGAGCAGTTCATCCGGGAACGCCACCTCGAAGGGGCCACAGCCCGCATCACCGCAGGCTTCTGCTGGCCGTGGAGCAACCCGGACGGCGAACAACTGGTTGATGACGTGCACATCAGGGACTGGCGCCGGCCTTGGAACGTGAAGCCAGAGCACAGCGTCCCTAACGCACCACGGTCGGACCTGTGGTCGACCGATCGCCGAGGTGTCGACCAGATCGGCTGCGTCTACACGGCACAGACCTTCGAGTACGACTGGAACGGCGTCATCATCGGACCCGATCTGCTCTTCCGCAACGGCCAGTTCAAGGTGGACCGGACCGCTTCGTGCGATCCGGCCTTCCGCGGTCCGATCGACGATGCGATCGTCACCCGGTGCGTTCTCAACGCCTACCACGTGCTCCTCACCCGAGGCGTCGTCGGCACCGTTGTCTACGCGGTCGACCCCGCGACCCACAACGAACTGCGCAGGCTCATCCCAGGCGCTATCGGCATGCAGCACTACGACGGCGCCCAGCCGAAGCTCACCGCCGAAGGATCACAGCTGCCACCGGCCTACCGCAGACGGCACGGGTAATCTTGATCCCCACATAGCTGCGGCCCGCCGGGCTTCCGCTCCGCCTGGCGGAGTCATCAAGGAAATGCCCCCACCCGCACGAGTTTCTTCGTGCTGCCTGGGGGCCTGTCTTGCTGTTCCGTGACTCTGCCGCGGCGGTCGCTGCCGAGTGCCATTCCGGTGCCCTGTTCTTCCGCCTGACGGAGCAGTTCGTGCACGTTCACGGCCACAAGCCCGGACCGTCCGAGGTGCGTTCGTGGGAGCGAAGCATCCCCGTACTCGCGAGTGCGCTCAACGACGCCGGTCTCGGACAGGTTGAGGTTCTCCTCGAATACGGGCTGCCGTTGAACAGCAAGCGAGCCGACGCGGTCCTGGCCGGCGTGCACCCCGATACCGGGCTCCCGAGTTACGTCATCGTGGAGTTGAAACAATGGAGCAGCGCGGAACCCGACGACGACGATCCGTCGTTGTGCCGCATCGACTCCTATGCACGGGCTGTACTCAATCCAGTTGACCAGGTCCGCGGCTATTGCGAATACCTCGTCTCCTTCAACGGAGCACTCGCTGAACATCCGGAGCGCATCAACGGCGCGGCATACCTGCACAACGCCACCGAGTTCGGCGTCAACGGGCTCTTCGAGGCCGTGCAGAATCAGTACGGTCAGCTCTTCATCGGGGCGCGACGCGGCGAGTTCATCGACTATCTGCGCACGAAGCTGGGGCCGGAATCCGGCGCCGCGTCCGCGGACGAACTGGTCAACGGGAAGATCGGCCCGTCCAAGCAGCTCATGGCAGTGGCCGCCCAAGAGGTCCGAGAACGTGAGCAGTTCGTGTTGCTGGACGAACAGCAGGTTGCGTACCGCACTGTCCTGAACGCGGTACGCCGGGCCAAGCAATCCGATCACAAAGAGATCGTGATCGTCACCGGAGGGCCCGGCACCGGAAAGAGCGTCATCGCCCTGTCACTCCTCGGCGAGCTGTTCCGGCAGGGCACCACCGCCCTGCACGCGACGGGTTCCAGCTCGTTCACGACCACCATGAGGAAGGTGGCGGGCGCCCGGAAGCGCGAGGTGAAGGACCTCTTCAAGTACTTCAACAGCTTCATGACCGCGGACCGCAACAGTCTCGACGTCCTGATCTGCGACGAAGCCCACCGCATCCGGGAGACATCGGCCAATCGCTATACGCCGGCGTCGAACCGTACCGGCAAGGCCCAGATCGAGGAACTCATCGACGCGGCCCGCGTCCCGGTCTTCCTGCTCGACGAGCATCAGGTCGTACGGCCCGGTGAGATGGGCACGGTCGTGGAAATCAAGGAAGCCGCAGCAAAGAAGGGCCTCCAGTGTCGGGTGGTACCGCTGGACAGCCAGTTCCGGTGTGGTGGGAGCGATGCGTACCTGCGCTGGGTGGTAAGGCTATTGGGCCTTGCACCAGGCGGTCCGGTGGTGTGGGAACCCGACGACAAGATGCAGCTCACGGTCGCGGACAGCCCACAGGAAATGGAAGCGTTCCTCGACGACCGCCGCTCCCAGGGGTACAGCGCGCGCATGTCCGCGGGATATTGCTGGAAGTGGACGAAGAAGGTGCCACCCGGGCAGGCACTTCCCTCAGACGTCGTCATAGAAGGGTGGGAACGGCCCTGGAACGTCTTCGGCGACCGATCGGTCGCCGGCGCGCCTCCGGCCGCGTTGTGGGCGACCGATCCTGCCGGCTTCGGACAAGTGGGGTGTGTGTACACAGCCCAAGGCTTTGAGTACGACTGGAGCGGCGTCATCATCGGCCCCGACCTGGTGTGGCGCGGCGACCGCTGGATCATCAACCGTTCAGCGTCCAAGGATCCGGTCTTCAAGAAGTCCACTCCGGACGCGGATGTCGACCGGCTGATTCGCAATACGTACAAGGTTCTGCTGACACGAGGGATGATCGGCACGGTGGTGTACTCGACCGATCCCGAAACCCGCGAGAAGCTCCGTGCTCTGGCTACCGGGTCCTCGACCTTCACGTCCGTGTGATGCTCAGCACGCAGAGGTCTACCGTACGCGGCACAGTGATCGCTTCATCACACAGCCTTCCGTGTACCTGGCCGTCAGCAACGGCATGCGCTCGCCGCCCCGGTGGAGACATCCGATCGCGCGATTGGGCCGGGCAGCGCGCCAACGCGACGCTCGCCGCGCCCCTGACGCCCGCGGTATCGCATTATTGAAGAGCCCACTCCCACTGGATCAGTCTGCCGAACGACACCTCAAAAGTGGCCACATCCAACTACCCTGCGGTGCCTCACAGTTCGCCGGACACATGGCCGGGGCTTCGCCCCAGGGAATCACACCGCCACGAGCAGTACCCGCTCCCCGCACAGCTTGGCCAGGTCGTCGATGTCGGAAGTCAGCATGACCACGGGGCGGTGCTGTCGCAGGGCCGCCTCGGCGACCGCCGCATCGATCGCGCACTTGTATCCGTGCAACCCTGCATTCATCAGCAGCTTCGAGGCCGCCCTCGCCTCCTCGTCACCGAGACGACCCGTAGACCGGAAAGCGCCCCGTTCAGGCGGGACTGTTTGTACGGGCGTGGACGGCTTCGATGATGGTGAGCCCACTGATCACGACCTCCATGCCGCGCGAGCGTGCCTCAGCGATCAGAGCCACCACCTGCTCGTCGTCAGCGACCAGGAAAAGTGCCGCATCCGCACTGCTTCACAGCTCAGTTAGCGACCTGCTCTCACAAATCCCAGCACGGGCACCCTCACTCCACCTCAGCACAATCCCAGCACGGAAAAAACCAAGGGCCCGACCCCGAAGAGTCGGACCCTCTCTGACCTGCATATTTGCCAGATCAGCGACGTGGTGAGACGTCAGCCGCTACACGTTGAACCGGAACTCCACCACGTCCCCGTCCTGCATGACGTAGTCCTTGCCCTCCATGCGTGCCTTGCCCGCGGAGCGCGCCTCGGCGACCGAGCCCGTCTCGACCAGGTCGTCGAAGGAGATGACCTCGGCCTTGATGAAGCCCTTCTGGAAGTCGGTGTGGATGACACCGGCCGCCTCGGGGGCCGTGGCGCCCTTCTTGATGGTCCAGGCGCGGGACTCCTTGGGGCCTGCCGTCAGGTAGGTCTGCAGGCCCAGGGTGTCGAAGCCGACGCGGGCCAGCGTGGCCAGGCCGGGCTCCTCGGCGCCGACCGACTGGAGGAGCTCCATCGCGTCCTCCTCGTCGAGCTCGGCGAGGTCCTGCTCCAGCTTGGCGTTGAGGAAGATCGCCTCGGCCGGGGCGACGAGGGCGCTCTGCTCGGCCTTGAAGGAGTCGTCGGTCAGCTCGTCCTCGTCGACGTTGAAGACGTAGAGGAACGGCTTCGTCGTGAGCAGGTGGAGGTCGTGGAGGAGCTCCTCGTTGCCGCTGCCCTGGACGATGCCCTGCGAGAAGAGCGTGTCGCCCTTCTCCAGGATCTCCTTCGCCGCCTCCACCGCCTTGACCTTCGGGGCGATGTCCTTCTTGATGCGCGACTCCTTCTGGAGGCGCGGCAGGACCTTCTCGATGGTCTGGAGGTCGGCGAGGATCAGCTCGGTGTTGATCGTCTCGATGTCGTCCTTGGGCGAGACCTTGCCGTCGACGTGCACGACGTTCTCGTCCTTGAAGGCGCGGATGACCTGGCAGATCGCGTCCGACTCGCGGATGTTCGCCAGGAACTTGTTGCCCAGGCCCTCGCCCTCGGAGGCGCCGCGCACGATGCCCGCGATGTCGACGAAGTCGACCGTCGCCGGGAGGATCTTCTGGGAGGAGAAGATCTCGGCGAGCTTGGTGAGGCGGGCGTCGGGGACGCCGACCACGCCGACGTTCGGCTCGATCGTGGCGAACGGGTAGTTGGCCGCGAGCACGTCGTTCTTGGTCAGGGCGTTGAACAGGGTCGACTTGCCGACATTCGGCAGACCGACGATTCCGATCGTGAGCGACACGTTGCGACTTCCCGTACGTGATGTGGTGGGTGTGGGGCTGGGCGATCCACCAGTCTACGGCCTCACCGGCGGCCGTCCCCCGGCGCCGGTGTCGGTCAAGCTCGTCCAAAGGGCGTGTCCCATGGCCTATTCCCCACATAAGCCCACCTATGTTGGGCATGTGGAGCAACCCAGGACGCGTCCCGCGCAATCCCGCCCCCGCCGCACGGCCCCGCTTCCGCCGCAGGCGCAGGGCGAGCGTGCCGCGGCCCCCGCCGAGTCGGCCACCGTCTACCGGGCCGCGGGCCGGTCCCGCTCGCTGCCGCCCGCCCTCCTCGCGCTGCGCCGCTTCCCCAACCCCCGGCTGACGGGTCTGGGCAGCGGGCTGTTCTGCGTGGCGGCGATGCTGGTGCTCGGGTTCCTCGACCTGCTGCTGTTCGACGGCTCGGCCGCCGTGTACGGCGTGCTGTTCGTGCTGGTCAGCGGGCTTACGGCGGGGTGGGTGCGGAAGGCGGACCTGGTGTCGGCGCCGATCGCCGTGCCCATCGCGTTCGCCGTCGGAGCGGTGCCCATCGCCGACGGCAAGGGCGGGTTCGGCGCCCAGGTGATGGGGGTCGTGACGACGCTCGCGATGAATGCGGGCTGGCTGTACGGCGGCACGCTCGTCGCCGGGGTCGTCGTCACCGTCCGCCGGGTCCGGATGATGGCCAGGCGGGCGGCGCAGCGGCGGGCGGGCAAGCAGCCGTCGGCGGCTCCGTCGAAGGCCCCGGCACCGCGCCGCAGGACCGCCTGACCGCCCGGGGCTCCGGAGCCCCGGGCCCGGCGGCTCAGAGGCGGGACGCCGTCATCGCCGCGCCCACGATCCCCGCGTTGTTCTGCAGCTCCGCCGGGACGATCTCGGCCTTGATGCCCTCGATCAGCGGCAGGAACTTGTGCGCCTTGCGGCTGACGCCGCCGCCGATCACGAACAGCTCCGGCGAGAACAGCATCTCCACGTGCTCCAGGTACTTCTGGACGCGCCGCGCCCAGTGCTCCCAGGTCAGGTCGTGGTCCTCCTTGGCCTTCGTGGAGGCGCGGCGCTCCGCGTCGTGGCCGTCCAGCTCCAGGTGGCCCAGCTCGGTGTTGGGCACGAGGACCCCGTCGGAGAACAGGGCGCTGCCGATGCCCGTACCGAACGTGAGCAGCAGCACGGTGCCCTTGCGGCCGCGGCCCGCGCCGAACTGCATCTCGGCGACGCCCGCCGCGTCCGCGTCGTTCAGGACCGTGACCGGCAGGCCGCCGAGCTTCTCGCTCAGCAGCGCGCGGGCGTCGACGTCGATCCAGCTCTTGTCGACGTTGGCCGCGGTGCGGATGGTGGAGCCGCCGGTGACGACGCCGGGGAAGGTGATCCCGACCCGGTCGCACGCGCCCTCGAAGTGCTCGACGACCTGCTTGACCCCGTCGGCCACGCCGTCGGGCGTGGCCGGGTGCGGGGTCAGCACCTTGAACCGCTCCTCGGCGAGATCACCGCGCTCGAGGTCGACCGGGGCGCCCTTGATCCCGGATCCGCCGATGTCCACACCGAAGATCTTCATGGGATCCACGGTACGACGGGAGACCGGCCGTCACTTCCCGGTGGCGGAATCCCCGGCGTTCCCGGCGTCCCCGACCAGTGCGGCGGCCTCGGCGCGCAGGTCCCGGCGGAGCTCCTTGGGCAGCGAGAAGGTGATGGACTCCTCGGCCGCCTTGACGATCTCCACGTCCGCGAAGCCGCGCTGCGACAGGTACTCCAGAACCTCCTCGACGAGGACGTCGGGGACGGAGGCTCCGGAGGTGACGCCGATGGTGGTGACGCCGTCCAGCCAGGCCTCGTCGATCTCGCTGGCGAAGTCCACGAGGTACGCCTCGCGGGCGCCGGCCAGCTTGGCGACCTCGACGAGCCGCACCGAGTTCGAGGAGTTGCGCGAGCCGACGACGATGACGAGGTCGGACTCGGCGCCCATCTGCTTCACGGCGAGCTGGCGGTTCTGCGTGGCGTAGCAGATGTCGTCGCTGGGCGGCGAGACGAGACCGGGGAACTTGGTCTTGAGGGCGTCGACCGTCTCCATCGTCTCGTCGACGGAGAGCGTGGTCTGGGAGAGCCAGACGACCTTGTCCGGGTCGCGGACCTCGACCTTGGCGACGTCCTCGGGGCCGTCGACCAGCGTGATGTGGTCGGGCGCCTCGCCGGACGTGCCGATGACCTCCTCGTGGCCCTCGTGGCCGATCAGCAGGATGTCGAAGTCGTCGTTGGCGTAGCGGATCGCTTCCTTGTGGACCTTGGTGACGAGCGGGCAGGTGGCGTCGATGGTCGCCAGCTTGCCGCGCTCGGCCTCCTGGTGGACGGTCGGCGCGACGCCGTGCGCGGAGAACATCACGATCGATCCCTCGGGGACCTCCTCCGTCTGCTCGACGAAGACGGCGCCCTTCCGCTCCAGGGTCTGCACGACGTACTTGTTGTGCACGATCTCGTGGCGGACGTAGATCGGGGCCCCGTACTGCTCCAGGGCTTTCTCGACGGCGATCACGGCACGGTCCACACCGGCGCAGTAGCCACGGGGGGCGGCGAGCAGGACGCGGCGGGAGCCAGTCGTAGCAGTCATGTCCCCATCGTAAGGGGGCACCGGCCGGGCCAAGAATGCCCCTTTCAACAGGCCGGATACAGCGCCCTTACAGAGACTGGGGGTCTGTGCGCGAACAACGGGCGACATACGGAGGCGCGATGTCCGCCGGCACCACACACGAAGAGGCCGCACTCAGGCGGGACCTCGGCTTCCGCGACCTGGTGGTCTACGGGCTCCTCTTCATCGCCCCGATGGCCCCGGTCGGCGTCTTCGGCACGCTGGACGCCAAGTCCCACGGCGCGGTCGCCCTCGTCTACATCGTCGCGACGATCGCGATGGCGTTCACTGCATTCAGCTACGCACAGATGGTGCGGGTCGCCCCGCAGGCGGGTTCCGTCTTCGCCTACGCGCGCGTGGGCCTGGGCCGCGGCCCGGGCTTCGTCGCGGGCTGGATGGCGATGCTGGACTATCTGCTGATCCCGGCGGTGGCGTACCTGTTCTCGGGGATCGCCATGAACTCGCTGGTCCCCTCGGTCTCCCGCTGGGTGTGGACGGCGCTCGCCGTGGTCATCACGACCCTGCTGAACCTGTGGGGCGTGCGGGCGGCGGCCCGGGTCGGCTTCGCGGTGCTCGCCCTTGAAGTCGTCGTCCTCGTGGTCTTCATGGTCTCGGCGGTCGTGGTCCTGGCCCGGGACGGGGCCCAGCGCGACTGGCTCTCCCCGCTGACCGGCGACGGCACGCAGGGCGCGTTCGCGCTGTCGGCGGTGATCGGTGCGGTGTCCATCGCGGTCCTGTCGTACCTGGGCTTCGACGCCATCGCGACGTTCGCGGAGGAGGTGACGGGCGGCTCGGCGAAGGTGGCGCGGGCGGTGCTGTTCTGCCTCGCCTTCACGGGTGTCCTGTTCGTGCTGCAGACCTATCTGATCGCCCTTCTCGAACCCGTGACGTCGGCGGAGCTGGCGGCCGAGCCCGCCAAGCAGGGCTCCGCCTTCTACGACGCGGTCGACACGTCGGTGGGCGGCTGGCTGCACGACCTGGTGGCGGTCAGCAAGGCGATCGGAGCGGCGTTCGCGGCGCTCGCGGGACAGGCCGCGGCGGGCCGGCTGCTGTTCGCGATGGCCAGGGACCGGCGGCTGCCGAAGGTGCTGTCCCGTACGGACTCGGGCGTGCCGCGGATCGCGCTGCTGATCGCGGCGGTGATCACGATGGTCGCGGCGGTGTGGGCGGCCAGCAGGGACGACGGCATGGACCATCTCGTCTCGGTGGTCGACATCGGCGCGCTGACCGCGTTCACGCTGCTGCACGCGAGTGTCGTGGGGTACTTCGCGGTGCGCCGCAGGGGCGGGCCGGTCAGCTGGTGGCGGCACGTCCTGATCCCGGTCGTCGGCGCGGCGATCACGATCGCGGTGATCGTGGAGGCGTCGGGGACGGCGCAGGTGGTGGGTGCGGTCTGGTTCGTCGTCGGCCTGCTGGTGCTGCTCGCGCAGGGCCGCGGGAGCGGCACCGAGCAGGCCTGACGGGTGGGCTCAGCCCTCGTGGCGGCCGCGGGTGCGGCGGGTCCTGAGGGTGAGTGCGGTGCCGGTGCCGACGAGGGCGGCGGCGATCCCGCCGAGCAGCCACGTGGACCGGCCTGCGCCGGTGTCGG
>NZ_JAMOLN010000208.1 GCF_024448165.1 Streptomyces longispororuber
ACCCCGCGCACGAGCCGCATCCGCAGCGCCGGGTAGTTCCGGGGGCGGCGGAAGACGCCGACGGTGTCGCCCCAGTAGGAGTGGGCGGCGTCGATCGCCGGGTAGTCGTGGCGGATTCCCTTGAACGGCGGGAAGTCCGTGTGCGTCTCGACGAGTTCGAGCCCGGTGTACGCGGCGAGCGCGCGCATCCCGTCCGGGTAGTAGCGCCAGCAGTCCTGCGCGTCGTGGACGTGGCCGCGCGAGGGCGCGGTGATCAGGGCGGTGCCGCCCGGCCTGAGCACGCGTGCGATCTCCAGCATCGTCGCCCAGAAGAACGGGATGTGCTCGAACGCCTGCCCCGAGATGACGAAGTCGGCGCTCCTGGACCTCACCGGGATCCGGTACGGCTTGGTCATCACGCGGTCCACGTTGCGCCCGTCGAGCACGTCGACGCCCACGTACTCGATGTCATGCCCGGTGAGCAGGGCGCGGTGGGTGCGGACCTGCTTGTCGGAGATGCGCGATCCCAGGTCGACGACGCGGTGCCGGCCCTGCGCGGGCAGGTACTGGTCGACGCAGAGCTTCATGTGGGCATAGGCGGATGCGTGCATGAGGCCGGTTCCTCTCGGCTCGGGTGCGTCGGCGCAGCATGCCGAGGCAATGCCTGACCAACTGCCGTACGGGGAAGGGCGTCACGCCCGGCGTCAACACCCCGGCGCAGGCCCGCCCACCCGTGCGTACAGCACCAGCAGTCCGCTCCTGCGCCGGGCCTCGCCGAGCGGCACGAAGTCCCGGCGCAGGACGGCGAGTTTGGCCCGTTCGCCGGTGGAGCGGGTGTGCCAGCCGGGGCGGCTCGCCTCCGCGTCGTAGAGCACGCTGACACGGGGCAGGCAGGCCATGCGGGCGGCCAGTTCGCGGGGGCCGACGTCGAGGCCGTAGAGGGTGCCGGAGGCGGCGCCCGACGTGCGCAGCGACACGTCCCGGACGCCGGCGACCGACGCCGGGTACGCCTCCACGTACCGGCGTCCCGTCTTGGGGAGGTACAACAGCGGGTCGCCGGGCCGCAGGTGCGCCGCGAGCAGCCGGGCCACGGCGCCGAGGTCGTCGCGCCGGGCGTCGGCCGAGCGCTGGTGCTCCTGGAGCGGCAGCTGGGCGAGGAAGGCGGCGGCGACCAGGCCGGCGCCCGCGAGCGCCGGGGTCGCGGCGCCCGGCACCAGGCGCGGCACCCGGGACAGCAGCGTCCCGGCGCCCGCCGCCACCAGCAGCGGCACCCCGGCGAACGCGAAGAGCGCGTACCGGGCCGCGTACAGCGGATGCCACTGGGAGACCGCGAGGAGGACGAGCGGCGGGACCAGGGCGAGCGGCAGGGCCGTCGCGACCAGGCCGCACGCGCCGGGCGCCCGCCGGGCCGGTGGCCGCAGCAGCGCCACCGCGATCAGGGCGAGGGTCGCCGCGTACAGGAGCCCGTCGTGTCCGGTGGCCGCTCGCAACAGCGTCTCGGCGTCCGCCCAGCCGGGCCGCCGGATCCACGCGACCTGCCCGCTCTGGCCGCGCGCCACGACGGCCAGCGGCAGCAGGAGCAGCGCGGCGCAGCCGGCCGCCGTCCCCCAGCCCCGCCACACCCGCGCCGGGGCCCGGGTCACCGCGAGCGTGACGGCGTGCGCGGCGAGCAGCAGGACCGCGAACTCGTGCAGCCAGGCGGTGACCGTGACGGCCGCCGCGTACCCGGCCCAGGCGCGGGCCGTGGGCCGGTCCACGCAGCGCACGAGCAGCAGCGTCGCGCCCGCCGCACCGGCCGCGACCAGGGCGTACGAGCGGCCCTCCTGCGCGTAGTACTGGGTGAACGGCGAGACGGCGTACAGCAGTCCCGCCCACAGGCCGACCCGCGGCCGCACCAGGCGGGTGCCGAGCGCGGCGACCAGGCAGGCCGTGGCGGCGGCTCCGGCGACGGACGGCAGCCGGAGCGTGAACTCGCCCGGGTGCAGCGGCAGCACGAAGTGCATCAGCAGGTAGTAGAGGCCGTGCACGGCGTCGACCGTGCCGAGCACGTGCCACAGCTGCGGCAGGGAGCGGGAGGCGACCATCACGGTGGCGGCCTCGTCGCGCCACATCGTCCCGCGGTCCAGGTGCCACAGGGCCAGGACCAGGGCGACGGCTCCGGGGACGCCGACGGCGAGGGCCCGTGCGCGCACGGGCCCGAGCTGCGTGTTCAGCGGCATGTGCCGAGCTTGTCCGACCGGCCGACCGGGCCCCGGGCTCCGGCGGTCCGCGCCGCGCGAACGTCACCCGTTCAGAAACAGTGCCTGCACCACGCGGTCCGCCGCGTGCCCGTCGTCGTAGCCACAGAACCGCTCGCGGAACGCCGACCGCAGCCGGGTCGTCGCGGCCGTGTCCCAGGTGCCGTCCCGGAAGTGCGCGAGCAGTTCCTCCTCGGTGACGGCGACGGCGCCCGGGGTGTCGCCCGGCAGCCCCGACAGGAGGTCGAAGTAGGTGCCGCGGGCGAGCCGGTAGGCCTGCCAGTCGGGGGCGTAGGTGACGATCGGCCGGTCCAGGCACGCGTAGTCGAACATCAGGGACGAGTAGTCGGTGACCAGCGCGTCCGCGGCGAGGCAGAGGTCCTCGACGCGGTCGTGGCCGGTGACGTCGAGGAGGCGCGGATGGGCGTCGGCGAGCCCGGCCCGCGTCCCGTAGAAGTAGTGCGCGCGGACCAGCACGACGTGGTCGTCGCCGAGGGCGTCGGCGAACCGGGCGAGGTCGAGGCGGGGCAGGAAGCCCTTCTGGTAGTCGCGGTGGGTGGGCGCGTAGAGGACGGCGCGCTGCCCGTCGGCGATGCCCAGCTCCCGGCGGATGCGGCGGATCTCGTCGTCGCCGGTGGTGAAGTAGACGTCGTTGCGCGGATAGCCGGCCTCCAGGGGCGTGTACGCGGCCGACGGGTACACCCGCTCCCACACCTGGGTGGAGTGCGGGTTGCTGGAGAGGCTGTAGTCCCACTGGTCGGTGTGGGCGAGGACCTTGGCGAAGCTGATGCCGTGGGTGCCGGCCGGGTAGCGGCGCTGGTCGAGGCCCATCTTCTTGAGCGGGGTGCCGTGGTGGGTCTGGAGGTAGACCTGGCCGGGGCGCTTGGTGAAGCCGCCGGGGAACGACGAGTTGTTGATCAGGTACGTGGCCGTGGCCATGGTCTGCCAGTAGCGGCGCGAGCCCTCGATGACGTACGGGACGCCGTCGGGGACCCGGTCCCGGTGGCGGCTGGAGACGACGAAGACGCCGTTGACGTGCGGGGCGATCTCGCGGGCCCTGGCGTGGATGGCGGCCGGGTTGCAGCTGACGCCGCGGTTCCAGTACGCGCCGTAGACGGCGAGGTCCGGGTCGAGGCGGGCGGTGCGCAGATCGGTGCGGTAGGCGGCCTTCATGACGCGCGAGCGGATCTTCTTCTTGCGCCGGGCGAGCGCCGAACGCACCGACTTCTTCCGGGACCTGGCCTTCTCGGCCTTCTCGTACGCGGACCAGGAGCCGGCGGCGAGGGCCTGCTCGCGGGGGCCTTCCGGGGTGTGCCCGACCGGGCGGTGGGCGCGGTGCAGTTCGGCGGCGAGGCGGAAGAGTTCGGGGCGGTCGGCGGGGGCGGTGCGCGAGCCGTCGTCGAGGACGGCGAGGATCCGGCCGACCGCGACGGGGAAGAGCCGGGCCGCGGCGGGCGTCGCGGCGAGGAGCTCCCCGTACCGCTCCACCACGGCGAGGTGCTGCGGACCGGGGGTGCCGCCGATGCTGCCCGCGCGGCGCTTGCGCCAGCGGACGCAGGGGCGGGGCAGGGTGGCGAGGGCCGTCGCCTCCAGGACGGTGCGGTGGGCGGGGACGACGTCCTCGTACGGGCCCTCGGGGGCGAAGACGAGGGCGCGCTCCGTCCAGAAGTCGCGGCGCACGGCGCGGTTCCAGGCGGCCGGGGTGAGGGCGAGCGGATCGCCCGCCTCGAAGTCGTCGCCGCCCCACACCTTGTCCCACCAGTCGGTGCGGTCGTGCCCGTAGACGAGCACCTCGGGGTCGCCGCCCTCGGTGAGCGCGGCGTCGATCGCGGCGAGGGCGCCGGGCAGCAGGGTGTCGTCGGCGTCGAGGAAGAGCAGGTAGTCGCCGGTGGCGTGCCGGGCGCCGGTGTTGCGGGCGGCGCCGACGCCGGCGCGCTCCGGGAGCCGGACGGCTTGCACCCGCGGGTCGCGCTCCGCATACTCCTCGGCGATCGCCCCCGAGGCGTCCGGCGAGGCGTCGTCGACGACGGTGAGCTGCCAGTCGGTGTGACTCTGCGTCAGGACGGAGTCCAGGCACTCACGGAGGTAGCCCTGGACGCGATAGGCGGGGACAACTACGGAGAATCGGGACATAGCGCCTGACGGTACTACGGCACTTCGTCCACGCGGGGGTTTGGGCGGGACGCCCCGTCAGAGGTGCCACCCGGGGGCCGCCAGGGGCGCGGTCACCCACACGGATTACTGACGGCAAGAATGTTGACGCAAGCGGGCACAACGGATGAATGCCGCAAACGCCACGCCACCCCCGCCTCAGCGTCGTCGTGCCCGTCCACAACGTCGAGGACTACCTGGCCGAATGCCTGGAGTCGATCGCCGCCCAGACCCTCACCGACCTCGACGTGGTCCTCGTGGACGACGGGTCCACGGACGACAGCCCCCGGATCGCCCGCGCCTTCACCGAGCGGGACCCCAGGTTCCGCTACGTCCGGCAGGACAACGCCGGGCTGAGCGCCGCCCGCAACACCGGTGTGCGGCACGCGGACCCCGAGGCCGAGTTCCTCACCTTCGTCGACAGCGACGACGTCGTGCCGCACGACGCGTACGAGCGGATGACCGCCAGCCTCACCAGGACCGGCTCGGACTTCGCGACCGGCAACGTGTGGCGGCTGAACGAGCGCGGCCGGAGCCAGGCCTGGCAGTACAAGTGGCTGACACGGCGCCGCGAGCGCACCCACATCACCCGCGACCGGCAGCTCCTCTCCGACCGCGTCGCCTGGAACAAGGTCTTCCGGCGGGCGTTCTGGGACCGGCACGCGTTCACCTTCCCCGAGGGCAGGCTCTACGAGGACACGCCCGTCATGATCCCGGCGCACTTCCTCGCGGAGAGCGTCGACGTGCTCGACGACCACGTCTACTACTGGCGGGTGCGGGAGGGCTCGATCACCCGGCGCCGCACCGACGTCAAGGGCGTACGGGACCGGATCGCGGCCTGCGACCACGTCAGCCGGTTCCTCGCCGAGCGCTTCCCCGACCGGCCCGAGCTGAAGAAGACGTACGACGCGTCCTGCCTGCGCGACGACTTCGTCTACTTCCTCGACGGGCTGCCGATGGGCGGGCCCGAGTACCGCGGCGCGTTCCTCGACGACACGGCCGCGTTCCTGCGCCGCGCCGACCCGGCGGTCGCCGACGGCCTCCCCCTCGACCTGCGCGTCAAGTGGCACCTCGTACGGGAGCGCCGCCTCGACGACCTCGTGCGCCTGCTGTCCTTCGAGCGCCGCAACGGCACCGCCTTCCAGGTCCGCGGAGCGCTCCGGCACACCGCCGCCTACCCGGGCCTGACCCGTCTCCCGGAGCGGCTCGTGAAGGTCGGCAAGCGCGAGCTGCCGGTGGTGGCCCGGGTCCGCGAGACGGTGTGGGGCGCCGACGGCAAGCTGCGGATCAGCGGCTACGCCTACGTGAAGAACCTCGCGGCCGCCCGGCCCGGCCACTCCGTCAGGACGGGCCTGCTGAAGGCGGCGAACAGCCGCACCCAGATCCGCCGCGTCCCCACCCGCACCGCCCCCGACCCGCGGGCCACCGTCGACTCCCGCCAGGAGCTGCACAGTTACGACCACTCCGGCTTCACGATGACGATCGACCCGGAGAAGCTGAAGGTGAAGGGCCGGCTGCGCCCCGGCACCTGGGACCTCGGCGTCGTCATCGCCGGACACGGCCGGCTGCGCCGCGCCGCCCTGCGCGCGGCCGACGGCTCCGCGCAGCAGAACCTGGTGCGCGACCTCGGCGACGGCACCCGGCTCGTCGTCGCCTTCACCAAGGGCCGGCTCGTCCTGAAGGTGGTGGCGTACGCGGCCCTCGCCGACGAGCACCGCCTGGAGAACGACGAAGTGGTGCTCACCGGGCGGCTCCTGAACGGCATCGAGCCGCGCACCCTCCGCCTGACCCACAAGCACTCGGGCACCGAGTTCGCCTACCCGGTGACGTGCGCGGGCGGCCGCTTCCTGGTGCGCTTCCCGCTCGCCGACCCGGCCGGGGTGCCGCAGCCGCCGCACCGCGCGCCGAAGGAGGTCGAGCCGGCCCACGGCGACCGCTGGCAGGTCAACTTCGTGCTGCCGGACGGGGGGACCCGCTCGGTGGCCGCGGCGCTCGACCTGCCGCCGGCCCGGTACCCGGCCGGCGGGCGCGAGCTGTGCGCGACCGCCAACGACCAGGGCCAGCTCGTCGTCGAGCTGACCCGGCAGCCGATCGCGGAACTGGCCGCCTGGGCGGGCGACGGCTCCTGCGTGGTCGAGGGCACGCTGTCCGAACTCTCCTGGCGGGAGCCGGAGTTCGTGCTGCGGCACAGCTCGACGACCGAGGAGGTGACGGTGCCGCTCGCACGCGGCGGCGACCGGTTCCGCGCGGTCGTCGCCCCCACCCGGCTGTGGGAGGGCCGCTGGTACGCGTTCGTCCGGGAGGCGGACGACCGGTACGGCGACGGCGTCCCGGTCCGCGTCCTGACCTCGGCCGGCGCGGAGCTGCCCCGCCACCACCCGGACAGCGACCGGGAGTTCACGCTCGACCGGCGCTTCGGCGACCGGCTGCTCATCGAGGCGGGCCCGGCGCTCTCCCCCGCCGACCGGGGCGCCTACCGCCGCCACCGCCTGCGGACCGTGCACTATCCCGCCCAGCGCCGGCTCCCCCTCAAGGACGTGGTCCTGTACGTCGACGGGGACTCGCCGCGCGCCGTCCACGCGGAGCTGGTGCGGCGCGGCACCGACGTCGAGCACCTGTGGGTGACCCGCGACGGCCGCACGCAGGTCCCCGCCTCCGCCACCGGCGTCGAGGAGTTCTCGGCGGCCTGGTACGCGGCCCTGGCCCGCTGCCGCCGCATCGTCACCGCCCACCAGTTGCCGGACTTCTTCGAGCGCCGGGCGGGCCAGACCGTCGTCCAGACCTGGGACGGCACCCCGCTCAAGCGCATCGGCACCGACCTCACCGACACCCTGTACGCCGACCACGACGACCTGGCGCTGCTGCCGAAGCTGTCCCGGCAGTGGGACGTCCTGGTCGCCCCGTCCCGCTGGTCGACCCCGCACCTGTCCCGCGCCCTCGCCTACGACGGCGAGGTCCTCGCGGCCGGCTCACCGCGCAACGACCTCCTCTTCGCCGCCGCCGACGACCGCCGCAAGGAGACCGAACGGCTCCGCCGCGACCTCGACATCGCCCCCGGCAAGCGGATCGTCCTCTACGCGCCGACCTACCGCGACCACCTCGCGCACTCCCCCGGCCGCTTCCGCCACGAGCCCGCCCTCGACCTCGCGGCGGCCGAACGCGAACTCGCCGCCGACCACGTCCTGCTGGTCCGCAAGCACCCCCGCACCACGGGCCGGCTCACCGGCGCCCGCGCGCCCTTCGTCCGGGACGTCACCGACCACCCCGGCGCGGCCGAACTCCTGCTGCTGGCCGACGTACTGGTGACGGACTACTCGTCCCTGATGTTCGACTTCGCGCACACCGGCCGGCCGATGCTCTTCCACACGTACGACCTGGAGCACTACCGGGACACGGTGCGCGGCTTCTACCTCGACTTCGAGGGCCAGGCCCCGGGCCCGCTCCTCACCGACACCGCCGAGGTCGTCGGCGCGCTGCGCGACCTCGACGCGATCACGGCCCGGCACGCCGACGCCTACGACGCATTCCGCGCCGCCTACTGCGACCTGGACGACGGGCGGGCGGCGGCGCGGGTGGCGGAACGGCTGATGCGATGACCGTCTCCACACTCGGCAGGCGGGCCGTCCGCGGCGCGACCGCGCTGCGCGGCGGCCGGTTCTGGCGCCCCACGCCGTTCTTCGTGTTCGGCGGCCTGTTCTGGCTGGTGATGACGCTCGCGTACTGGCGGGTGCCGATGTGCTGCGATTTCGGCCAGCACGCGGCGGTCGTCGAACGCCTCAGGGCGAACCTGCTCCACCCGCGCCACCCCATGGCCGACCTCCCGGGAGCGGGCAGCCCCTACTACTCCCCGTACGCGGTCGCCCAGGGCGTCTTCGCCCGCCTCACGGGCCTGGCGGGCTGGGAGGTCGTCAAACTGGCGGGCCCCCTCAACCTCCTGGTCCTGCTCACCGGCCTGAACCGCTTCGTCCGCGTCCTGACGTCCCGCCAGTGGGCGCCGGTCCTGGCCCTGTTCGCGATGACCCTGCTCTGGGGCACCCGCACGGCCTGGTGGAGCGGCTACCTGGGCCTGCTCTCCATGACGGGCAACCTCGGCTACCCGTCGACGTTCGCGATCGGCCTGACGTTCTGGACCTGGGCGTGGGCGGCACGACTGGGCGGCAGGGGTTCGTACGGGCGATACGCGGGCCTCGGGGCCCTGGTGGGCGCGATCCTCCTGATCCACCCGATCACGTCGGTGGCGGCAGTCATCGGCGTGGCGGCAATCGCCGTCGCCAGGAACGGCGCCGCCAGGGGCGCGGGGAACTGCACGACCAGCCACGACGAACCCGCACTCCAACAGCTCACCCGCTGGGCAACGGCGGGAATCACCACGGCGGCCGTCACCCTGATCTGGCCGTACTACGACGTCCTCGCCCTGGTCGGAGACACCAGCGTCGATCACATCCACCACCAGCTCTACACCGAGCTGCCGCAACGCTTCTGGCTCGCGTTCCTCGGCCTCCCGGTCCTCTGGCGCCGCTTCCGCCGCAACCCCCGCGACCCCCTGGCCCTCATCTTCGCGGCGGACGTCCTGGTCATCGCCTACGGCTGGGCCACCGGCCACTACACGTACGGCCGGATCATGGGCCTCGCCCTCGTCCCGCTGCAGTTCTCCCTCGCGATCGCGCTCGCGGCCCCGCGCCCGTGGACGTGGCCGCGCCGCGCCCTGGGGGCGGCCGCCGCGGCGGGCGCGGTGGTCGGGTTCGTCGCGGTGCAGGGCGGCGCGGTGGTGCCGCGGGTCCTGGACCAGCCCCCGATGTGGCCAACGTACGCCTGGGCGGCGCAGCACGTCCCGTCCGGCGACGTGGTCCTGACGAACGGCTACCGGCCGACCCGCTCGCTGCCGGGCTACGGCCCGAACCTGGTCGCCCCGGCCTGGCCGGACCCCTCGCTCGACGAGCGGGAACGGAACCGGCGCCTGACCGCGGTCCGCGCGTACCTCTCCCCCGGTTCGACCCGCTCGGAGCGCGCGGCGATCGCGCACCGCTACGGCGTGCACTGGCTGCTGCTCGACAAGGAGCAGAAGCTGCCGCCCGAGGCGGTCGTGGTGGCCTGGAGCCCCCGGACCGGCGAGGTGCTCGCCCGGGTCAACGGGGGCTCGCCGCGCACCCGTTGAGGACTACTCGATGACGAGCTCGACGTCGATGTTGCCGCGGGTCGCGTTCGAGTACGGGCACACCTGGTGGGCCTGCTCGACCAGCTTGCGGCCCGTCTCGGCGTCGACCGAGTCGGGCAGCTCGACGCGGAGCACGACGGCGAGGCCGAAGCCCTCGCCCTGCTTGCCGATGGAGACCTCGGCGGTGACGGCGGCGTCGGCGACGTCCACCTTCGCGGCGCGCCCGACGAGACCGAGGGCGCTGCCGAAACAGGCGGCGTAACCGGCGGCGAAGAGCTGCTCCGGGTTCGAGCCCTGGCCGTTGCCGCCCATCTCCGTGGGGATGCCGAGCTGGAGGTCGACGACACCGTCGGAGGAGACGGCGCGGCCGTCGCGGCCGTGGGTGGCGGTGGCGACGGCGGTGTAGATGGCGTCCATGAGGGACCTGCCTCTCGGGTTCGACGATGCACGGTTCACGGTTCGGTGCGTCCGTGAGTACAGCCATAAGTAGAGCACGCAATTCAATTGTGCACAACTCAATCACGTCGAGGGTTACCCTGAGGACATGGCCAGCAACGACGACTACCTGCGGCTCGACCGGCAGATCTGCTTCTCCCTGAACGCGGCGACCCGCGCCTTCGGCGGCGTCTACCGCACGCTCCTCAAGGACCTGGGCCTCACCTACCCCCAGTACCTGGTCATGCTCGCGCTCTGGGAGGCCCCCGCGGCCGAGGGGCTGCCGGTGAAGGGGCTCGGCGAGCGGCTGCGCCTCGACTCCGGCACGCTCTCCCCGCTCCTCAAGCGCCTGGAGGCGAACGGCCTGGTGCGCCGCGAGCGCAGCGCGCGCGACGAGCGGTCGGTGACCGTCACGCTCACCGCGGCCGGCGCCGCCCTCAAGGAGCGCGCCGTGACCGTCCCGCAGAAGATCGCGCAGGCGACCGGCTTCGAACTGGCCGAGATCGAGGACCTGCGCGAGCGCCTGAACCGACTGACGGAGGCACTGGACGGAGCGGCGCTCTGACCGACCGCGTTTCGGGACATACGCTCCCGAACCGTGACACTCGACACCAGGTCGCGTCCGACCACCCGCGCCCCGATCCACGCCACCTGGGTCCGCCCCGGCCGTCTCGCCCGGGCCGCCCTCCCGGTCACCTGGCTGCTCACCCGCGCCGCCGCGCTCCTGCTGCTCGCCCGCGACGGGTCCGCCCCGCTCGGGGTCGGCGGCGTCGCCCGCGAGGTGCACGGCCTGTACGCCCACTGGTACGGGATCCTCGCCCACGGCACCTTCCCGGCGGACGACCCGCTGTGGCAGTACCCGCCGGGCGCGGGCCCGGTGCTGCTCGCGCCGGGGCTGCTCCCCTGGCTCAGCTACTTCCAGGCGTTCGTCGCCCTCACCCTCGCCACCGACGCGCTCGTCACGTACGCGCTCGCGCGCGGCGGCCGTGATCCGCGCGGCGCCTGGCTCTGGGTGGCCGGACTGCCGCTCCTGCTGCACATCCCGCTCGCCCGCTACGACGTCCAGGTCACCGCGTTCGCCGTCCTCGCCCTGCTCGCGACGGACCGGGCGCCGCGCGCGGCCGGGTTCCTCGCGGCGTGCGGCGCGCTGGTGAAGGTGTGGCCGGCGCTGACCCTGCTCGGCGCTCCGCGGGGGCGGACGACCCGGCAGGCCTGGGGCTCGGCGCTCGTCTCCGCCGCCGCGCTGCTGCTCGTCCTCGCGCTCGCCTTCCGCTCGCCGTTCTCGTTCCTGCGCGAGCAGGGCGGGCGCGGGGTGCAGATCGAGTCGCTCGGCGGGACCGCGCTGATGCTCGCGCGCCGCTTCGGCTGGCCGGGGCAGGTCCGCTACCAGTACGGGGCGATGGAGTTCACCGGTCCGTACGTGCACGTCGTCGCGACGGTGTCGCTCGCGCTGACGGCGGCGGCCTTCGGACTGCTGCTGTGGTGGCGGGTGCGGTGCCGCGCCTACTCGGCGGCGACGCCGTTCGACGCCGCGCTCTGCGCCGTCCTGATGTTCACGGTCACCAGCCGCGTGATCAGCCCGCAGTACCTGATCTGGCTGCTCGGCCTGGCCGCCGTCTGCCTCACCTCCACGTACACCACCCAGCGCACGGTCGCGCTCCTCGTGGTGGCGGCGGCGGGCGTCAGCGCGCTCGCGTACCCGGTGCTCTACGAGGACGTGATGGCGGGGACGTGGACCGGCTGCGCGGTGATGGTCGTGCGCAACGCCCTTCTCCTCGGAGGGGTGTTCGTGTCGTTCCGTTCCCTTTGGAGAGGCACGAAAGAGTAAAACTTCCGGCTTACCGGACAATTACCTGAAACCCCTAAGATTCACCCGTGGAACCCATCGAGCCCGGCCGATCGGCCCCCGCCCCCGCAGCATCGGGAGACCCGTGCGTCACGGTCGTCGTGATCGGTTACGACGATGCCGCCCACGTCGCCGACGCGGTGCGCTCCGCCCTCGCCCAGGGTCCCGCCGTGCGCGAGGTGATCGCGGTCGACGACTGCTCCACGGACGGCAGCGGCGCGCTCCTGGACGGGCTCGCCGCGCGCGAGTCGCGCCTGACGGTGGTGCACCGCGCGGCCAACAGCGGCGGCTGCGGCACCCCGCGCAACGACGGCATCGACCGGGCCGCGGCCCCGTACGTGATGTTCCTCGACAGCGACGACGTGCTGCCGCCCGGCGCGGTCGACGCGCTGCTCGGCGCGGCCGTCGCGCACGACGCGCAGGTCGCCGCCGGGCTGTGCGTGCGGCGCGAACTCCCGTCCGGACACGAGGTTCCCTGGCAGCCCGAGCTGTACGCGAAGGCGTCCGTGGTCGCCCACCCCACCCGCCGCCCGCGGCTGGTCCACGACACGCTGTGCGTCAACAAGCTGTACCGGACCGGCTTCCTGCGCGAGCACGGCATCCGCTTCCCCGACGGCCGGTTCGTCTACGAGGACTTCGTGTTCACCGCGCGGGTCCTCGCCGCCTCCCCGCGCATGGCCCTCGTCCCCGACACCGTCTACGTGTGGCACGTGCGCCGCGCCGCCGAGAAGCTCTCGATCTCCCTCGACCGGGCCGGCATCGACAACTGGCAGGCCCGCCTCGACGCCCACCGCCAGGCCGTCGAGATCCTCCTCGCCGCGTCGCGCAAGCGGCTCGCCCGGGCCGCCCGGGCACACTTCCTCGACCACTCCCTGCGGATGTACGCACGCGAACTCGACCTGCGCGGCGCCGAGTACCGCACCGACTGGTGGAAGCGCACGCGCGCCTACCTGGAGACCTTCGACACCGCCGACTTCGAGGCCGCGCCCGCGCCGGGCCGGGTCGTCGGCCGGGTGATCCTCGCCGCCGCCGAACCGCGCGACCTGCCGCGCCTCAAGGAGGTCGCCGCGCGCCCGGCCCGGCTGCGCCCGCCGTACGCGTACGCGCCCGACGGCACGCCCGCCTGGTCGGCCGACCTCCCCCAGGTCACCCTCGACCACCTCCTCCACCGCCCGATGGACCTGCTGCCGGTCGCCGTCGACGGCGAGCTGCGGCCACGCGCCCGCGGCACCCGGCTCAGGCTCCTGCTGCACGAGCTGTACGGCCGCGTCGCCGACGCCGGGCCGCGCACGGTGGACGTGGACCTCGTCGACCGGCAGCACGGCACCACCGTCCAGCGCCGCACCGCCGCCTTCACCGCCCTGCCGGACGACCTGTGGACGGCGACGGTCGCCCTCGACCTCTCCGCCCTCGGCCGCCCCGGCACCTGGGACGTCCGGCTGCGGCTGCACTTCGCCGACGGCTCCCACCGCGACGCCACCGCCCACGCGGTGCGCCGCCCCGGCCTGCTGCGCCGCGTCGCCGTACCGAGCCGCCGCCACGGGGTGCTCCTCGCGCAGCCGTACGCCACCCACTCCGGGGCCCTCGCGCTGCGCACGGCGCCGGGGGTGCGCGGCGTGGCGACCGTGGTGCGGCGCAGGGCCGCCCGCCTGCTTCACTGAACGTTCCGACGGACGAGGAGACCTCACCGACATGACCTGGCTGATCACCGGCGGGGCCGGTTACATCGGCGCGCACGTGGTGCACGCCCTGCGCGCGGCGGGCGAGCGGGCCGTCGTCTACGACGACCTGTCCACCGGCGTGCGCGACCGGGTGCCCTCCGGCGTGGAGCTGGTGGTGGGCTCCACGCTCGACCGCGCGCTCCTGGACCGCGCCCTGGCCGCCCACCCGGTCACCGGCGTCATCCACCTCGCGGCGAAGAAGCAGGTCGGCGAGTCGGTCGAGCAGCCGCTGCGCTACTACCGCGAGAACGTGGAGGGCCTGCGGGTCCTGCTGGAGGCGGTGACCGCGGCGGGCGTGCGCTCGTTCGTGTTCTCCTCGTCGGCGGCGGTGTACGGCATGCCGGACGAGGCGGCACTGGACGGGGGCCTCGTCACCGAGGACACCCCCTGTCTGCCCATGTCCCCGTACGGCGAGACGAAGCTCGCGGGCGAGTGGCTGGTCCGGGCGACCGGCCGCGCGACGGGCCTGGCGACCGCGTCCCTGCGCTACTTCAACGTGGCGGGCGCGGCCACGCCCGAGCTCGCCGACACGGGTGTCTTCAACATCGTCCCGATGGTCTTCGAGAAGCTGACGGCGGGCGAGGCCCCCCGCATCTTCGGCGCCGACTACCCGACGCCGGACGGCACCTGCGTACGCGACTACATCCACGTCGCCGACCTGGCCGAGGCCCATGTGGCCGCGGCACGACGCCTGGCCGGGGCAGCGCCCGGGACGGACCTGACGCTCAACATCGGCCGGGGGGTGGGGGTCTCGGTCCGCGAACTGATCGACGTGATCAACGAGGAGACCGCCCACGACCTCGCCCCCGAGGTGACCGCCCGCCGCCCCGGCGACCCGGCCCGAGTGGTGGCATCGGCGGACCGGATCGCCACGGAACTGGGCTGGACGGCGAAGCGGGACGTGAGGGAGATGGTGGCGTCGGCATGGGCGGGCTGGCAGCACACGGCCGCACCCGATCAGCCACCTGCGCCCACATCAAGCCCCTCGGACGACTGACGAGCAGGGCCACATCAAGCCCCTCCGGCGATTGAGGAGCGGGGCCCGGGGCAGAGCCCCGAGACCTCAACCCCGGTGCCGCGCACCAGAAACGGCCACCCCACAACGGACCCGCCGAACAAGCTGCCCCACCTCCCCCGACAACCCCACCCCCACGGCCAACGCCAACGTCACGGCCGCAACGTAGACCATCCCCCCGACCCCCACCGTGGTCCGGCCGGAGGCCAACGCGCTCAGGGCCGCATACAACGCCCCACCCGGCAGCAGCGGAGCGATCCCCGGCACCACCAGCGGCAGCGCCGACTCCCGGCGGCGCCGGGCGACCCAGTGCCCGGCGCCCCCGACGACCGCCGCCACCAGCGCCGTACCGACCAGCGACGAGAACCCCAGCGCGCGGAACTCCACGGACACCACGAACCCGGTGAGCCCGAGCAGCGCGGCCGGCACCCAGTCCCGCCGCGGCGTCCGCGCCCGCGCCGCGACGGCGACCGCGAAGACGACGGCGCCGACGGCCGGAGCGCCGAGGTGGTCGGCGCGCGTCGCAGCCGGCACGATCGGCACGATCGGCACGCCGAGGCCGTACAGATCGCCCATCCCGAGCACCACGACCACCCCGGTGATCACGGCGGCGAACACCAGCAGCGCGTCGAGGAACCGGCCGATCCCGGTCAGGTAGTGCCCGGTCAGCGCGTCCTGCACGGCGCTGACGAAGGTCACGGTGGGCAGCAGCCCGAGCACCCCCGCCACCACGATGGCCTGCACGGCGAACGGCGGGGCGGTGCCGCTGACGGCGAGGGCGAGCGCCGCGGCCGGCATCGAGGCCACGGCGTACCGGTAGAACGCGGGCACCCCGTGCCGCCCGAGCCAGCCGCTCAGCAGCGCCCCGAGGAACCCGGCGACGAACGAGAAGAGCGAGGTCAGCGGGGAGCCGCCGAAGACGACGGCGGCGCCCGCGGCCACGAACCCGGTCTGTACGGGCGCCCGCAGCACCCCCCACCGGCCACCACCCGCGGGCGGTGGCGCGTCGAGGATGCGTGCGGTCGCCGCCCGCGCCTCGTCCAGGGACAGCTGCCGCGCGCTGATGCCGTCCACAAGGCTGTGGATGTCGCCCAGGGTGCGGAAGTCGGTGGCGTGCTTGCGGATGACGCGGCTCGCGTGCAGCGGCGTGAGTTCGCCGGGCGCGTGCGCGGACAGCGACACGGAGGCGAGCGTGACGCTCGGCTCGCAGTAGCTCAGGCCGTACGTCTCCGCGGTGACCAGCATCCCGGCGACGGCCTCCTCGGCCGACGCCCCGTACGACAGGAGCGCTTCGCCGAGCCGGATCGCGAGGTCGGCGACGCGCGCCCCGTAGGCCTCCATGCCGGCCCGGCCGTCGTCGTGCAGCAGCTCGCCGCCGTAGCCGTAGCTCCGGGTCGGTTCGAGCCCGCGCAGCCGCGGCAGGGCCTGGGTCAGCCAGGGGGTGGGCGGGGCGGCTCCCCGGGTCTTCGGTGTGTCGGTCCTCACAGCCATACGGATGGAGCGTAACGGACATATAGCCCATACGGGTGATCGGCCACGACCCGTTCAGGGACCCGCTACGACCTGTTCAAGTACGCCAGGACGGCGAGCACCCGCCGGTGTCCGCTGTCGCTCGGCGGCAGTCCGAGCTTCGCGAACACGTTCCCGATGTGCTTGCTGACGGCCCGCTCGGTGACGACGAGGGTCTCGGCGATCGTCGTGTTGTCCCGGCCCTGCGCCATCAGCTTCAGGACCTGCAGCTCGCGCGGCGTGAGCGAGTCGACGGGGTCGTCGCGGCGCCGGGCGAGCAGTTCGGTGACGACCTCCGGGTCGAGGGCGGTGCCGCCGTCCGCGACCCGCTCCAGCGCGTCCAGGAACTCGTCGACCCGGCCCACCCGGTCCTTCAGCAGATAGCCGACGCCGCTCGCGCCGCCGACGATGAGCTCGGCGGCGTAGGACTCCTCCACGTACTGCGACAGCACCAGGACGGGCAGCCCCGGCAGGGACGCGCGCGCCTCCAGGGCCGCCCGCAGCCCCTCGTCCCGGAAACCGGGCGGCATCCGCACGTCCAGCACGGCGATGTCGGGCCGGTGCGCGAGCAGCGCGGGCAGCACCTCGGGGCCGCTCTCGGCGACGGCCACCACCTCGTGCCCGGCGGAGCCGAGCAGCAGGACGAGTCCCTCGCGCAGCAGCGCGTTGTCCTCGGCGATCACCACACGCACGGCAACTCCACCTCGATCACGGTCGGCCCTCCGGCGGGGCTCGACACCTCCACCCTCCCATCGAGCGCGGCGACCCGGCGCCGCATCCCGATCAGCCCGCTGCCGCCGCGTTCGTCGGCGCCGCCGCGTCCGGCGTCCCGCACCACGACCCCCAACCCGGTGGCGCGGCGGGCGAGTTCGACGTCCGCGCGGTCGGCGCCGCTGTGCTTGGCGGCGTTCGTCAGCGCCTCGGCGACGACGAAGTAGGCGGCGGCCTCCACGGCAGCCGGGGCACGGGAGCCGCCCTCGACGCCGTCGTCGCGGACGTCCACGGCCAGGCCGCTGCTCGCCGCGAGGGCCCGTACGGCGCCGACGAGACCGCGGTCGGTGAGGATCGGCGGATGGATGCCGCGCACCACGTGCCGCAGTTCGGCGAGCGCCTCCTCGGCCTGGTCTTGGGCGTCGTCCATGAGCTTCGCCGCCGCGTCGGGGTCCCGCCCGTAGGCCCGCTTGGCGAGCCCGATCCGCATGGACAGGGAGACGAGCCGCGCCTGCGCCCCGTCGTGCAGGTCCCGCTCGATGCGCCGCAGTTCGGCGCCGTGCGCGGCGACGGCACCGGCCCGGCTCTCGGTCAACTCGGCGACCCGGTCGGCCAGTTCGGCGCCCGGCGGCGGTGCGAGCAGGGCTCCCGACCAGGCCGCGTCGAGGTCGGCCAGCCGCGCCACGAGCGGCAGCAGCACGGGCGGCCGGCGCAGCAGCCCGGCCCACACCCCGTCGACCACCGCCCCGACCGCCCACACGATCAGCGACACGTACAGCAGCAGCCACCCGTAGACGAAGTGCGCGGCGAGCCACCGCAGATCACGCCAGGTCGCCGGGTCGGACACGGCCGCCCGCACC
>NZ_JAMOLN010000209.1 GCF_024448165.1 Streptomyces longispororuber
GTGGTCGTCGCCGCCGTGCGCAAGGAGGTGCGGCCCGGGTCGCCGATCCTGCGGCACGCCACCCGTGTCACCGTGGTCGCCGTCATCGGCTACCTCCTCGGGAACGCCCTCCCGTTCGGGCACGGCTACTGGGCCCCCATGGCGGCCGTGATGATCATGCGGCCCGACTTCTCCCAGACGTACTCCCGCGCGGTGGCCCGCTTCGGCGGCACGCTCGTGGGCGTGGCCCTGGCCACCGGGGTCGTCCAGCTCACGACCCCGGACACCTACCTCTCCGCCGCCCTGGCCGTCACCTGCGCCTGCCTGATGTACCTGCTCATGCGCACGGGCCAGCTCGCGGCCCAGGCCTGCGTCGCCGCGTACGTCGTCTTCCTGCTCGGCATGGGCGGCGAGACCTGGGACCAGACCGTTCCGGAGCGCGTCGTGCTGACCCTGGTCGGCGGCCTCCTGGCGATGCTGTCGTACGCCCTGTACCCGGCCTGGGAGACCCCGCGCCTGCGCACCCGCCTCGCCGACTGGCTCACCGCGCTCGGCGGGTACGCGGCCGCGGTCGTCGGCCACTACGCCCACCCGGAGGGCAAGTCCTGCCCGGACGTCCGTGAGGCCCTGCTGAACGCCCGTAACGCCCACATCGCCTGGCAGGAGGCGGTGGCCAGGGCCAAGACCGAACCCGTACGGCACCGCGGCCTGTCCCGGGCCGCCGCCGACGACGCGGCGCACGCCCTGCACCACTTCGGCCGCGTCGCGATGCTGATGGAGGCGCACCTCCCGGAGCGCGACGCCACCCCGGTCCCCGCGGCCGAGCAGCTCGCCGACGCCCTGCGCGCGGCGACCCGCGACGGCGCCCGCGCGATCCGCGAGCGCCGCGTCCCGCGCTGGAAGCCGGTCCGTGCCGCCCTCGACGCCTGGGACGGCGAGGGCGTCCCCGACCGGGTCGTGCGCCGCGGCGCCGGTCTGCTCCTCGGCACCCTCGACGAACTCACCGAGGCCCTCGACACCGACGAACCCCCGATGACCGTCAAGCCCCAGGAGAAGCCCCAGGACGAGGTGCCGGGCAAGGCGCAGGACAAGGCCCCGGAAGCCCCGGAAACGCCGGACGGGCCGCGCGGCTCCTGAGAGCGCACGGCCCGACGGACGGGGCGGGACCGGTCAGTTGGTGGGCATCCCGCTCGGCAGCCCCTCCGGCAGCTTCCCGTCCTTCGACTTCGTGAAGGTGTCCCGCGCCCCGGCGTCCCAGGAGACCTTCATCGTCGTGCCGTCGTTGGACTCGATCGCGCCCATCGTGCGGTCGGTGCTGCCGTCCGCACACTTGAGGTTCAGCATCGGCTTGCCCATATCGGCCAGCGCTCCGACGCACAGGTGCCCGTCACCCGTGCTCAGCGACGCCTGCTTGCCGCCGACGACGAGGACGACGGGCTTCCCGTCCGTGGTGGCGCTCCAGATGCCCTCGGCGTCCTTCGCGGATCCGGTCGACCCGCCGGACGCGCCGCCGTCGGGCGCCGCCGACGAGGACGACCCGCCGTCCGACGCCTTGTCCTTGCTCTTGTCCTTGCCGCCGTCGTCACTGCTGCAGCCGGTCACCGCGAGAGCGGCCACGACGGCCGCGGCACCCGCGACGACCCGTACGTTCCTGATGCGCACAACATCCCCCTACGTCACTGCTGTTGTCCTGAATCGCGGCTGCAAGTTACCAGCAGTCACCAGGACGAACGACAGGCCACGGGCAGGAAAGCGGCGTGACGCACCTCTCACTCCTGACGGACCCTACCCTATTGAAAACGGGAGTCATTTTCATATACTGAGCCACATGGCACGCAACGAACTCCGCCCAGTGATCAAACTCAGGTCCACCGCGGGGACCGGCTTCACGTACGTGACGCGCAAGAACCGCCGCAACGACCCGGACCGCCTGGCCCTGCGCAAGTACGACCCCGTAGCGGGCCGCCACGTCGACTTCCGAGAGGAGCGATGACCACCATGAAGAACGGCATCCACCCCGAGTACGCCCCCGTCGTCTTCCGCGACCGGGCCGCCGGCCACAGCTTCCTGACCGGCTCGACGATGACGAGCGAGAAGACCGTCGAGTGGACGGACGGGAACACCTACCCCGTCGTCGACGTCGAGATCTCGAACGTCAGCCACCCCTTCTACACCGGCAACCAGCGGGTCCTGGACACCGCCGGCCGCGTCGAGCGTTTCCAGCGCCGGTACGGGAAGTAGCCGGCAGCGGAAGCAGAAGACCCTCCGGGGCGCGGCGGGTGCCGCGCCCCGGAGGGTCTTCGCCATGCCGGGGGTCAGAACGGGAACTGCGAGCGGCCGTGCTGGACCGAGATCCACTTCTGCGTGGTGAAGGCCTCCACGGTCGCCTCGCCGTTCAGCCGGCCGAGGCCGGACCGCTTCTCGCCGCCGAACGCCACGAGCGGCTCGTCGTGCACGGTCCCGTCGTTGACGTGGATCATGCCGGTGTCGATCTGCCGGGCGAACTCCACGCCCCGCTCGATGTCCCCGGTGTGCACGGCGCCGCTCAGCCCGTAGGGCGTGTCGTTCGCGATCCGGACCGCCTCCTCGTCCCCGTCGAAGGGAATGAGCAGGGCGACCGGGCCGAAGATCTCCTGGCGCAGCACCGGTGAGTCGGCGGGCAGGCCGGTGAGGACGACCGGCTCCACCAGGTTCCCGTCCACCTCGCCCCGGACGAGCGCGGTCCCGCCCTCGGCGAGGGCCTGCTCCACGACGGCCGAGACGGCGTCCGCCTGCGTGGAGTTGATGACCGGGCCGATCACGGTCGACGGGTCGCGCGGGTCGCCCGCCTTCAGCCCCTTGACCTTCGCCACGAACTTCTCCGTGAACTCCTTCTCGACCTTGCGGTCCACCAGGATCCGGTTCGCGGCCATGCAGACCTGGCCCTGGTGCACGTAGCGGCTGAAGACCGCCGCGTCGACCGCGTAGTCGATGTCGGCGTCGTCGAGCACCGTCAGTGCGCTGTTGCCGCCGAGCTCCAGGACCGCGTGCTTGAACTGTGAGGCGCACACGGTCGCGACGTGCTGACCGATCTTGTCCGAACCGGTGAAGGAGATGACCTTCGGCACCGGGTGGGTCAGGAGCGCGTCACCGATCTCGGCGATGTCCGTGATCACCACGTTCAGCAGGCCGGCCGGCAGCCCCGCGTCCTCGAAGATCTTCGCGACCAGCGAGCCGCCGACGATCGGCGTGTTCTGGTGCGGCTTCAGGACCACGCCGTTGCCCAGCGCCAGCGCCGGAGCGACGGACTTGAGCGACAGCAGGAAGGGGAAGTTGAAGGGGGAGATGACGCCGACCACCCCGACCGGCACCCGGTAGAGCCGGTTCTCCTTGCCGTCCACCGGGGAGGGGATGACCCGGCCCTGCGGGCGCAGCGCCAGCTGGACGGCCTCGCGCAGGAACTCCTTGGCGAGGTGCAGCTCGAACCCGGCCTTCACCCGCGTGCCGCCGAGCTCGTCGATGATGGCGTCGGCTATGTCCGCCTCGCGCTCCTCGACGATGCGCAGCGCCCGCTCGAAGACCATCCGGCGCGCGTATGCGTTGGTCTTCGCCCAGTCCTTCTGCGCCCGCTCGGCGGCCCGGTACGCCTCGTCGATCTCCTCGGCCGAGGCGACGGTGATCGAGGCCAGCTTGTCGCCGCTGTACGGGTTGAAGTCGATGATGTCCCAGGAACCGCGCCCGTCACGCCACTCGCCGTCGATGTACTGCCGGTCCAGTTCCGTGAAGTACGCCTGTGCGGACTGTGACGACTTTGAGGTCATGGGGAGATCCCTTGCTGCAGCGCCGGACACCTGAAGTGACGTCATGGTACGTCCGTTACCTGTCAGTTGCGGCAAGGGATCAGTCAACTGCCGTTGTATTTACGCGAATTCAGTCAGCACCCGGCGCAGCAGCGTCACGCTCTCCTCGGGCGAGGGGCACTCCTCCTGGAGCTGCGCCATCGCTCGCTCGTACTGCGCGACGTCCTCGCGCTTGTCCAAGTACAGGGCGCTGGTGAGCTGTTCGAGGAAGACGACGTCCGAGAGGTCGGACTCCGGGAAGGTGAGCACGGTGAAGGTGCCGGACTCGCCGGAGTGCCAGCCGTGGCTGAACGGCATGATCTGCAGCGTCAGATGGGGCAGTTGGGCCACCTCGATCAGGTGCTCCAGCTGTCCGCGCATCACGTCGCGCCCGCCCTGCACGCGGCGCAGCGCGGCCTCGTCGAGCACGATGTGGATGTCCGGCGCCCGCTCGGCGACCAGCAGCTTCTGCCGCTCCAGGCGCAGTGCCACGCGCCGGTCGATGTCCTCGGCGGCGGCGCCCTTCATGCCGTGCCGGACGACCGCGTGCGCGTACGCCTCGGTCTGCAGCAGGCCGTGCACGAACTGGGCCTCGTAGCCGCGGATCAGCGAGGCGGCGCCCTCCAGGCCGATGTACGTCTGGAACCAGCCGGGCAGCACGTCCGAGTAACTGTGCCACCAGCCCGCGACGTTGGCCTCTTTCACGAGGGAGAGCAGCGCGGTGCGCTCGGCCTCGTCCGCCACCCCGTACAGCGTCAGCAGATCCTCTACGTCCCTCGCCTTGAAGCTCACCCGTCCCAACTCCAAGCGGCTGATCTTCGATTCGGAGGCGCGGATCGAGTAGCCGGCGGCCTCTCGTGTGATGCCGCGCGCTTCCCTCAGGCGCCTCAGTTGCGAGCCCAGCAGAATGCGCCGCACCACCGAGCCGCTCGACTCCCCAGCGGTCACGTCTCTTCATCCTCCCCATCGGTTCAAGGGCCGCAGTCTGCCATTAAAACGCTCCAGCCCGTACTCGTTCGGTTACAGAAAGGGAGAGATGCCGAAAGAGCTGCGCAAGAAGTCGTAGGAAGAAATGAGCAAGAAGCGGTGCGGGAACGACCAAGTCGGGCGCGTGCACGTGCATCTGCCCTTGCATCCGATGTACGCATTCGGAACGATGGTCGTCACCACCGCTCGCTACGTACTGCGAAACTGGGGAGAGCCTCGCATGGGGACGAATGGATCGACCATGCTCGAGCCGTTAAGGCAGGGGTTGCCTCCGCTCGATCCCTCGGCCGTCTCCAGTGCCGCGTCGTGTGCCCTGCCCGCCCGCTACGAAGCGGTGCGCAGCGCACGGGAGTTCACCCGCCGCACCCTCGCCGACTGGGACGTGCCCGAGCGCTTCGACGACATCTGTCTGGTGGTCTCGGAGCTGGTCACGAACGCCCTGCGGCACGCGCTGCCGGCCGACACTCCGTACGACCAGGACCCGCCGGTGCGGCTGCACCTGATGCGCTGGGCCTCACGGGTGGTCTGCGCGGTGCGCGACCCCAGCAACGACAGCCCGGTCGCGGGCGACGGCGAGGGCGTGGTGGACGACTTCTCCTCGGAGTCCGGGCGCGGTCTGTTCCTCGTCGACTCGTTCAGCGACGGCTGGGGGTGGCATCCGCTGGCGGGCACGCTGAGCGGAAAGGTCGTCTGGGCTCTGTTCAGACTGTGAACGCGGGCCCGTATCGGCGTACGGACGGGTAGGGCGCAGCGCGTGCCGGATCTACGCGCGTCAGGGGCCCGCGATCAGATGGTCGAACTCCCCGTCCTTCACGCCGAGCAGCATCGCCTCGATCTCCGCGGGCGTGTACACGAGCGCGGGGCCGTCCGGGAAGTTCGAGTTGCGGACGGCGACCCTGCCGCCGGGCAGCTTGGCGAACTCCACGCAGGAACCCTGCGAGTTGCTGTGCCTGCTCTTCTGCCAGACCACTCCGTGCAGCTCCGTGGCCGCCATGCCGTTGTACACGTGATGCACGGTTCGCTCCCCGGTGGTGCTGTGACTGTGAACTGACCCTGTGACGGATGTGAAAGCAGTGGTCAACTGCCCCAACTGTCCAGGATCATAGCTGTGTTCATATGCCAATGCATGGGCAGATGCACGTGCACGCGGGGTGTTCCCTCGGTTACAGCGTTGTCAGTAGCTGCCGAGTACCTGCCCCAACGCGCGCATGACATGCGAACGCCAGCCACCGTCCATGATCTTCCGGGCCATCTCCTGCGCCGGGTCGTCCGGGTCGAACCCCTCGTGCACAAGGAAGAGACGCGTTCCGCGCCCTTCCGGCTCCAGGGTCCAAGTGATCGTCCAGTCCGCGGTGTTGGCGGGGTCGCGGTCGGCCCAGCGGACGCTCAGCATCCGCCCGTCCGCGTAGTCGAGCACCTCGACGTCGACCGTTCCCGAGAAGTTCGTGTTCGGGCGCGGGACCGAGGTCATCGCGTACCGGTGCCCGACCTGGAGCCGGAAGTCCTCGCTGCCCGGCATCATCCAGCGCCGGAGCAGTTCGGGCTCGGTCAGCGCCCGCCAGACCTTGGCCGGCGGGTGCGGGAAGAACTGGTCGACGGTGATGCGGGTGGGGTCGGGCTCGTCGGTGCTCATGGGGTGTCATCGTCGGGCATGGCGTCCAGCACGTCGCCGAGGCCGGTCAGCCGCTGCCGCCAGAACCGCTCGTAGGGGTGCAGCCAGTCCTGCACGTCGGCGAGCGGTGCGGCCTCCAGCCGGTAGATCCGCTGCCGGCCTGCCCGCTCCTCGCTCACCAGTCCGGCCTCCCGCAGCACCTTCAGGTGCTCCGACAGGCTCGGCCGGGCCATGTCGAACCGGTCGGCGATGGCCCCCGCCGGCTGCGGCCCCCGCTCGCGCAGCAGCCGCAGGACCTCGCGCCGGGTGCCGTTGGCGAGCGCGGCGAACAGCCGGTCCTGCCCGGCGGTGTCACGCACGCTCGCGGTGGCCATGGCGTCAGAAGCCTTCCTTCTCCGTGATCAGCATCAGACCGTTGCCGTCCGGGTCGCGGAAGGCCGCCATCCGTCCCCACGGCAGCTCGTCGGGACCGCTGACCTCGACCCCGGCGGCGGCCAGGCGGGCGCAGTCGGCGTCGACATCGGTCGTGACCAACATGATCCCCTGCGCCGATCCCGGCACGAAACCGCCCATGCCCGGGCCGGAGAGCGTGAAGACGGTCTGCGCGCCGGCGGGGGCGACCTGCAGCCAGCGGCCCGGCGGCATCTCGCGGTCCGCGGTCACTGCGAAGCCGAGCACGTCGACGTAGAAGCGCAGGGCCCGGTCCTGGTCGGCGACGGGGAGGGTGACGAAGGAGGCGTGGGTGACGTTCATGCGTCACGATAAGTAGGAGATTCCCTACGCGTCAAACGTAGGAAATTTCCTACACGTAAATCGGTGACGCCGTCCGCCTTGCGGCCAGAACCTGACCGCAAGCCTCCCTATCTTTCTCGGTACCGGCAGCAAGGCGACGACGAAAGGCGGCCCCCGATGGTCATGCACGTTTCTCCCGAAGCCCGAGGCGACGAGCGCGGGGCGCTGCTCGCGTTCATCGAGGAGCAGCGGGGCGGCATCCGCCGGTCCCTGCTCGGACTCACCGACGAGCAGGCGTCCGCCACGCCCAGCGCCAGCTCCCTGTCCCTGGTGGGGATCGCCAAGCACGTGGCCGAGGTCGAGGAGGGCTGGATCGCCCTGGCCGGCGGCCCGAAGCCCCAGGTGGAGCGCACGCAGGAGGCGTATCTGGACGGCTTCCGGCTCCTGGCGGGCGAGTCGGTGAAGTCCGTCCTCGCGTACTGGGAGGACGTGGCGCGCCGCACCGAGGAGTTCTTCCGGGCGGCACCCGGGCTCGACGACACGTTCCCGCTGCCCGACGAGCCCTGGTTCCCCGACGGCCAGGAGGTCTCGCTGCGCTGGCTCGGCCTGCACCTGATCCGCGAGACGGCCCGGCACGCGGGCCACGCCGACATCGTCCGGGAGTCCCTGGACGGCAAGACCGCCTTCGAGCTGGTGGCCCTCGCCCACCAGTGAGGACCCGTGACGTCCTACGCTTGACTCCATGTCAGCGATCCGCCTCCTGGTCCTCGGGGCCGTACGCCAGCACGGCCGCGCGCACGGCTACCAGGTGCGCAACGACCTGGAGTACTGGGGCGCCCACGAGTGGTCGAACGCCAAGCCGGGGTCGATCTACCACGCCCTGAAGCAGATGGCGAAGCAAGGGCTGCTGGTCGCGCACGAGGTCGCCCCGTCCACGGCGGGCGGCCCGCCGCGCACCGAGTACGAGATCACGGAGCAGGGCACCGAGGAGTACCTCGCCCTGCTCCGTGAGTCGCTCACCGCCTACGACCAGCGGCCCGACATCCTCACGGCGGCCCTCGGCTTCATGGTCGACCTGCCGCGCGAGGAGGCGATGGGCCTGCTCAAGGAGCGGGTGCGCCGGATCGAGGAGTGGCGGACCTCCGTCACCGAGTACTACACGCCCGAGGACGGCCCCGAGCAGCTCGGCCACATCGGCGAGATCATGAACTACTGGGTGTACTCGGCGGACACCGGCGCGAAGTGGACCCGGGGGCTGATCGCCCGGATCGAGGGCGGCGCGTACACCTTCGCGGGCGAGGGGGATCCCTTCGTCGGCGTGCTCGCGGAGGGGCAGGAGAACCCCTTCGCCACGGGGGAGCAGGCCGAGCGGACTCGGCGGGCCCCGGGGGACGACCGCTAATCAAGTTTGACGAATGAAGGGCGGTCGGTTACCTTCGTCCACCTAGTCAAGTTTGACTAGGTGGACTGTGCGACGAGCGGAGGGAGCCGGATGACGGACGCGATCGTCACCGAAGGGGTGCGCAAGCGGTACGGGGACAAGGCGGCGCTGGACGGGCTCGACCTGACGGTCGGCCGGGGCACCGTGCACGGCGTGCTCGGGCCGAACGGGGCGGGCAAGACCACCGCCGTCCGCGTCATGGCGACGCTGCTGCGCGCGGACGAGGGCCGCGTCGTGGTCGCGGGCCACGACGTGCGCACCGCGCCGGGCGAGGTGCGGCGCCGAATCGGGCTGCTGGGCCAGCACGCGGCGCTGGACGAGGAGCTGAGCGGGCGGCAGAACCTGGAGATGTTCGGCCGCCTCCACCACCTGGGGGCGCGCAGGGCGGGCGTGCGGGCCGACGAACTCCTCGCCCGGTTCGGCCTCGCGGACACCGGCCGCAAGGCCGTCAAGGCGTACAGCGGAGGCATGCGGCGCCGGCTCGACCTCGCGGCGTCCCTCATCACCGACCCCGAGGTCCTCTTCCTCGACGAACCGACGACGGGCCTCGACCCGCGCGGCCGCGCCGAGGTCTGGGCCGCGGTGCGCTCGCTGGTGGGCGGCGGCACGACGGTGCTGCTCACCACGCAGTACCTGGAGGAGGCCGACCAGCTCGCCGACCGGATCTCGCTGGTCGACCGGGGCCGGGTCGCCGCCGACGGCACGCCGGACCAGCTCAAGGCGCGACTGGGCGGCGACCGGATCGACGTGATCGTCCGCGACGCGGCCCAACTCCCGCGCGTCGCCGACCTGGTGCCGTCCGGCGCCGTGGTCGACGCGGACCGGCGGCTGGTCAGCGCGCCGGTGAAGGACCGGATGGGCGCGCTCACCGACGTCGTCCGGGCCCTTCAGGAGGCCGGGATCGAGGCGGAGGACGTGGCGCTGCGCAGGCCGACGCTCGACGAGGTGTTCCTGCGGCTGACGGAGGTACGGGTATGAGCACCGCGATCACCTGGGCGGTCACGGATTCGTGGACCATGACCCGCCGCGAGCTCGCCCACTGGGCGCGGCAACCGGTACAGGTCCTGGTGGGCCTCGTCTTCCCCGTGATGCTGCTCGTGATGTTCGGGTATCTGATCGGCGGTGGCAAAGGCATCGAGGGCGGCTCCGACGAGTACGTGTCCTTCCTCGTCCCCGGCATGCTGGCGCTGACGATGGCGTTCGGCCTTGAGTCGACGATGCTGGCGGTGACGCAGGACCTGAACAAGGGCGTGATCGACCGGTTCCGGGCCATGCCGATGACCAACGGGGCGGTGCTGGTGGGCCGTTCGGTGGCCGACATGGTGCAGTCTGCGGCGGCGCTGGTGGTCATGGCGGGTGTCGGATACGCGCTGGGCTGGCGGGTGCACGGCTCCGTCGGGGCGGTGGTCGGCGCCTTCGGGCTGCTGCTCCTGTTCCGGTTCGCGATGCTGTGGATGGGGATCTGGCTGGCGATGGTCGCGGGGAGGCCGGAGCTGGTGCAGGCCGTGCAGATCCTGGTGTGGCCGGTGGGGTTCCTCTCCAATGCCTTTACGGTGCCGTCGACCATGCCGGGCTGGCTCGGGGCGGTCGTCGAGTGGAACCCGATGTCGGCGACGGCGTCCTCGGTGCGGTTCCTGTTCGGTAATCCGGGTGGGGCGGACGAGGTGGCACTGGCGTTGGCCTGGCCGGTGGGGTTGGTGGCGGTGTTCTTCCCGCTGGCGGTACGAAGGTTTGCTGCGCTGAGCCGGTAGGGGGCGGGGTGCGTCGGTGCCGGTGTGTGGGGGCTGGTCGCGCCCCGCGGCGGAGCCGCCAGTGACACAGCCCCGCGCCCCTGAGCATCTGCCGTGTTGCGGGGTGTTTTCGACCGCGGGCCGGTGGGGCTTCTCGCGCAGTTCCCCGCGCCCCTGAGATGCGCACCTGCGGTGCGCATCTCCCCGGCGGGGGAAGGCTGCGCGCAGCGCATGCCTTCCAGGGGCGCGGGGAACTGCGCGAGCGACCACGACGCGACCCGCGCCGGAAATGGATGCGGGACATGGCAGACGCTCAGGGGCGCGGGGCTGTGTCATGAGCGGCTCCGCCGCGGGGCGCGAGGAGGCCCACCGGTCCGCAGGCGCCGTCCCAGGAGCAGGAGTTCGTCCGGGGGCGGATGGCGGTGCAGCCGCCCCCGGGGACCCGGTCAACCGCTAGTGGTGGAAGCCCGTCGCCGCCTCGCGGTCACGCGTGAAGGGGTGCGGCTGGCGGCGAAGCTCCGGCAGCAACCGCCCCAGGTCCTCCACCAGGAGCTCCGCCAGGTCCGACGAGAAACCGTTGCGGCACACCACCCGCAGGACGGCCAGATCCTCCCGGTGCGCCGGGAACGTGTAGGCCGGGACCAGCCACCCCCGCTCCCGCAACCGCCGCGACACGTCGAACACGTCGAACGCCTTCACGTCGTCCGCCGTGGTGAACGCGAACACCGGCAACTCGTCGCCGCGCGTGATGAGGTGGAAGTCGCCCAGTGCCTCGATCCGCTCGGCGAGCCCCCGCGCCACGTCCCGCGTGGCCTGCTGCACCGCCCGGTACCCCTCCCGGCCGAGCCGCAGGAACGAGTAGTACTGGGCGACCACCTGCGCCCCGGGCCGCGAGAAGTTCAGCGCGAACGTGGGCATGTCGCCGCCCAGGTAGTTCACCCGGAACACCAGCTCCTCCGGCAGGGCGTCCGCGTTCCGCCACAGGGCCCAGCCGACCCCCGGGTACACGAGCCCGTACTTGTGGCCGGACGTGTTGATCGACGCGACCCGCGGGAGGCGGAAGTCCCACGCCAGGTCGGGGTCGAGGAACGGCGCCACCATCGCGCCCGACGCCCCGTCCACGTGCACCGGCACGTCGAGCCCGGTGCGCTCCTGCAACTCGTCGAGCGCGGCGCACAGTTCGGCGATCGGCTCGTACGAACCGTCGAAGGTCGACCCGAGGATGCCGACGACCCCGATCGTGTTCTCGTCGCACAGCTCGGCCGCCGCCGCCGGATCCAGATGGAACCGGTCGCCCTCCATCGGCACCTGCCGCGCCTCCACCTCCCAGAAGGTGCAGAACTTCTCCCAGCAGACCTGCACGTTCACGCCCATGACGAGATTGGGGCGGGCCTCGCGCGAGGGATAGCGGTCGGCGTTGCGCCGCATCCAGCGGCGCTTCAGGGCCATCCCGGCGAGCATGCACGCCTCGCTCGACCCGGTCGTCGAACAGCCCACGGCGGACGTCGGATCCGGCGCGTTCCACAGGTCGGCGAGCATGGCGACGCAGCGGCGCTCCAGCTCCGCCGTGCGCGGGTACTCGTCCTTGTCGATCATGTTCTTGTCCCGGCACTCGCCCATGAGGACGCCGGCCTGCGGCTCCATCCACGTGGTGACGAAGGTGGCGAGGTTGAGCCGGGAGTTGCCGTCCAGCATCAGTTCGTCGTGGACGAGCTGGTACGCGGTCATCGGGGCCAGCGGCCGGTCCGGCAGCCGGTGCTTGGGCGGCGCGTCCGCCATGCCGGCCGTGGGATTGGCCTCGCCGTAGAAGGGGTTGACGGCGAGCGGCCGTTCGCCGGGCTTGTCGGAAGGGCTCTGGTGCAAGGGGGACATGACCGTAACTCCTTTACGGACGAAACGAGTCGGCGTCGGCCGGGCTCAGCGCAGGGCCCGGCCGTCCTCCGACAGTTGCATCTGCGGCCGTCCGGTCACCAGGAGCCAGGCGGGCAATGACGCGATACACATCAGGGCGATGATCGCGGGCGAGGCGACGAGGACCGCCGCCGTGAAGAGGCTGACCCAGCCCGAGCGGGTGACGGCGAGCAGGACGCCGAGGACGCCCGCCGCGATGCCGACCGACGCATTCACGCCGGGGACGAGCGCGTGCGCGCACAGCCCGAACGCGGCGCCGACGAAGACCGCGGGGAAGATCCGGCCGCCCCGGAACCCGCAGGACGCCGCGATCAGCAGCGCCGCCAGCTTCACCACGGTCAGCAGCGCGAACTCGCCGGCCGACCGGCCCTCCGGGTCCGCCGCGATCTCCTTGACCTCCTCCAGGCCCTTGAACAGCGTCAGATGGCCGCCGAGCGCGCCCAGCAGGCCGAGCACGAGCCCGCCGGCCGGGAGCATCAGCATCGGGTGGCCGAGCCGCCCGAAGGCGCCGTGCACGTACGGGAACGCGTACACCGCCAGCATGGTGAGCACGGCCGCCGCGCAGGCGACGATGACCGCGGACGCCAGGTCGGCCAGGCCCGGGTGATCGAACGGGGCGAGCCCCAGGTCGAAGGAGGGCGAGGCGACGAGGGTGGTGGTCAGCGCGCCGGCCGAGGCGGCGAGCAGCGGCCCGAAGAGGTTGTCCCACAGCGAGCCCTTGAGCGGCATCGCCCGTCCGGCGAGGGCCTCGGAGACCAGCAGCGCCGCGGCGATCGGGGTGCCGAACAGGGCGCCGATGGTGGCCGCGGAGGCGAGGTTCGGCCAGAGCGCGGCGGGCGAGGCGGGCAGCAGGGTGCGGCCGAGCCAGAACATCAGGCCCACGTTCACGGCGATGATCGGGTTCTCGGGGCCCAGGCTCGGCCCGCCGGCCAGCATCAGGGCGGCGGCCAGCGCGAGACCCGGCAGGACGCGGGGCGCCAGCGGTTCCTCGCCGCCGAGGCCCATCGTGGCCGGGTCGGGGCCCGCGTGCCCGGGCGCCTTCCAGACGACGAGCCCGACCAGGACGCCCGTCAGGGTGAGCATGACGATGATCCAGAGGGACGAGTATCCGCCGACGCCGAGCGCGTCGGGCAGATCGTCCCAGAGCACGTCCTGGAGCCGTTCGGCGATCCAGCTGAGGGCGAGGAAGAGCAGACTGCAGACGACACCGACGACGATCGCCGGCGCGACGACCGGCAGCAGGGTGCGAGCGGACACGGCGGGAGGAGCCGGGGGAGGGGCCGTGGGCGGGCCCGATGGCGACGGGGCTTCGGCGGGAGTGCTCACGCGGTCACCCTAAGCGGACATTCGCCACATAACACCCGGAAGTGTTCGGTCGGATGCGGGCCGGAACGACTTGCACCTCACGTGACGTGAGGACGCAGGCTGATGGACGTACGACCCGTACGACCTGCGTACGGCATGGAGAGCGCGCACGTGAAGGAGAGCGGGCCATGAGTTACTCGGTGGGCCAGGTGGCCGGATTCGCCGGGGTCACGGTGCGGACGCTGCACCACTACGACCAGATCGGCCTGCTCGTCCCGAGCGAACGCAACCACGCGGGCCACCGCCGCTACAGCGAGGCGGACCTCGACCGGCTCCAGCAGATCCTCTTCTACCGGGAGCTCGGCTTCCCGCTGGACGAGGTGCAGACCCTGCTGGACGACCCGGCGACGGACCCCCGCGCCCACCTGCGGCGCCAGCACGAGGTGCTCGTCGCCCGCATCGAGAGACTGCAGAAGATGGCCGAGGCCGTCGAACACGCCATGGAGGCACAGAAGATGGGGATCCAGCTCACACCTGAGGAGCGGTTCGAGGTCTTCGGGGACAAGGACCCGGAGGAGTTCTCCGAGGAGGCCGAGCGCCGCTGGGGCGGCACGGCCGCGTACGCCGAGTCGCAGCGGCGGGCCGCGACGTACACCAAGGAGGACTGGCAGCGCATGAAGGCCGAGGTCGACGACTGGAGCGCGCGCTACGCGGCCCTCGTCGCGGCCGGTGAGGAACCGACCGGCGAGCGCGCCCTGGAGATGGCAGAGGAGCACCGCGCGCACATCTCCCGGTGGTTCTACGAGTGCCCGTACGAGATGCACGCCGCACTCGGCGCCATGTACGTGGCCGACGAGCGCTTCAAGGCGTTCTACGACTCCATGGGCGAGGGCGTCGCCGACCACCTGAGCTCCGCGATCCACGCGAACGCGCAGCGGCACCAGGAGTGACGCACGCCGGGCCCACCCGGCCCACCCGGCTCACACCATGGGCTCCTGGGCGATGACGGCGGCCGTCCCGTACGCGCACACCTCCGCGGCCCCGTCCATCGCCTCGGTCACGTCGAACCGGAACATGAGCACGGCGTTGGCGCCCCGCGCCCGCGCCTGCTCGACGAGCCGCTCCATGGCCTGGTTCCGGGTCTCGACCAGCGTCTTGGTCAGGCCCTTCAGCTCGCCGCCGACCATGGACTTCAGGCCGGCGCCGATCTGGCTGCCGAGGTGCCGGGACCGTACGGTCAGCCCGAAAACCTCGCCGATGACCTGCTGGACCCGGTACCCCGGTACGTCGTTCGTAGTGACGACGAGCACATCCGCCTGCGGATTCTGGCCGCCGCCGAAGTCTTCGATACCCATACCGACAGGTTTGCCACAGTTGACGCACAGTGCATCCTGAGAGGGCCACTGGAACCTGGCAGGGAAACCCGGCGTTGATAACTTTGCACCGCCATTGCCCTTGCCTGCCTCACCCCCTTCAGGAGCCCGGACCCGTGATGACGCTTGCTCTCGGACCAAGCTGGCTGGACCCGGACTATCTGCTGAACACGTTCGGCATCTGGGGCCTGCTCCTGATCGTGTTCGCCGAGTCGGGCCTGCTCATCGGCTTCTTCCTGCCGGGTGACTCCCTGCTGTTCACGACGGGTCTGCTGATCACGGCCGGCACCCTCGACTTCCCGCTGTGGGGAGCGGTCGCGCTGATCTGCCTCGCGGCGGTCCTCGGTGACCAGGCGGGGTACGTCTTCGGCAAGAAGGTCGGGCCCTCGCTGTTCCGGCGGCCGGACTCCAAGCTGTTCAAGCAGGAGAACGTGCAGAAGGCGCACGAGTTCTTCGAGAAGCACGGCCCCAAGTCGCTGGTCCTGGCCCGCTTCGTGCCCATCGTCCGCACGTTCACGCCGATCATCGCGGGCGTCTCCGGCATGAAGTACCGCTCGTTCATCACGTTCAACGTGATCGGTGGCGTGCTCTGGGGCGCGGGCGTGACGCTGCTCGGCTCCTGGCTGGGGAACATCGAGTTCGTCCACAAGAACATCGAGGCGATCCTGATCCTGATCGTCCTCGTCTCGGTGGTCCCGATCGCGATCGAGTTCCTCCGAGCCCGCAGCAAGTCCAAGAAGACGGCCGCAACCCCGGGCCAGCCCTCGCAGGCAACCCCGTCCCAACGCGGCCGCCACGCCAAGCGCTAGCGCTCCGCTGGGGGACCGGGCGTTCTGCGGCGACTGCGGACCGGGGCCCGGCAGACGCCGAACCGGAGCTAGAAGCCTCGCGTCCGCTTCGCCGCGCGGCGGCCCGACGCCCCGGGGGAGCGGATGAACAGGCGGGAGATCTCCCCACCCAGGTTCACCCCGATCGCGATGGCCATCGCCAGCGCCGCCGCCTTGGACAGCGACACCAGCCCGGCGTCCACGTCGTTCTGGGCGATGTGCAGCAGCCCGAAGTACGTCGCCGAACCCGGCAGCAGCGGCCCGATCGCCGCGGTGACGTACGGCAGCGCCGAAGCGAACTGGTACCGCGAGAAGAGCTGACCGAACAGACCGACGAGCCCGGCCGCCGCCGCGGTGGACGCCACCGGCGAGATCCCGCCGGCGTAGTGCATGGCCCCGTAGACCACCCACGCCACCCCGCCGTTGAGGGTCACGGCGATCACGGTCGACCGCTCCTGCTGCAACAGCACGGCGAACGCGAGGGACAGCGCCATCGACGCCGCGATCTGCCAGTACGGCCGCTGCGGACCCGTCAGCGCCGCCTCCGGGTTGAGCTGCGCGTGCAGCTGCACCCCCACGTACAGCATGATCAGCACGCCGATGACGATGCCCACGAAGAAGTACATGACTTCCAGGAGGCGGGCCGCGGCCGTGATGTAGAAGCCGGTCAGACCGTCCTGGACGCCCGCCACCAGCGCCCGCCCCGGCAGCAGCGCGAACAGCCCACCGGTGATCACCGCGGAGGCCCGCACGTCCACGTAGTCGTGCGCCAGCGTCAGCAGGATGCCGATCGCGGCGGGCGGCATCGCGGCCACCGTGAACTGGTAGAACTCCGGGAACCCGCGCCCCGCGCACAGCCAGGCCAGCCGGTCCCCGAGCATCGCGCCGATCGCCGCCGCGACGAACACGATGAGATCACCGCCGACGAGGATGGAGGCGGCGCCGGCCAGCAGCCCGTTCGCCGCGGTGAGCGCCCAGCCGGGGTAGGGGTGCCGGTTGCGGCGGATCTCCGCGAGCCGCCGGTAGGCCTCCTCCAGGGTGACGCCCGCGGCCTCGTGCTCCGCGTCGCTGATGTCGTCGACGAGCCGGAACACCGCGGCGAGCCGGTTGTAGTCCGTGCCGCGCCGCCGCACCGTGCGCGAGGCCGTCACCGGATCGTCGACCAGGGACGGCTGGAAGGAGATCGACAGCAGCGTGAAGGTGACCGTCGGCTCGCACCGGTCGAGGCCGTAGGACCGGCACACGGCGAACATCGCCGCCTCCACGTCCTCGGCGCCCTCACCACCCGCGAGCAGCAGCTCCCCGATGCGCAGCGTCAGGTCGAGCACGCGCGGCACGGCGGGCCCCGCGTCGTCCTCCTTCGGGACCTTCTCCGGCGCGGGCCGCTCGGCGACCGGCATCCGCAGCATCGTGCGCATCCGGTCCTGCCAGGGCGCCTCCTTGGTCAGCCTGACCACGGGGATGCCCTGCGGGGGAGTGAACGCGGGCGGCGACTGCCGGGCGCTGTACGTCCGGGGCGGCGTGAACGCGGACCCCTCCGACTCGACGGCGTCCGCCGGCGGCACGCTGAACCCCTGCGGAAGCGAGAACTCCGACGTGGTCGACGCCTCGTCGTCCACCACCGGCGCCGATGACACCACTCCGATGGGCTGGGTGAACGCACTGCGCGCCTCGTCGGACTGCGGTTTGCGGTCCTCCGGGGCCTCGGACTCCCGTTCCGTCACGTCTGCCGATCCTCGCCCTTCGCACGACTACTGACGCGTCTGCCTCATCTAGGCCTCAGTATGCGCACGATTACACGAACG
>NZ_JAMOLN010000021.1 GCF_024448165.1 Streptomyces longispororuber
CGACCCGCCGACCACCGACGAGCCCACCGACCCGGGCACGCCGACCGACGCCTGCCCGTCCGACAGCGCCACGCCGACCGAGACGCCGACCCCCACCGACACCCCGACGGACTCCGCCTCACCCTGCGCGACACCCGGCGCCTGACGGCGGCGCCGGGGACGCGGTCTCCCAGCCCGAACCGATCCGGTAGGTGCCCGCGGCGGGCGCGGTCAGCTCGGTGAACTCGCCGCGCCGCCGCACCGTCAGGCAGCCGCCCTCCGCCTTCAGCCACGGCGAGTACGCGACCCGCAGCGTCGCCGTCCCGGCGCGCGGGAAGCGGACCGTGACCCGCGCCCCGTCCGACCGGACGACGGCCGCGGGCGCGGACACCAGCGGCACCGCGTCCCGCACCCGGTACACGCGCCAGTGCGGGTCGCGCCACACCGGCTCCAGATAGCGGATGCCGCGGCGCACGAACGCGGCCTCCTGCTCGGCGAACCCGTCCGGCCTGCCCTCCGGCAGTACGACGAAGCCGACCGCCCAGCGGTCCAGCCACGCCCGGTACGTCGCCGCCGAGAACGAGCCGTCGTAGAAGAGCCGCCCGCGCTCGATGTCGAGCTGCCGGTTCCAGCCGCGCGCCATGTTCACGTACGGGGCGAGCGCGGTGGCCTCGCGGTGGTTGCGGGCCGGGATCACCTCGACGCGGGTGCGGTCGGCGCCGAGCCGCCGCAACTCCCGTACGACGCCGCCGGTCTCGGCCGCCCACGTCGGGACCCGGGTGGACACCCGCAGGTCGTCGGCGGTCTTCTGCGCCACCCAGGCCGAGGACAGCACGAGTGCGACGGCGAGCAGCGCCGCCCGCGTGCGCCGCAGGCCCGGCGTGCGCAGGGCTGCCAACAGGACGGCGGGCGCGGCGAGTTCGGCGAGGCGCTCCACGTTCGTGCCGACGGGGGAGGGCACCAGATACGTGACGACGGTGCCCAGCGCGTAGACGGCCGCCGCCCACCGCGTCACCCGCCAGCGCGCCGGAGCCGCCACCACGGCCGCGAGCGCGAAGAGGACGGGTGGCCAGATCCGGTCCGGCGGCATCAACTGCTCGCCCTTGAAGGGGAAGAGCAGCGTCGTCGCCGCGACGACGAGCGCGGGCGGCGCCATGCAGACCGCCGCCCGCCACCAGTCCCTCACGAGCAGATGGCCCGCGCCGACAACGGCCAGAAACAGACCCGCCACCGGGGACGCCATGGTGGCGAGGACCGCGCACAGCACAGCGGCGAGGTGTGCGGGGCGGCCCCTGAGCAGCACACAGGCCCCGAGGCCGAAGGCGAGGCCCAGCGCGAACGTGGTCCGGCCCGACGCCACGTTGCACCACAGCGCCAGCGACAGCAGCAGCGCGGGGCCGACGGGGCGGGCGATCCCGGTCCGCACCACCAGGACCGCGCCCAGCCAGGCCGCCACGAGCCCGGACGCCACGGTCACCGGGCGCACCCCGATCTCGGCCATCAAGTAGGGCGAGATCAGCGAGTAGTTGGCGGTGTGCATGCCGCCGTACCAGAACAGGTTGTACGCCGACGCCCCGTGGTCGGCGGCGAACCGCGCCCAGGCCTCCTGCGCCGCGAGATCGCCGCCGCCGGTGGCCAGGAACAGCGCCCACACCACGTACAGCGGCAGGGTGGGCGCCGTGGCGAGCAGGGCGACGCGGTGGTGCTCGGGCAGCGAGGACGGGGAGGACAGGGAGGACAGGGTGGGTCGTCGGCGTGCGAGGGGCAGGTCGACCGTGGCCACGGGTAGCGGTCCGTTCCGTTGCGGTGCGTCTTCGGATGGGTGGGGCATGTTTCACGGACGAAGACGCGTCACGCAACGGACATGTTCACTCAGGGCACGGATTCGGCCGAATCGTCCCGGGGTCTACCGGACGGACGTCGCCACCTGCAGCTCCTTGACACCGTTGAGCCAGGCCGCGCGGAGCCGGCGCGGATCGCCCGCGAGCCGCAGGTCGGGCAGGGCGTCCGCGATGGCGTTGAAGATCAGGTCGATCTCCAGGATGGCCAGGGACTTGCCGAGGCAGAAGTGCGGTCCGCCGCCGCCGAAGCCGAGGTGCGGGTTGGGGTCGCGGGTGATGTCGAAGACGTCCGGGTTCTCGAAGACCTCCGGGTCGTGGTTGGCGGACGAGTAGAAGATGCCGACGCGGTCGCCCGCCTTGATCTTCTGTCCGCCGAGCTCGGTGTCCTGGGTGGCGGTCCGCTGGAAGGAGACGACGGGCGTCGCCCAGCGGACGATCTCCTCGGCGGCGGTGCTCGGCCGCTCCCGCTTGTAGAGCTCCCACTGGTCGGGGTGGGTGAGGAAGGCGTGCATGCCGTGCGTGATGGCGTTGCGCGTCGTCTCGTTGCCGGCGACGGCGAGCAGGATCACGAAGAACCCGAACTCGTCGGAGGACAGGTTCCCCTCGTCCTCGGCGGCGACCAGCTGGCTGACGATGTCCTTCGCCGGGCACTGCTTGCGCTCGGCGGCCAGGTTCATCGCGTAACCGACGATCTCCATCGCGGCCTCGGCGCCGATCTCCTCGGTGATCGCGTACTCGGGGTCGTCGTACGCCACCATCTTGTTGGACCAGTCGAAGACCCGGGACCGGTCGTCCTGCGCGATGCCGATGAGTTCGGCGATGGCCTGCAGCGGCAGCTCGACCGCGACGTTCGTGACGAAGTCGAACGAGCCGTCGGGGCCCGCCTGCCGGGCGGCCTCGGTGACGATGGCGCGGGCCCGGTCGCGGAGCTTCTCCTCCAGGGACCGGATGGCGCGCGGGGTGAAGCCGCGCTGCACTATCTGGCGCACCCGGGTGTGCTCGGGCGGGTCCATGTTCAGCATGATCAGTTTCTGGACCTCGATCTGGTCGCGCTGGATCGAGGAGTTGAAGCGGATCACGGCGGTGTTCAGGTTGGAGGAGTAGATCTCCGGGTGGGTGGAGACGTACTTGACGTCCGCGTGCCGGGTCACCGCCCAGTAGCCCGCGTCGGCGAAGCCGGAGATGCCGGGTTCCTGCGGAATCCAGCGAACCGGTTCGGCCTGCCGCAGCTGGGCGAACTCCGGGTGGGGCACGCGGTCTTGGAGCAGGTCCGGGTCGGTGAAGTCGAACCCGTCGGGCAGCGCGGGGCACGGCATGGGCAACTCCCGTGATGTTCTGACACTCCGTCAGGTCTGGCTGGAAAGGTAGTAACGGGTTCTAGAAGTGGCAAGGGCCGCGGGTGTGTCGGTTCCGTGTGTTGTGCTTGCACGCCCCTTGCGTACCGGGGGTAAGCGCGCCGAGACTGCACGGAGAACTGGTACGCGTTCTAGTTTCTTCCGTCCGGGATTGCGTGGAAAGGACGAGGGTCATGGCAGCGGAGCCCGTCATCGTCGAAGCCGTACGTACCCCGATCGGCAAGCGCGGTGGCGCGCTGGCCAATCTCCACCCCTCGTACCTGCTGGGCGAGACGTACCGGGAACTGCTCGGCCGCACCGGCATCCATGCGGACTGCGTCGAGCAGATCGTCGGCGGCACCGTGACCCACGCCGGCGAGCAGTCCATGAACCCGGCGCGCACCGCCTGGCTCACCATGGGCCTCCCGTACGAGACCGCCGCGACGACCGTGGACTGTCAGTGCGGCTCGTCCCAGCAGGCCTCGCACATGACCGCCAACATGATCGCGGCGGGCGTCATCGACGTCGGCATCTCGTGCGGCGTCGAGGCGATGTCGCGCGTGCCGCTCGGCTCGGGCTCCAAGCACGGCCCCGGCAAGCCGTTCCCCGACGAGTGGAACGTGGATCTGCCCAACCAGTTCGAGGCGGCCGAACGCATCGCGCGACGCCGCGAGTTGACACGTGAGAACGTCGACGCGCTCGGCCTCGTCTCGCAGGAGCGGGCCGCCGTCGCGTGGGCGGAGGAGCGGTTCAAGCGAGAGACGTTCGCCGTGCAGGTCCCGACGACCGAGGAGGAGCAGGCCGCCGGGCAGGGCATGTGGCGGCTCGTCGACCGGGACGAGGGGCTGCGCGACACGACCATGGAGGGCCTGGCCCGCCTCAAGCCCGTGATGCCCACGGCCGTCCACACGGCGGGGAACTCCTCGCAGATCTCCGACGGCGCCTCCGCCATCATGTGGGCGTCCAAGCGGATGGCGCGCGCCCTGAAGCTCAAGCCGCGGGCCCGGATCGTCGCCCAGGCGCTGGTGGGCGCCGACCCGCACTACCACCTGGACGGCCCGGTCGACGCGACGCGCGCGGTGCTCGGCAAGGCGGGCATGACGCTCAAGGACATCGACATCGTCGAGATCAACGAGGCGTTCGCCTCGGTGGTGCTGAGCTGGACGCAGGTCTTCGAGCAGGACCTGGAGAAGGTGAACGTGAACGGCGGCGCGATCGCCCTCGGCCACCCCGTCGGCGCGACCGGCGCCCGCCTCATCACCACCGCGCTGCACGAACTGGAGCGCAGGGACAAGGAATTCGCGCTGATCACCATGTGCGCGGGCGGGGCGCTCGCCACCGGCACCATCATCCAGCGGCTCTAGGCCCTGGGGATTCCCCGTGGGGCGGGGTGGACTCAAGTCCACCCCGGGGCCGGGGGTGGCTCGGATGTCCGGGACCCGGGGGGCGTCCATACCGTCGAGCCATGACGAACTCGACGCACAACTCCCGTACCACCGGCCGTACTTCGCTCTCCCGCCGGGGTCTCGCCGTGGCCGCCGCCCTGCTGCTGGCCGGCGGCGTCGCCGCCCCGGCCGCGGTCGCGGCGGCCGACACCGGCAGGCCCGCGCAGCACGCCGCGGCGGCCTGGCGCGGCGGCCTGGTCGCCCTGGAGCCCGTCGCCTCCTTCGACCGCGCCGCCGTCACCCGGTGGCTGGCCGAGCGCGAGATGGACACGGGCACCGTGCGGCACGGCGTCACCGCGTACCGGCTGACCTACCGGACCCTGGACGCGCACGGCCGGCCGACCACCGCGACCGGACTGTTCACGCTCCCCACCGGCGGCGGCCACCGCCTCGGCCTCGTCTCCGACACCCACGGCACCATGGTCAACCGGGACTACGCGCCGTCCGTGGGCGACGACTTCGGCCGCGTCCCCTCCTATCTGAACGCCGCCGCGGGCAAGGCCGTCGCCGCGCCGGACTACCTGGGCCTCGGCAAGGGGCCCGGCCGCCACCCCTACATGGACACGGCGTCGTCCGTCACGGCCTCCGTCGACATGCTGCGCGCCGCCCGCGAGGCCGCGCACCGGCTCGGCCGCCCGCTCACCGGCGACGTCTACGCGACCGGCTTCTCGCAGGGCGGGCAGGTCGCGATGGCCCTCGGCAAGGCGCTCCAGGACGGCGCCGACCGCCACTTCAGGCTGCGGGCGCTCGCGCCGGTCAGTGGCCCGTACGACCTGTCGGGGCAGGAGATCCCGGCTCTCTACGACGGCCGCGTCAACGACACCAGCGGCCTCTTCTACACCGCGTACTTCCTGGTCGCCCAGAACCGGCTGCACCCCATCTACAAGGACCCGGGCGAGGTCTTCCGGGCCCCGTACGCGGACCGGGTCGAGGCGCTCTTCGACGGTGACCACTCCGAGGAGGACGTGATCAAGGGGCTGCCGGCGACGGTGCGGGAGCTGCTGACGCCTGAGTTCTACGACCTGATGCGGCACCCCACGGGCGCCCTGAAGGAGGCCATCGAGGGGAACGACGGCGCGTGCGCCTGGAAGCCGTCCGTCCCGGTGCGGTTGTACGCGGGCGCGGCCGACACGGACGTCCCGATCGGCAACGCGAAGAGCTGCGCGGCACGGCTGGCGGCCGGGGGAGTGCGGGTCCCGGTCCTGGACCAGGGCAAGGATGCGGACCACTTCGGCAGCTTCACAAGGTCGGCGCCTCAGGTGACACGCTGGTTCGGCACGATGGGCTGAAGGGGCGCGGGGCTGTATCTGTCAGCGGCTCCGCCGCGGGGCGCGACCAGCCCCCACGCAGCAGTACTGTGAAGACGAAATGGGCGGCACCAAAAGGTGCCGCCCATCGAAGGTGCCGGTCAGTACCAGCCGTTGGCCTGCCAGTGCGCCCAAGCGCCGCAGGCACTTCCGTACCGCTCGTTCATGTAGGTGACGCCCCAGCTGATCTGCGTCTCGGGGTTGGTCTTCCAGTCGGACCCGGCGGACGCCATCTTGTTGGCGGGCAGCGCCTGCACCAGGCCGTAGGCGCCGGTGGACGAGTTCGTCGCGTTCGGGTTCCAGCCGCTCTCGCGGGACACGATGTTGTCGAAGCACGAGAACTGCGCGGAGTCCGAGATCTTCTGCTGCGCGATCGCCTTGGCGGAGGCCGGCGCGGCCTGGGCCGGCGCCGAGGCGAAGAGCAGGCCGGTCGTGGCGGCCGCGATGGTGGCGCCGGCGATGGCCTTCTTCGGAGTGGCGATGCGGCGGAGGAGCGTGGCGGACAAGGCGGAACCTTCCGTGGGGGACGGGGTGTGCGTCGGCGCCGGGCCCTGGCGGGGGCTGCGGCGCCGTGCGACTGCTCCACAGAAACAGGACCGCGGGGCGAATGCAATGCCCCTCTTTGCTAGTGGAAGTCGTACCTGGGTTATATGTCCATTTTGTGTTCTGGATCTCAAAGCCCAGGTCAGCGCGTCGACGTCGGTCAAGGGAAAGTAAAGCGCGACTACGAACGACGGTAGGAGGTGACCTCGGTCATGTGGGACGCTTCACGACGCCCGGACGCTCACGCGCCGTCGAATGTGACCGGCGCCTCGAACGCGGCCCGCCGCGTGGCCCGGCGCAGCGCCTTCAGGACGGCGCCGCCGACGGTCAGCGTCAGCACCACGGTCAGCGCGGCCCGCCCCAGGTCCCAGCCGAGCGACGTGGCCGCGCAGTACGCCAGGAACCGGGCGAGGTTCTCGTGCAGCGCGGCGTCCGGCTGGTACGCCACCGAGGACGCGAGGGCGTCCATGAAGGGCCAGCCCGCGAGGTTCATGATCGTGCCGTACGCGAACGCGGCCAGGAACCCGTACCCGGCGAGCAGCACCAGCTCGGCCCGGCCGCGCAGCCGGTGCGGTCCCGGCAGCAGGCCCGCACCCATCGTGAACCAGCCCATGGACAGCATCTGGAACGGCATCCAGGGCCCCACCCCACCGGTCAGCAGCGCCGACGCGAACATGCTGAGCGAGCCGAGCACGAAGCCGAAACCCGGACCGAGGACCCGCCCGCTGAGCACCATCAGGAAGAACATCGGCTCGATGCCCGCCGTGCCCGCGCCGATCGGGCGCAGCGCCGCCCCCGCGGCGGCCAGCACGCCGAGCATGGCGACCGCCTTGGGCCCCAGGCCGGACTCCGAGATCGTCGCGGCGACCACGGCCACCAGCAGCACGAGCAGGCCCGCGAACAGCCACGGCGCGTCCTGCGCGTGCGCGTTCACCTGCGAACCGGGCCCGGTGATCAGCGGCCAGCCGATGCCGACGACGCCGACGGCGCTCACCAGGAGCAGCGCGGCGACGGAGCGCGGGCCGAGCCGGACCGGCCTGACCTGAGGGGTGTGCGGGGTGTGCGGCGCGGTCATGCCAGCGCCTTCTCGACCTGGGACACCGTGAGCCACCGCTGCGGCGCGAGGATCTTCGCGACCTGCGGGGCGAAGGACGGGGACGAGGTGACGATGTCCGGGGTCGGGCCGTCCGCCACGACCTCGCCGTCCGCGAGGATCGCCACCCGGTGCGTCAGCTCCGCCGCCAGCTCGACGTCGTGCGTCGCCATGACGATGGCGTGGCCCGCCGCCGACAGGTTCCGCAGGACGGCGACCAGGCGGGTCTTCGCCGCGTAGTCCAGACCGCGGGTCGGCTCGTCGAGCAACAGCAGCGGCGGGGCCGCCGTCAGCACGATCGCCAGGGCGAGGGTCAGGCGCTGGCCCTCCGACAGATCGCGCGGGTGGGTGCCGTCGGCGATGCCCGGCAGCAGGTCCGAGAGCAGGGCGCGGCAGGTGCCGGGTGCGGCGTCCGCGTCCTTGTCGGCCGCCGCGCACTCCGCCGCGACCGTGTCCGCGCAGAGCAGGTCGCGGGGTTCCTGCGGGACGAGGCCGACCTTGCGGATCAGTTCGCGGGGGGTGGCCCTGTGCGGGTCGGCTCCGCCTACCGTGGCCGTTCCCGTGGTGGGCTTGACCAGTCCTACGAGGGTGGAGAGCAGCGTCGACTTTCCGGCGCCGTTGCGGCCCATCAGCGCGACGATCTCGCCTCCGGCGACCTGGAGGTCGACGCGCCGCAACGCCTCGATGCGGCCACGGCGCACGCTGAGCCCGCGCGTCTCGACCAGCGGCACGTGAGCCGACGCCACGGGGCTCCGCCCCGGACCCCGCTCCTCAATCGCCGGAGGGGCTTGATTGGGCGGAGGGGTCTGAAGGGGCGAAGGAGCTTGGTGGGGCGGGAGTGCGCTCAGGCGGTCCCTCAGCGGGCCCGCCGCACGCCGCGCATTGCGGACCGTCAGGGGCAGCGGGTCCCAGCCCGCCAGCCGGCCCAGGCCCACCACCGGTGGGAACACCGGTGACTCGGCCATGATCGCGGCCGGGTCGCCGACCCGCAGCGGTTCCCCGGCGGCCGGCAGCAGGGCGACCTGGTCCGCGTACTGGATGACCCGCTCAAGACGGTGCTCGGCCATCAGGACCGTCGTACCGAGATCGTGGACCAGGCGCTGCAGCACCGAGAGGACCTCCTCCGCGGCGGCCGGGTCGAGGGCCGACGTCGGCTCGTCGAGGACCAGGACCCGGGGGTGCGGGGTGAGCACCGAGCCGATCGCGACCCGCTGCTGCTGGCCGCCGGAGAGCGTGGCGATGGGGCGGTCGCGCAGGTCTGCCAGGCCGAGCAGGTCGAGGGTCTCCTCCACGCGGCGCCGCATCACCGGCGCGGGCAGCCCCAACGACTCCATGCCGTACGCGAGTTCGTCCTCGACGGTGTCCGTCACGAAGTGGGCGAGCGGGTCCTGGCCGACCGTGCCGACGACGTCCGCGAGCTCCCGGGGCTTGTGGGTGCGGGTGTCACGCCCCGCGACGGTGACCCGGCCGGCGAGGGTGCCGCCGGTGAAGTGCGGCACGAGACCGCTGACCGCGCCGAGCAGCGTCGACTTGCCGACCCCGGAAGGACCGGCGAGCAGCATCAGCTCGCCCTCGGGGACATGGAGCCCGATGCCGCGCACGGTGGGCCCCTGGGCGCCGTCGTACGTCACGGAGACGTCCTCGAAGCGGATCATGACGCTGCCTCCGTCGGCTTGGTCGGGGGATGGGGTGCGGGGGTGACGAAGGCGGGGAGCAGGCCGAGCAGGATGCCCGCCGCGGGCCACAGCGGCAGCTGCGGCATCGCGAGCGGCACGACCGGGGGCTGCAGCGCGGCCGGGTCCTGGCCGCCGCTCCAGACCATGACGGCGGCGGCAGCCGCCCCGGACGCCGCGACGAGCCAGGCCCGCACGCCCCACACGTCGGGCCGGTACCGGGTGCGCACCGTGCGCCGGCCGCCCAGCCACAGCCCGCCCAGCGCGGCGGCGACCCCGGCGAGCAGCACCGGCAGGCCGTAGCCCGCGCCGGACGACGCGAGCAGGCCGTACGTGCCCGCGCACACCCCGATGAGACCGCCCAGGGTCAGCGCCGCGGTGGCCCGGCGCACCGCGGGCGGCACCTCGGCGGTCCGGCCGTAGCCGCGCGCGTCCATCGCCGCGGCGAGCGACACCGACCGTTCCAGCGCGCCCTCCAGGACCGGCAGCCCGACCTGGAGCAGCCCGCGCAGCCCGCTGTCGGGACGCCCCCGCAGCCGCCTGGCCGCACGCAGCCTGCGCACGTCGGCGATCAGGTTCGGGGCGAACGTCATCGCCACGACGACCGCGACCCCGGCCTCGTACAGGGCGCCCGGCAGGGACTTGAGGAGCCGGGACGGGGACGCGAGGGCGTTCGCGGCGCCGACGCAGATCAGCAGCGTGGCCAGCTTCAGGCCGTCGTAGAACGCGAACACCAGCCCTTCGAGCGTCACCCGGCCGCCGATCCGCACGCCCTGCGCCCAGTCCGGCAGCGGCACCTCGGGCAGCGTGACGACGAGATGGGTGCCGGGGATCGGCGAGCCCAGGAAGACGGCGAAAACGAGCCGGATGCCGATGACGGCGAGCCCCAGCTTCACGAACGCCCCGTACGAACGCGCCCACGGCGCCTCCGTCCGGCGCGCCGCCACCACGTACCCGGCGACCCCGATCAGCAGGGCGAGCAGCAGCGGGTTCGTGGTGCGGGACGCGGCCGTGCCCAGGCCGAGCGCCCAGATCCACCAGGCGCCCGGATGCACGGCGTTGGAACGGTGGGCGCGCGGGGCCCGCAGCGAGGACACGGCCATGGGGTCAGCCGCGGCGGCGGCGGGCCTGCCAGATCGCACCGACACCGAGCGCGGCGACGGCGGCGACCCCCGCGATGACACCGACGGACGGCCCGCTCGACCCCGACCCGGACGACTTCGCGGACGGCGCGGCCGTCTTCGACGCCTTCCCGGCCACCTGCTCGCCGCAGCCGGTCCGCGGATAGCCGGAGATGGCGCACAGCAGCGCGTTGCTGTCGTAGCGCAGCGGCTTGGCGACGGCCGCGAGCGCGTCGGCGCTCGTGGCGTCCGCGCCGACCTGCGCGCACACGGTCCGCGGCTTCGGCGGCGTCTCACCGGACGGCGCGTCCTGCGCGGTGCCGGAGTCGATGACGAGCGCGACCCGCTTCGTGCCGTCCTTCGCGGGGGTGTCCGCACAGATGGCGGCGAAGTCGGCGGCGCCGCGCGGCTGCGTGGCGTCCTTCGAGTCGGCGCTCACCGCGAACCGGAAGCCCTGCACGGCGCCGTCGTCCGGCCTGGTCTGCGAGGGCCCGGTCGACGCGTACGTCCACGCGCCGCCGTCCCGCTCCCAGAACGACCAGTACCGGTACCCGGCGGCCTGGGCCGGGGCGACGGCCGTGCCGAGCAGCACGGCGAGCGCGCCGGCCAGTGCGAGCACGGCACCCCGGTACCTGCGGGTCAGGGCCGTCACGACTGCTTCTTCTTGCGGCCGCTGAGCATGATGCCGACACCGACGGCCGCGATGAACATGACGCCGACGATCCACCACGACACGCCGCTGCCGTCGTCGTCCTTCTTCTTGTCCTCGTCCGAGTCGCCGGACGAGGCGGAGGCGGGCGCGGGGCCCGTCTTGTTCAGGGCCTTCACCAGGTCGGTGCCGCCGAAGTCCCGCGGGTCGTTGCCGGTCGCGTGCGCGGCGAAGACCAGCTGCGCGTAGGCGGCGGGACCGCTCTGCTCGGCCCACGCCTGCGCGTTCTTCTCCAGCCAGGCGTACGGGTCCTTCGTGTACTTGATGCCCTCGGCGGCCGCGACGGCGGTGACCGCGTCCGCGGTGTTGCCGTAGTCGGGCTGGTCCTCGGCGCCGGCCAGCTGGGACTTCAGGTACAGGTGGGTGGAGAGCTGGTTCTGCAGGTAGACGGCGCCGTTGTGCGCGAGGGCCTCGGCGCTGCTGCCGTCCTTCTCGCAGGTGTACGCGTCCGGGGCCGTGCCCTTGCCGGGCGCGAAACCGGTGCCGAGCGCGCCGAGGACACCGGCGGCGGTGGCGTCGGCGTTCGCGGTGAGCTCGCCCTTCTTGTCGGGCTGGTAGGCGAGGGCGCCACCGCTCTTGCCCGCGGAGCAGGGGAGGGCGAGGGCGGCGAGGGCGTCGATGCCGGACTTGCCCGGGCCCGACGTCACGTCGGCGGGCTTCTCGCCGGCGGCGGCGAGCGCCCCGAGCACGACGGAGGTGGAGTTGGCGTCGCTGGCGCCGCCGGGGTTGTACCCCCAGCCGCCGTCCGCGTTCTGGTTCTTCTTCAGCCAGGCGACGCCCTTGGCGACCTCGCCGTCCCGGCCGCCGACCGCGACGAGGGCCTGCACGGCGGCGGCCGTGCTGTTGCTGTCGACGACCGTCTTCTTGTCGCAGGCCTTGCCCGGCTCGGCACGGAACGCGGCGAAGCCGCCGTCCTCGCACTGCTGCCCGGCCAGCCAGTCCACGGCCTTCCCGGCGGGCCGCACGCCCACGGTGTCCTGCGCCACGAAGGCGAGGGACTGCCGCCACACCCCGTCGTACGTGGGGTCCGTCGTACCGTACAGACCGCTCGGTACGACGACCTTGGGGGAGGGAGAGGCGCTGTCCGCGGCGGCGACCGGTGCGGCGGCGGCGCCGATCACGACGGTCGCGGCGACGAGCGCGGCGCTGCGGCGAATGTTCATGGTGGGGCGGGTGCCTCTCCCTGCGGGGAGCCGGGCGGCACGGCACGCTCAGGCACCGGGCGGCTCCGGTTCCGTATGCCTCGACGGTCCTGAGCCGATCATGACGCGGGTGAGGCAGTCCGACTGTGACGGTTGCGGGTCAGCGCCGGACTTCCACCGGCTTCCCCTCACGAGCGCATTATGACGACCAGCCCACTGTACCGGCCGCCCCGCCCCGCCTCCCCGGGGGAACGGCCCCGGGGCTCCGCCCCGCGGACGAGCCAGGGGCGCGGGGAACTGCGCGACCAGCCACGACGCGAGCCGCACCGGCCGACGCATCCCCGACCCACGACGGCGCCGATGCCTACCGGATGTCGACGGGCCCGTCGTCCTCGCCCGCTCGCCGCCCACCCACGTACCGCTCGACGGCGGAGCCGACGTCCCCGTTCTCGCCGCCCAGGTTCTTGCGGACCGAGTCCAGGATCGTGAGCCCCTGGCCGACCAGACCGGCCGCGATCTCGCCCAGCCCGTCCGCCCCGTTCAGCACGTTCACATTGGCCCCGGCCAGACCCGCCGACGCCTCCTTCACGATCTGCGGCAGCTGGTCGATGAGCATCCGGTCCAGCGCGACCCGGTCGTACGACGCCGCCGCCTCCGCCTGGATCTTCATCCGCTCGGCCTCGGCCAGGGCCAGTACCCGGATCCGCTCGGCGTCCGCCTGGGCCGGCTTCACGATCTCCGCCACCAGCTGCTTCTCCCGCAACTCGGCCTGCCGCAGCGCGAGTTCCGTCTGGGCGGCGAGCACCTCCTGCTGGGCGTGCGCCTGGGCGAGCGGACCGGCCTGCGCGGCCTGCGCCTTGGCCCGGTCGATCTCGGCGTTGTACTCGGCCTGCACGACCGCGGTCTGCCGCGCGTACTCGGCCTGCTTGCGGGCCGCCGCCTGCTCCGCCTCCGTCGCCGCCTGGGTGGCCTGCGCCTGGGCGATCTGCGCCTGCCGCTGGATGGCGGCCTTGTGCGGCCGGGACATCGCCTCGATGTATCCGGTGCTGCCGTCGTCGATGGACTGGATCTGCAGCGAGTCGACGTGCAGCCCGATCTTCGCCATCTCGGCCTTCGACGTGTCGAGGACCTCCGTGGCCAGCTTCTGCCGCTCGGTGACGATCTCCTCGACCGTCATCGAGCCGATGATCGACCGCAGGTGCCCGGCGAAGATCCGCCCGGTGAGCACGGACATCTGCTCCTGGTCGGACAGGAACCGCTGCCCGGCGTTCACGATCGACTCGTGGTCGTTGCCGACCTTGAACGCGATGACGGCCCGCACCGTCAGCGCGATGCCCTGCCGGGTGACGCACTTCTCGACGACCTCCGACTCGCTCATGGCGAGCGAGAGGAAGCGGGTCTTGCGGAACACGGGCAGGACGAACTTCCCGTGTCCGGTGACGACGCGGAACGGCGCTCCCCCAAGTCCCCGCCTGCCGCCCGAGATCAGCATCGCCTCGTCGGGTGCGGGAACGCGATATCCGAACATCCCTGGTGTCTCCTTAGCGGGCGCCGTCCTCGTCACCGGCGAGCAGGGGATCGGCCCAGGCCATGACCACGACCTGCCGGCTCCCGCGGGACTCGATCACGAGCACGGTGGAGCCCCGGTCCAGGGGCTCGTCGGAGTACGCGAGAAACGTCTCGGTCCCGCCCCTGACCCGCACCAGCACCTCACCCGGACCACCGGCCCCACGCGTGCCGACGACCAGCTTCCCCGTACAGCCGACCACAGCCTCGTCCGGCGCCATCGGCGGCCGCCCCCTTGTCGTTCCGGCTCGTGAGAGCCCTGAGAGCCCAGACCATACGCCTGCGCCGACGCCCGGACTATCTACGCGCGGCAAAGATCCGCCGGCCGTGTCGAAGGGCTTCCGCGAGGTTGTGCTCGGCGATGCCGCGCATGGCGTCGCGGTACGGAAAGTCGCCTTCGAGCAGGCGCAGCGGACCGGCGACGAGCGAGATGCGGTGGGCGAGCAGATAGAAGTCGAGACGGTCCTCGTCGAGCCCCGGCACGCGCAGCCCGCGCGCCTCCTCGTGGAACCGGATGTGCAGGAAGGCGTGCTCCCGCTCGACGTCGAAGTACCGCAGGTCCTCGAAGTCGATGAGCACGGGCGTCCCGGCGCCGTCCACCAGGACGTGATCGGGCCCGAGTTCGCCGTGCACGAGCCCGTACTCGGTCCTGGGCCGCACCCGTCCGGCGAGTTCGCGCACCGCGTCGCGGAGCAGCTCGCGCCCTCGCGCGGCCCGTGGCTCCCGCGCGGCGGCCTCGTCGACGTCGCGCAGGGCGGAGGTCAACACGCCCTGTTCGCAGGGTGGTTGGGGGGCAGTGACCGAGGTGAGGTCGGCGGGCCTCCCGTAGTGGCCGGGGCCGCGGTCGAGGGCCATCAGCCGCAGCGCGTCGCCGAGCCGCCCGAGCACGCCCCTGGCCCGCGCGGGATCCCGCGCCATCAGTCCTTCCAGGCTCTCGCCCGGCACGTCCTCCAGGACGGCGACGTCCGCCGGGTACCGGGCGCGGCTCCGGTCGGCGAGATGGAGCCGGGGGACCCGCACCCCGGCCGCCGACAGCCGTCGGTGGGCGGTCTCGAAGTGCCCGATCCCGTCCACGTGACCGGCCGCGTTGCCCGCCGAACTGCCGTTGCCCACCCAGTAGTTCTCCTCGGCGCTCCACACGTACACGACGACGCTGCCCCCGTCGTCCAGCGTGACGCGGTACACCCCCTTCCGGGAGCCGCCGCGCAGTCGCACGGCCGCCACGACCCGTGCCCCGACCGCCTGCCGTACGACCCCGGTGAACTCCCCGGCCTTCGCGAACCGTCTGCCCATCCCGGCAGTCTCGCTCAGGAGACCGCCGCGTACGTCACCGGATCGCTGCCGGTCACCGCCTCCGCCCGCCCCGACTTCACCAGCCTGCGCAGATGGGCCTCCGCCTCGGAGACCGCGATGTTCCGGGAGCCGTAGGGGATGTCGGCCCAGGGGCGGTTCCACTCCATCCGTTCCGCGAGCTGCCAGGGCGTGAGGGGCGTCGCCAGCAGGCCGAGGAGGTCGGTGAGGCGGGACTCGTGGTGGTCGAGCAACTCCTGTACGCGGGCCGGGGCGTCGGTGAAGGGGTGCTGGTGTGCGGGGAGGACCTCGGCGGGGGCGAGGCGGCCGACGCGCTCCAGGGAGTCGAGGTAGTCGCCGAGCGGGTCGGTGACGGTGGCGTCGTCGGGGTCCTCGTACAGGCCGATGTGCGGGGTGATGCCGGGCAGCACGTGGTCGCCACTGAACAGGCGGCCGTTGCCCGCGAGTCGGGCGGGGTGGTCCTCTTCGAGGTGGAGGCAGACGTGGCCGGGGGTGTGGCCCGGCGTCCAGATCGCGCGCAGTCGGCGGCCCGGCAGGTCGAGCAGGTCGCCGGGGGTGATGGTGCGGTCGGGCAGCGCCGGGTCGAGGCCGGGCAGGCGGCGCGGGCGGCCCGCGTCACGGGCGGCGAGCAGCGGGGCGACGTGCTCGTCGGGGGCGCCGGCCGCCGTCAGCTTGGCCGCCATGTAGGCGTACCAGCGGGCCGGGGCGTTCTCCCGGGTGCGCCGTACCACCGCGGCGTCGGCCTCGTGCATCGCGATCCACGCCCCGGACGCCTCCCGCACCTTCGCCGACAGGCCGTGGTGGTCGGGGTGGTGATGGGTGATCAGGACGCCCGTGAGGTCGGTGACCGAGGTGCCGCACGCCGTCAGGCCGGCGGCGAGGGTGTCCCAGGACGTCGGGTCGTCCCAGCCGGTGTCGACGAGGACGGGGCCCGCGTCGGTGTCGAGGACGTAGATGAGGGTGTACCCGAGCGGGTTGTCGGGGATCGGCACGCGGATGCTCTGCACCCCACCGCCGTGATCGGACACCTGCGTCGCCTCTGTCGCCTTCGCCATCGGGCCGCCTCTCCGTCGCCAAGGGCACCTGGACGCCTGGACACCTGACGTCGCGCCGAACTCCCGTCACTGTAATGGAACTTGTAGAACTTGTTTCAATGGTCGCCCGAGTCGACCGTCTGCCCGGTCCAGGGCACCTCCCCGTCGGCGTCGGGGGTGCCGGCCGGCGTCAGGCCGAGCGCGCGGGCCACCGCCGCCGACGCGTGGTGGTCCGGGTGGATGTGTGCGGTGAGCTCCCTCGTTCCGTGCCCGGCCAGCCACCGCGCCATGCCGAGCGCCGCCTCCCGCGCGATGCCCCGGCCCTGCCAGGCGACCCCCACGACCCAGGCGACCTCGGCCGATCGCCCCGCCGTGACCGTGGCCTGGACGTACCCGGCGAGCGGGCCTTTCACGTCCCCTGCGTCCTCTGTGGTGGCCACGCGCACCACCCAGTTGAGCCAGTCGGTGCCGGGGTCGGGCGGGCCCGCCACCTGCCGGGCGTACCGGACGCGCAGCGCTGCGGGCGTCGGGGGTTCGCCGCCGGTGAAGACGTAGAGCGCGGGGTCGGCGAGCACGGCCGCCATCTCGTCGGCGTGCGCGACCTCCAGCGGCAGCAGGGTGAGGCGCTCGGTGCGGATCGGCCCGGGAATCATCCCCGCACCCTATGCCGCGCCCCTTCCCACCCTTCCGCATCCCAACTAGAACTGGTATCAGTTCTGAGACACCGTCAGAAACCGTACGCAGGACGCCTCACGGAAGCGGAAGTCACCATGCCCGAGCTCGTGGAACACGGACAGCTGTTCATCGGCGGGGAGTTGACCGATCCCCTCGGCAAGGACGTCATCGAGGTCGTCTCCCCGCACACCGGCGAGGTCTTCGGGCGGGTGCCGCACGCCGCGCCCGCCGACGTCGACCGGGCCGTCGCCGTGGCCCGCCGCGCCTTCGACGAGGGCCCCTGGCCGCGGATGACCCTCGACGAGCGGATCGCCGTCGTCACCCGGATCAAGGACGCCGTCGCCGTCCGCCACGAGGAGATCGCCAGGATCATCTCGCAGGAGAACGGCTCCCCGTACTCCTGGTCCGTCCTCGCCCAGGCGCTCGGCGCGATGATGGTCTGGGACTCGGCGATCAACGTCGCGCGCGACTTCACGTACGAGGAGACGCGCGACGGCGCCCTCGGCAAGCTGCTCGTGCGCCGCGAACCGGTCGGCGTCGTCGCGGCGGTGGTGCCCTGGAACGTCCCGCAGTTCGTCGCCGCCGCCAAGCTCGCGCCCGCGCTGCTGGCCGGCTGCACCGTCGTCCTCAAGCCGTCGCCCGAGTCGCCGCTCGACGCGTACCTCCTCGGCGAGATCGCCAAGGAGGCCGGGCTGCCGGAGGGCGTGCTCTCCATCCTCCCCGCCGACCGCGAGGTCAGCGAGTACCTGGTCGGGCACCCGGGCATCGACAAGATCTCCTTCACCGGCTCCGTCGGCGCGGGCAGGCGCGTCATGGAGGTGGCGGCCCGCAACCTCACGCGCGTGACCCTGGAACTGGGCGGCAAGTCGGCGGCCGTCGTACTGCCGGACGCGGACGTCGAGTCGACCGTCGCGGGCGTCGTCCCGGCCGCCTGGATGAACAACGGCCAGGCCTGCGTCGCCCAGACCCGCATCCTGCTGCCCCGCTCCCGCTACGACGAGTTCGCCGAGGCGTTCACCGCGGCCGCCTCCGCCCTCGTCGTCGGCGACCCGCTCGACCCCGCCACCCAGGTCGGCCCGCTCGTCGCCCGGCGCCAGCAGCAGCGCAACCTCGACTACATCCGCATCGGCCAGGAGGAGGGCGCCAAGATCCTCACCGGCGGCGGCGTGCCGAAGGGGTACGAGCAGGGCTGGTACGTCGAGCCGACCCTCTTCGGCGACGTCACCAACACCATGCGGATCGCCCGCGAGGAGATCTTCGGCCCGGTCATCTGCCTGCTCCCGTACGGGGACGAGACCGAGGCCCTGAAGATCGCCAACGACTCCGACTACGGGCTCAGCGGCAGCGTCTGGACCGCCGACGTCGCGCACGGCATCGACGTCGCCCGGCAGGTGCGCACCGGCACCTACAACGTGAACACCTTCAGCCTCGACATGCTCGGCCCCTTCGGCGGCTACAAGAACAGCGGCGTGGGCCGGGAGTTCGGGCCCGAGGGCTTCAGCGCGTACCTGGAGCACAAGATGATCCACCTGCCGGCCGGTTGGGAGGGCTGAGCATGGGCGACCGGTGGCACGTGGAGGTCGACCGGAGCGTGTGCATCGGGTCGGGCATGTGCGTGAACCACGCGCCCGGTGCGTTCCGCCTCGACTCGGCCCGGCAGTCCCACCCGGACGAGCCGGACGTCGACGCCAACGAGAAGGTCCTCGCGGCGGCGGAGGGGTGCCCCGTCGAGGCGATCACGCTGGCGCTGGCCGATTCGGGGGAGGTTGTCTTTCCGCCGGAGGACTGAGGTCACGCTGCGACGGTGCGCGGTCGCGGGGCTCTGCCCCGGGCCCCGCTCCTCAATCGCCGGAGGGGCCCTGTTTGCCCGATTCGGGGGCTGTGAGGTCGATCAGGCGGCAGACCGTTTCGATGTCGATCTTCACCTGTGCGATCGACGCCCGGCCCGAGAGCCAGGTGATCAGGGCCGAGTGCCAGGTGTGCTCGATGACCCGGACGGCCGAGAGCTGCTCGGGCGTCGGGCTGTCCAGCTCCATCGCGTCCAGGATGATCGCCGTCGTCTGCCGGGAGACCTGGTCGACCTCGGGGCTGACGCTGCGGTCCGCGAACGTCAGGGCGCGCACCATGGCGTCCGCGAGGTGCGGCTCGCGCTGCAGGGCGCGGAAGGCGCGCATCAGCGTCTCGGCGACCCGCTCGGCGGGGGAGGCGGCGGACGGCGGGCGCTTGCGGACCGTGGTGTGCATGTGCTGGAGCTGGTCCTGCATGGTGGCGACCAGGAGGTGCACCTTGCTCGGGAAGTAGCGGTACAGCGTGCCGAGGGCGACCTGGGACGACTCCGCGACCTCCCGCATCTGCACCGCGTCGAAGCCGCCGCGCGCCGCGAGCTGGGCGCTCGCGTGCAGGATCCGGCGGCGCCTGGCCTCCTGCCGCTCGGTGAGCGGCGGGGTGTCGAGGGCGGAGGAGTTTCTCGCGTCCGGAGCAGTCATCTGTTCGCTTCCGTGTCCCGTCGTCCCAGCCGTGGCGTGAATCACCTGATCCACCTGTCACAGGCTGGCTACCTGCCGGTAGATTCGATCCTCATTGAACGATCAAGTCTGAAACTTGTTCTAGATTAGCGTCCCCACGTAGTGTCCACGGGCAGGCAGGGATGTCCACGGGCAAGCAGGAGAGAAGGGTGGCCTGGAGTGACCGCGGAGTCGTTGCGCATCGCTCTCCTCACGTACAAGGGCAACCCGTTCTGCGGTGGCCAAGGCGTGTACGTACGGCACCTCTCCCGTGAGCTGGCCCGTCTCGGGCACCGCGTGGAGGTCATCGGCGCCCAGCCGTACCCCGTGCTCGACGAGGGGGAGGAGCTGGCGGGGCTCTCGCTCACCGAGCTGCCCAGCCTCGACCTGTACCGCAGCCCCGACCCCTTCCGCACCCCGAAGCGCGACGAGTACCGCGACTGGATCGACGCGCTGGAAGTCGGGACGATGTGGACCGGCGGATTCCCGGAGCCGCTGACGTTCTCGCTGCGCGCCCGCCGCCATCTGCGCGCCCGGCGCGGCCAGTTCGATGTCGTGCACGACAACCAGACGCTCGGGTACGGGCTGCTGGGCGGCCCCGACGCACTGGGCGCACCCCTCGTCACCACCATCCACCACCCCATCACGGTGGACCGGCAGCTGGAGCTGGACGCCGCCGAGAACTGGCAGCAGCGGATGTCCAAGCGCCGCTGGTACGCGTTCACGCGGATGCAGAAGCGCGTCGCGCGCCGGCTGCCGTCCGTGCTCACCGTCTCCGGCACCTCGCGCGACGAGATCGTCGACCACCTCGGAGTGCGCCGGGACCGGATCAGCGTCGTCCACATCGGCGCCGACACCGACCTCTTCTCGCCGGATCCCGCCGTGGCGGAGGTGCCCGGCCGGATCGTGACGACGTCCAGCGCCGACGTCCCCCTCAAGGGACTCGTCTTCCTCGTCGAGGCGCTCGCCAAGGTGCGGGCCGAGCACCCGGACGCGCACCTCGTCGTCGTCGGCAAGCGCGCCGAGGACGGCCCGGTCGCCGCGGCCATCGAGCGGTACGGCCTGGAAGGCGCCATCCGGTTCGTCAAGGGCATCACCGACCAGGAGCTCGTCGACCTGGTGCGGTCCGCGCAGGTCGCGTGCGTGCCCTCCCTCTACGAAGGCTTCTCGTTGCCCGCCGCCGAGGCCATGGCCACCGGCACCCCGCTCGTCGCCACCACCGGCGGCGCGATCCCCGAGGTCGCCGGGCCCGACGGGGAGACCTGCCTGGCCGTGCCGACCGGTGACGCGGGCGCCCTCGCCGCTGGCCTGAACCGGCTCCTCGGTGACCCCGGCCTGCGGGCCGTACTCGGCGCCGCGGGCCGCGCCCGGGTCCTGGAGCGCTTCACGTGGGCGCGGGCGGCCCAGGGCACCGCCGAGCTGTACCGCGCGGCCATGGACGTCGCACCGCGGCGCTCCGCCGCCCCCACCTCCGTACGACCTCACCAGGAAACCGCTCAGGAAAGCAGGGCCACGTGCTGACCGTCGACTTCACCCGCTTCCCGCTCGCCGCGGGCGACCGCGTACTCGATCTCGGGTGCGGGGCCGGACGGCACGCCTTCGAGTGCTACCGGCGCGGGGCGCAGGTCGTCGCGCTCGACCAGAACGCCGAGGAGATCGCCGAGGTCGCCAAGTGGTTCGCCGCCATGAAGGAGGCCGGCGAGGCCCCCGCGGGCGCCACCGCGACGGCCATGGAGGGCGACGCGCTCCAACTCCCCTTCCCCGACGAGTCGTTCGACGTCGTCATCATCAGTGAGGTGATGGAGCACATCCCCGACGACAAGGGTGTGCTCGCCGAGATGGTGCGCGTCCTCAAGCCGGGCGGCCGCATCGCCGTCACCGTCCCGCGCTACGGACCCGAGAAGGTCTGCTGGGCGCTCTCCGACGCGTACCACGAGGTCGAGGGCGGCCACATCCGCATCTACAAGGCCGACGAGCTGCTCGGCCGGATGCGCGAGGCGGGCCTCAAGCCGTACGGCACCCACCACGCCCACGCGCTGCACTCGCCGTACTGGTGGCTCAAGTGCGCGTTCGGCGTCGACAACGACAAGGCGCTGCCGGTCAAGGCGTACCACAAGCTCCTGGTCTGGGACATCATGAAGAAGCCCGCCCTGACGCGGGTCGCCGAGCAGCTGCTCAACCCGGTCGTCGGCAAGAGCTTCGTCGCCTACGCCACGAAGCCGCACCTGCCGAACCTGCCGAACCTGCCGAAGAAGGATGCCAGCGGGGCCGCTGCGTGAGCAGTCCGGAGCGGACCGAACTCCTCGTCCTCCCAGGTGTCCTGACGGCCGATCAGGCCGCGCACACGATCCGCGGGCTGCTCGCCGTGCAGCGCTCCGACGGAGCCATACCCTGGTTCCGCGGCCACCACCTCGACCCGTGGGACCACACCGAGGCCGCGATGGCGCTCGACGTGGCCGGCGAGCACGAGGCCGCCGAGCGCGCCTACGACTGGCTCGGCCGGCACCAGAACGACGACGGGTCCTGGTACGCCGCCTACCAGGACGGCGACGCCGGCGACGTCACGGACCGCGGCCGCGAGTCCAACTTCGTCGCGTACGTCGCCGTGGGCGTCTGGCACCACTATCTGTCGACGGGGGACGAGGCGTTCCTCGACCGGATGTGGCCGACGGTGCGGTCGGCCGTCGAGTGGGTGCTCGGGCTGCAGCAGCCCGGCGGCCAGATCGGCTGGAAGCGCGAGACGGACGGGACGCCCGTCGATGACGCGCTCCTGACCGGCAGTTCGTCGATCCACCACGCGCTGGGCTGCGCCCTCGCCATCGCCGACGCGGTGGAATCCCCGCAGCCCGACTGGGAGTTGGCGCTCGGCGCGCTGGGCCACGCCATTCGGCGCCACCCCGAGCGGTTCCTCGACAAGAACCGCTACTCGATGGACTGGTACTACCCGGTGCTCGGCGGCGCGCTGCGCGGCGCCGAGGCGAGGGACCGGATCGAGGCCGACTGGGAGAAGTTCGTCGTGCCCGGGCTCGGGGTGCGCTGCGTCGTGCCCAACCCGTGGGTGACGGGCGGTGAGAGCGCCGAACTCGCCCTCGCCCTCTGGGCGATGGGCGAGTCCGACCGGGCCCTCACGATCCTCCAGGACATCCAGCATCTGCGGGACCCGCGGACCGGTCTCTACTGGACCGGCTACGTCTTCGAGGACCGGGCCGTGTGGCCCGAGGAACTCACGACGTGGACCGCGGGGTCGGTGCTGCTCGCCGTGGCGGCCCTCGGCGGGGACGACGCGACGTGCCAGGTGTTCGGCGGGGAGCTGCTCCCGTCCGGCGTCGAACCGGACTGTTGCGTCTGACCCTGCTCAGTAGTGGCTCAGTAGCGGCGCATCCTGTTCGCCACGGCGTGCCCGACGAACAGGTAGACCACGGCCGCGAGCCCGTAGCCGGCGACCACCCGCGCCCACGCCTCGTCGAACGTGAAGAGGTCGTGGGACCAGCCGGCCAGCCAGCTCGCCGCGTCGTGGACGAACTGCACGAGGTCGTTGCCCCGGTTCGCGTCCAGGAGGTACATCAGGATCCACAGTCCGAGGATCACGGCCAGGACGTCCGCGACGATCATGATGACGCGGGCTGCTTCGTTGGTGCCTCTGTAGTGCCGGTTCGGAGACATGCTTTTCGGTTGTCCCGGATTTCGCCCGGGAAACACGGACGGGCTCGCCCGGGTGGCGCAGCGCCCGACCTCGGGTGACGCTGCGGGAAGTGCAGCCCCAGCCGCCCCGGAGGTACCCGTGGTGCCCAGTTTCGCCCAGCCCGTACGCCGCATGGTCGTGGCCGTCCTCCTGTGCGGCGCCCTGCTCGCCGGAACCACGGCGTGCGGCGGAGACGACAGCGACGCGGCCGCCAGCCCGACGGCGACCAGCTCCGCCGAGCGGCAGAAGTTCGCCAAGACCCGGTTCGTGGCGAACGCCGGGCTCGCGGCCGGGGCCAGTTACCAGTGGATCGTGAAGCCGTGGCGCGCGGGCAAGTTCAAGAACGGCGCCGACGGCCGTAAGTTCGCCCTGATCAAGGCCGGTGTCGCGGGCGCCTTCACGTACAACCGGCTGAAGGCCGCCGTGAAGAACGCCGAGGGCGACCCGACGCTCTCCAAGGCGGTCGCACCGCTCGCGGCCGGCATCGAGTCCCTGAAGGACCTGCCGGGCAAGCTGCGCAAGGGCGACGGCGTCGACTCGGTCTCCTCGTCGTTCGACGACATCATCAACAACGTCAAGGACGCCGGGAAGAGCGCCGGCGCCACGGTGACCGACAAGGTGCCGTCGGCTTCCCAACTCGCGGGTTCCTGACGGGAGTTCACCGCAGTCCGTGACGGGCGGTTCGCGTGGAGTTCGCCGCTCCGCCGCACGCCGTTCGCTGTGGTACCTGATGATCCTGGCCCCGGGAGAGGCAGGAGAGTCCGGTGGCCGACCACGACACAGCACCGCCCACCACCGTCACGGAGCCCCGGCTCGCCACGCGTGCGCGCGGAGGCCGGCGACGTCACCCGTGGCACGTCCTCGTGGCCGCGCCGCTGGCCGTCGCCGGCCTCGTCGCACTCACGGTCACCGGCAACGCGCTGCGGCCCTTCGACCGCATCGACGTCATCGACGCCAAGATGGCCTCCAAGTCCGACTACTTCAAGGACCCCGAGGTCCAGCGCCTGCTGCTGAAGCACGGCATCCGCGTCGACATCCACCGGCTCGGCTCGCGCGGCATCGCCGAGCAGTCCTTCGAGGGCATGGACGTGGTGTTCCCGTCGGGGCAGCCCGCGGCGAAGCTGGTCATGGCGCGCGAGCAGCGCTCCGTGCGCAGCGCCCGGCCGTTCGTGACACCGCTCGTGCTCGGCACCTTCCGGGACTACGCGCAGACCCTCGTGCGCGCCGGGGTCGCGACACCGCAGAAGGCACCGGGCGGCGGGCCCACGCTCTACTACGACCTGCGCATGGACGCGTTCCTCGAACGGATCGAGGCCCGCAGGACCTGGAACGACATCGGCTACGACCAGGTGGCCCGCGGCCGCAGCAACAGCGGCCGCGTCCTGGTGCGCACCTCCAGCGTCTGCGAGTCCAACGCGGCGGGCACCTACCTCAGCCTCGTCGCCTTCGTCCGCAACGGGAACCAGGCCCCCGGCACCCAGCCCCGCACCCGCCCCGAGGCGGCCGGTGACCCGGTCCTCGCCGTCGCCGACGACATCAAGCCCCTCATCAACCTCCAGGGCATGGCAGCCGACGAGCAGGCCGACAGCTACTTCTCCGACGAGGGCGAGAACATCGCGCCGGTCTCCGTCATCTACGAGCACCAGTACCTGGCCCACCAGGTCGCCCACCAGCGCCGGCACCACGAGCAGGACACCAGCCGGGTGCTGCTCTACCCCACGCCGCAGGCCCTCACCGAGCCCGAGCTGATCGCGATCGACGACAGGGGGAACGAGCTCACCGACCTCATGGAGAGCGACCCCGAACTGCGCCGCCGCGCCATCGAGCTGGGCTTCCGCGTCCGCTTCTCCGGCGAGGACGGCACCAGCGCGCAGCTCAACGACTACCTGCGCTCGCGCGGCATACAGGTCCCCACGCCGAATCCCGACCGGACCAAGGTCGACGCCCCCGACCTCGACAGCCTGGAGCGCATCATCAACCGGGTCGGCAACTGCCCGCTCGTACAGAAGGAGACACAGGAGTGAGCGGGACGCGGCCGCCGCGGGGCAGGAACGGTCCGCTCGCCGTCTGCATGCTCCTCCTGGCGTGCGCCGTACTGGCGGCGGGCGGCTGCTCCGGCGGCCGGGACAAGGTGACCCTGAGGGTCCTTGCCGGGCCCGAACTCGCCGATGTGCGGCCCCTGTTGAAGGACCTCGCGCACGACACCGGTGTCACCCTGGACATCGACTACACCGCCACCCCCGACCTCACCGACCGTGCCTCCTACGATCTGGCGTGGCCCGCCTCCGACCGCTCCTTCCTGCTCGCTCTCCAGGCGGCCCGGCAGGGCGGCGCCCGTCCCGAGTCCACCACGATCATGCGCTCACCGGTCGTCGTCGGCCTCGACGCCGATGCCGCCGGCAGACTGCGGGCCCGCGCCGCCGGTGGCCGTCCGACCTGGGCGGACCTCGCCGACGCCGCCGCCGACGGCGCGCTCCGCTTCGGGATGCCGGACCCCCGGCGCAGCGACACCGGCCGCGCCGCCCTCGTCGGCGTCGCCACCGCGGCGGCCGGCACCGGCGACGCCCTGCGCGTCCAGGACGTGTCCTGCGACCGGCTGCGCGGTTTCAAGTCGGGCCAGGTGCTGACGGGACCCACGACCGCCGACCTGATCGACGCCTACGTCCGCCGGCCCGACCGCGCCGACGCGCTGATCGCCCACGAGAACGAACTGCTCGCCCTCAACGCCGGCGGCCGCCTCGCACACCCGCTGACCATCGTCCGGCCCGAGGACGGCACGGTCCTGTCCGACTTCCCGCTGCTGCTGCTCGACCCGGACCGCCACGACGCCTACCGCAAGGTCGTCGACTGGCTGCTCGGCGCCGACGCGCAGCAGCGGCTGATGCGGATCACGTGGCGCCGCCCGGCCGGCCAGGACCTGCCGCGCGTGCGCGAACTGCGGGCGCCGATCGGCAACGCCCTGTCCTACCCCGACCGGCGCTCCGTCGTCGACCGGCTGCTCGCGGACTACGGTGACCCGGCCCGCGGCGCCACCTCCGACCACGTCGTCTTCCTGCTGGACTTCTCCACGTCCATGCGCGGCACGCGGATCGCCGCACTGCGCTCCGCGTTCGCCGGACTCAGCGGCGCCGACCGGACGGCCACCGGCAAGTTCGCCCGCTTCTACCGGGGCGAGCGGATCACCGTGGTGCGGTTCGGCGGCGAGGTGCTCGACGAACGCACGGTCACGGTCCGCGGGCAGCGGGACCTGGACGCGCTCAACTCCCTCGTGGCGCGCGGCGACTTCGCGAACGCCACGGCCGTCTGGTCGGCCCTGGACCACGGCCGCGCCGTCGCGGCCCGCTCCCTCGCCGAGGACCCCGGCCGTCCCGTCGCGATCGTCCTGATGACGGACGGCGCCAACAACGCGGGCATCAGCTATGCCGAGTTCACGGCCCGCGCCGCCGGGCAGCCCCGCACACCGACGTACCCCGTCCCGATCGGCGAGGCCGACACGGCGGCACTGCGCCGCGCGGCCCGGGACACCGGCGGCCGCACCGTCGCCGCCGCCCCGTCCTCCTCCCTCTCCGACGCCTTCAAGGAGATCCGTGGGTGTCTTTGACCGTACGTGGTGGAGCCTCTGGCTCTGGCCGGAGATGGCCCTGTGGTGCGTGACCGCCGCGCTCTGCCTGGTCGTCGTCCGGTACGCGGCGGCCCGCGCGCTCGGCGCTCGCCGCGGCCGGGTCCCGAACCGGGGCACCATTCCTGGCCTGTGCTTCTACCTCCACGAGCAGCGCATCATGAACCTCTACAAGTCCAGCGGCTTCCTGGCCGCGATGGAACAGGAGGTCGCCGAGTCGACGAAGACCAGTCGCGGCATCGGCGCCAAGGCCAAGTCGCCGATTGTGGACGGCCAGTTGGAGGGGTCCACGACGCGGGAGACGCTCACCACGTATCTGAAGGAGATCACGCCCATCACGGTCATCCGGCTGCTGATGGACACCCTGCGCAAGGAGGACAACGTCGTCGACGTGGATCTGACCACCGGCCGGCTGACCCCCACCCGGCGCCTCGCGCACGTGCTCACCGAGGACGCCGAGGAGGGGCAGGCGGGCGCCGGGTCGCCGGTTCCCCTGTCCAGGGTGACCACCGAGTTCGTCTCGGTCACCGGCCGTTTCACCGCCACCGAGACGCCCGGCCACGACGTCATCCTGTACGCCCCCTACGGCGGCCGGGACTCCGGGGCGAAGGTCAAGGTCACCTGCTTCAAGGAGGGCATCGCGGAGGAGCTGAAGAACGAGGACTACTACACGGGCGAGTTCCGGGCGCGCTGCCTCGGCAAGGTGCGCGCCTGGAATCCGGCGGCGGGTGAACTCACGCTGGACGCGGTGGCCATATTCCGCTGAGACGGGCGGACCGGCTCACGAGTTGAGCTCGGCCAGCACCTTGAGGGTGTGGGGGTCGGGCGACAGGACGAGCAGGTCCGTCACCGGCCCCTTGCGCCACAGTTCGAGACGCTCGGCGATCCGCTGCCGCGGGCCGACGAGCGAGATCTCGTCGGCGAAGGCGTCCGGCACGGCGAGCACCGCCTCCTCGCGCCGCCCCTCGGCGAACAGCTCCTGAATGCGCCGCGCCTCGGCCTCGTACCCCATCCGCGCCATCAGATCGGCGTGGAAGTTGCGGGTCGCGTGCCCCATGCCGCCGATGTAGAAGCCGAGCATCGCCTTGACGGGCAGCAGCCCCTCGGCGACGTCGTCGCAGACCTTGGCGCGGGCCATCGGCGCGATCATGAAGTCGTCGCGAAGACCGGTGAGGGACGCCTCGTAGACGTCCGTGCGGGTCGGCGACCAGTACAGGGGCAGCCAGCCGTCGGCGATCCGCGTGGTCTGCGCGATGTTCTTCGGCCCCTCGGCGCCGAGCAGCAGCGGCAGATCGGCCCGCAGGGGGTGGGTGATCGGCTTCAGCGCCTTGCCGAGCCCGGTGCCGTCCTCGCCCCGGTACGGATGGGCGTGGAACCGGCCCTCGACCTCGACGGGCCCCTCGCGGCGCAGCACCTGCCGCACGACGTCGACGTACTCGCGGGTGGCCGTCAGCGGCGACTTCGGGAACGGCCGCCCGTACCAGCCCTCGACGACCTGCGGCCCCGACAGCCCCAGCCCGAGCATCATCCGCCCGCCGGAGAGGTGGTCGAGGGTGAGCGCGTGCATCGCGGTCGTGGTGGGGGAGCGGGCGGCCATCTGCGCGATGGCCGTGCCCAGCCGGATCCGGGACGTGTGCGCGGCGAACCAGGTGAGCGGGGTGAACGCGTCGCTGCCCCACGATTCCGCGGTCCAGACCGAGTCGTACCCCAACTCCTCCGCATCGCGCACCAGTTGGAGGTGGTCCGGGTTCGGGCCGCGCCCCCAGTAGCCGAGTGCGATTCCTAGCCGCATGCGCGCCCCTCCAGGTCATCTGACGGTGCGTCAGGTCTGCTTCCCGGGGACTGTACGCGAAAGGCCCCTCGCCCGGAAGACGGGCGAGGGGCCGCTACGGCCGGCGGGCGCGTCAGCCGCGCTGGATGCCGGTGGTGTCCTGGAGGACGCCGCGACGGCCGTCCTGCGTCTGGGCGACCAGGCCGGGACCGCGCTGCTCGACGGCCAAGTACCAGGTGCCGGGAGCCAGTTCGGCGATCGGCGACGGCGAGCCGTCCTCCGCGTACAGCGGGCGCGGCACCGGCACGGCGAACCAGAACGGCGAGAAGTCCGCCGCACCCGGCTGCCCGCCCTGCGACGGCTGCTGCGGCGCCGGAGCGGCGCCCTGCTGCGGCTGACCGCCGTAGGGCTGGCCCGGGCCGGGCTGGCCGGGGTGACCGGGCTGGGCACCGTACGGCTGGCCGGGGCCGGGCTGCTGGGCGCCCGGGTACCCGTAACCACCCTGCGGCTGCCCGCCGTACGGCTGCGGCTGCTGCGGACGCGGCGCACCGACGAGGGCCGCCTTGAGGGCGGGGACCAGGGGGGTGGCGACGGCCGCGGCGGCCATGACCAGCGTGGCGATGAGGGCGAGGATGAGGCCGATGCCGGCGTCGACGCCGGAGTCGCTGGATCCGCCGAGGTTGTTGACGCCGCTGAACGGGTCGAAGATGTTGGCGAGCGCGCCCCAGGCGGCGAACACCGTGGCGGCGACGCCGAACTGGCCGAGGTCGAGACCGGCGACCTTGCGCGGCTGCGGCAGGCCGCGGGCCACCACGATGAGTACGGCTCCGATGATCCCCGAGAGGACGACGCTCATCAGGATCGGGCCGCTTTCCCAGGCGTTCGGGAAATCGACGCTGTCCGGAGCGTCGTCGGCGGAGTAGATATCGAGGAACGAGGCGATGAACAGCAACACCGCTGCTCCGATCACCACGCCGTCGCCTCGAGTGAGGGAGCGGATATTCACTTCAGGTCCTTCTCAGTCGTCTCGTCTTCGGAGGAGGCGGCGCCAAGCACGGGGGTGGCCCCTCATCGTACGGAGGACACTATCGTCCGCCGACTGGAGGTGTCTGCCGAGATCCATAGCGTGACGGTCACCCGCGCAGGAAACTCACGATTCCCTCAGACAGGCCCTGAGCCGCCTTCTGCCGCCAGGAGCCGGAGGTCAGCCGGCCCGCGTCCTGGGAGTCCCGCATGTTGCCACATTCGACGAAGACCTTGGGAACCTTCGACAGATTGAGTCCGCCCAGGTCACTGCGGGTGTCCAGACCGGTGCCGCCACCGATGTAGTTCGACGGGGGCTGCCCCGTGACCTGGAGGAACTTGCCCGCGACCCGCTCGCCGAGGTCGCGCGAGGAGGCGACGATCGGACGGGTGTCCGCGGCGCCCGCGTGCACGGATGCGGGAAGGATCACATGGAAGCCGCGGTTGCCCGCGGCGGAACCGTCCGCGTGGACCGAGACCACGGCATCAGCCTTGGCGTTGTTCCCGATCCGGGCCCGCTCGTCGACGCAGGGGCCCCAGGCCCGGTCACCGTTCTGCGTCAACTGCACGGTGGCGCCCTGCTGTTCGAGGATGACCTTCATGCGGCGCGCCACGTCCAGGGTGAACTGGGCTTCCGTGTAACCGGCGTTGGTGGACGTCCCGGTGGTGTCGCACTCCTTGGAGCCGTTGCCCACGTTCACGCTGCGATTGATATCGGCCGGGTGCCGAAAGTTACCCGGATTGTGACCCGGGTCGATGACGACGACCTTGCCCGCGAGCGGTCCCGAGCCGCCCCCCGCGGGCTTCGACGACTTCTTCGGCGCGGACTTCGACGGCGACGGGGACGCGGACGACTTCGACGGTGATGCCGACGCGCTCGACTCCTTGGCGTCCGACGGCGACCCGGCCGACGACGTCGACGACTGGCCGGGGGCCGGCAGCACCTTCGGCGGCTCGCTCTCGGCCGGACCGCTCACGACCTGCCAGATCAGCCACGCGGCGAGCGCCGTCGGGACGAGCGCGGCGAAGGCGATCAGCATCGGCCGCCAGTTCAGACGGGACGTGCCCCCGGAGTTCGCGGGGAGGTTGTTGTAGTAGTCATCAAAGCCATCGGGATCCGGACCGTCGTACGACACCAGGCGAGCCTAACCGCGCCCTCAGATCCCCGCGCCCGTTCGGCGCAGGACGCGCAACGAGTCGCACACCGAGACCTCGGTGAACGCCCCGGACGCGAGTGCCCGCTGGTACACGCGGTACGGGGCCTGTCCCGTCCACTCGTCGTGCTTGACGGGGAACACGTCGTGGATGAGGAGCAGACCGCCGTCGGCGACGTGCGGGGCCCAGCCCTCGTAGTCGGCGGTGGCGTGCTCGTCGGTGTGCCCGCCGTCGATGAAGACGAGGCCGAGCCTGCCGCCCCACGCCTTGGCGACCTGCGGGGACTTTCCGACCAGCGCCACCACGTGGTCCTCCAGGCCCGCCGCGTGCAGCGTGCGCCGGAAGGTGGGCAGGGTGTCCATCCGGCCGACGACCGGGTCGACCGTCTCCGGGTCGTGGAAGTCCCAGCCCGGCTGCTGCTCCTCGCTGCCGCGGTGGTGGTCCACGGTCAGGGCCGTGACCCCGGCGGCCCGGGCGGCGTCGGCGAGCAGGATCGTCGAGCGGCCGCAGTACGTGCCGACCTCCAGGAGCGGCAGCCCGAGCGCCGCGGCCTCGACCGCGGCGGCGTACAGCGCGAGGCCCTCGCCGAGGGGCATGAACCCCTTGGCGTTCTCGAAGGCGGCGAGGACGTCGGCGGCGGGACGGGCGCTGGTGGTGGTCATGCCCACATGCTGCCGTACGCCGCCGACCGGCTGCTCAGCAGCCCTGCCAGAGCCGGGTCATCACCCGCACCCCGAAGCGCAGCCCCTCCAGCGGGACCCGCTCGTCGACGCCGTGGAAGAGGCGCCCGTAGTCGAGGTCGGCCGGCAGCTTCAGGCCCTTGAAGCCGAAGCAGCGGATGCCCAGCTCGGTGAAGGCCTTGGCGTCGGTGCCGCCCGGGTTGCAGTACGGGACCGGGTGGCCGTCCGGGTCCTCGGCGCGCACGGCCGCGCACATGGCGTCGACGAGCGGGCCGTCGAACGTCGTCTCCATGGCGATGTCGTGGTTGACCCACTCGCGGGAGACGGAGGGGAGGAGCAACGCGTCGATGGTGTCGACGAGTTCCTGCTCGTGGCCGGGCAGGAAGCGGCCGTCGACGCGGGCCGTCGCCTTCCCGGGGATCACGTTCGTCTGGTACCCGGCCGTGAACATGGTGGGGTTCGCGGAGTTGCGGAGCACCACCTGCATGAAGTCGGCGACGTGACCGAGCTTGGCCAGCTCGGCGTCCAGGTCCTCCGCCTCGAAGTCGATCTTCACGCCCTGGAGGTCGGCGGCCTCCTGGAGCAGGGCCCGCACCGGCTCGATGAGACGGACGGGGAAGGTGTGGCGACCGATGCGGGTGAGGGACTCGGCGAGGTCCGTGACGGCGTTCTCGTCGTTGGGCGACGAGCCGTGGCCCGCCCGCCCGGTCGCGGTCAGCTCCATCCAGGCCATGCCGCGCTGCGCGTTCTCGATCGGGTAGAGGCGTCGGGTGTCGTCGAGCGCGTACGAGAATCCGCCGCCCTCGCCGATCGCCTCGGTGACGCCCTCGAACAGGTCGGGCCGGTGCTCGACGAGCCAGTGCGCGCCGAACCTGCCGCCCGCCTCCTCGTCCGCGAGGAACGCGAGCACCAGGTCGCGGGACGGCTTCGTGCCCGTCCGCGCGAAGTGCCGGGCGGTCGCCAGCATGACGGCGACCGTGTCCTTCATGTCGATGGCGCCGCGGCCCCACAGGTAGCCGTCGCGGATCTCGCCGGAGAACGGCGGCACCTGCCACTCGGCCGCGTCGGCCGGGACGACGTCCAGGTGACCGTGGACCAGCAGGGCGCCGCGCGAGCGGTCGGCGCCCTCGATGCGGGCGATGACGCTGGCCCGGCCCGGCGCGCTCTCGACGAACTCGGACGCGATGCCGGCCTCGGCCAGCCGACCCTCGACCCAGCGGGCGCAGGCCCGCTCGTCGCTCGTCGGGTTCGACGTGTCGAAGCGGATCAGCTCGGCGCAGAGTTCGACGACCTCGCGCTGGGCGTCCTCGGAAGCAAGGGTGGTCATGCCGCTCCTACGGGGGTCTGCTCGGCGGCGGCGGGGAGCGCGTCCTCGTCGTCGGCCAGGGTGGTGGTGCCGTACGTCCTGACCCAGCCGAGCAGGCCGAGCACGGTGTAGAGGACGAACGCGGTGGCGAGGGAGTTCAGGGCCGGGATGCCGCCGTCGTAGAACTTGCCGACGCAGAAGGCCGCCGCCCAGATGACGAGGGACATCGGCACCCAGGTGGGGGACGTGGTGGGCAGCGTGCCCGCTTCCCGCGTCTCGTCGAGCGGCTTGCGCATCCGGCGCACCACCCAGTACTCGGCGACGACGATGCCGCCGATGGGCGGGATGGCCACGCCGAGGACCGTCAGGAAGTCGGTGAAGTGGGTCATGATGCCGACCGCCGACAGGACGGTGCCCGCGATGCCGAGGGCGATGGTGACGGCGCCGCGGTGCAGGCGCTTCTTGAAGACGACCTGGAAGAAGTTGACGACGCCGAGCGAGGAGCCGTACAGGTTCCAGTCGTTGATCTTCGCGGTCGACATCAGGACGACGAGGACGCCGAAGACGCCGGACGTGGAGAGCACGATCTGCGAGACCTCGTTGCTCTTGACCATGTGGCCAAGGAGTACGCCGGTCAGGCCCACGATGTACTCGGAGAGGATCATCGAGGACGCCGTCTGCAGGAAGACGTGGCTGCCCTTCTTGTTGTAGCGGGTCATCTCCGGGGCGACGATCGCGCCCGTCATGTAGCCGCCCGCGATGGCGGTCGCGGCGACGGACAGCGGGATCGCCTGGCCGGGCGGCGGCGAGCTGATCAGGTCGCCGAGCGAGTGCTCGCTGAGCGCGTCGATCACGGACCAGGCGACCATCGCGAAGAACAGCGGGGTGACGATCTTCGCGAAGATCGCCATGTAGCGGAAGCCGAAGATCACCAGGACCGTGATGGCCAGGCCCGCGACGACGCACCACAGCCACGACGGGCCGCCGACGAGCGACGAGACGCTGTTGCCGAAGATCGTGTTCTGTACGCCGAACCAGCCCACCAGGCTGACCGCGATGACGAAGCTGACGAGCGCCGAGCCGTTGCGCCCGAAGCCGACCCAGCGGGTCAGCAGCGGCGTCGCGAGTCCCTCGCGCATGCCCGCCATGCCGATCAGGAAGATCACGACTTCGAGGATGACCGCGCCCAGCGTGAAGGCGAGGAAGGCGTCGCCGAAGGTCATGCCGACGCCGATGGTGGCGCCCAGCGTGAACTGCGAGATGGAGCCGGACTGGGCGAGCCACTGGAGCAGCATCGTCCAGAAGCCGAGCCGCTTGTCCTGCGGGACTCTGGACAGCGCGTAGTCGTCGCTGCCCACGTTCTTCTTCGTGGTGGCCATGGCGTCACGACTCCGTGGGTGCGTTGCCGAGGGTCTGCAGGTGGGTGAGCGAGCCGTAGCGGCTCACGAGGGCGTCGAACTCCGCGGTGTCGTGGAAGTCGAGGCGCCCGCCGCCGAAGGCCTTCGCGGTCTCGACGGCGAACCGGGCCGCGGCCGCGATGTCGGTCTCGTGGCTGGCGCCGGTCTGGCAGCCGGGGACCGCGGCGGCCGAGGTGACCGCCAGGCCGACGACCGGGGCGGCGGTCGCCGTGGCCGGCTGCAGGATCGAATTGATGTGGTGTGCACCGTTACCGTACGGGGTGATGTCCTGCGTGGTCACGGGGTACGTGACCAACGGCTCACCGGTGACGACGGCCAGGAGCTCGCCGAGCTGTTCGCTCACCCGCAGCACCCACCCCTCCTTGACGGTGGGGGACAGGGCGAGGCCCTTGTGGTTGATGATGCGGTTGCCCTTGGTGGTGTCGATGGAGAGCACGGCCTCCATGTCCTCGGTCACCTCGTGCCGGTTCATCGTGGCGATGTCGACCGGGGAGTCCATGAACGGGACCGGGTCGTGCGGCGCGGTCGGCGCGTCCGGGCAGACGTGCGTGGCGACGACCACGTCCCCGTCGAGCACGTCGCCACGGCGGCGCATGTCCAGGAGCTTGGCGGCGGTCGCGAGCGCGGCGGCGGCGCCGTCCGCGTCGGAGACCAGGCCGGTCATCTCGGGCCGGGCGCCGACCCCGCCGAGGCGGCCGACGACACCGAGCGTGCGGGCGCTGCCGCCCCGGCTGCGGCCCTTGGCGCCCGGGATGCGGACGAGCACGAAGTCGGTGGACCCGCGCTCGCCGTCGACGGTGGTGACCTCGGCGCCCGAGCCCTCAGGGCCCGCGACCGAGTCGAGATAGGCGACGGCGCGCTTGCCGTCGGCATCGGGGTCGTCCAGCAGCTCGACGACATCGAGGACGTACTTCAACATGCGGGTCCCTCTCACTGCGCTGCGCCCGGTCGCGGTTTCCACCGGTGCTGACAGCAGATTCGGGATCGGATAGCGTTGTCGGCAACTGTTTCCCGTTATTTGCAATTCAGGTCTGGATGGTGAGATGGCGTGCCGGAGATCCCGCTCGACCGGAAGACCCCGGCCGGCGCGCTGCAGACCGTCGACCGGGCCCTGCTCGTGCTGCTGGCCTTCGAGCGGACGCGTCCCGACTGGGGCGTGACGGAGGTCGCCGCCGAGTTCGGCTGGGACACCTCGGTCGCCCAGCGGCTGCTCTCGACGCTGGCCGGCCGCGGCTTCCTGGTCTCCGACCCGGCGACGCGGCGCTATCGGATCGGCCCGGCGGTCCTGCGGCTCGGCAGGCTCTGGGAGCGCTCCGGCTCGCTGGAACTGCTCGCCGGACCGGTCCTGGAGGAGCTGCGCGCCGCGACCGGCGACACGGTCCTGTTCTGCCTGCCCGACAACTTCCACATGCGGTGCGTGGCCGCCGTCGAGGGCGAGGAAGGACCGCTGCGCTACTACCCGCTGGTCGGCGAGCTGTACCCGGCGCACGCGGGCGCCACCAGCAAGTCGTACTACGCGTTCCTCCCCGACGAGCAGCGCCACCGCCTCTTCCGCGGCCGCCCCATGGCCCGCTTCACGGAGCGCACGGTGACCGAACCGGACGAGCTGGAGCGGGAGTTCCTCGCCATCCGGGCCCAGGGGTACGCGTGGACGGTCGGCGAGTACGACGCCGGGATCGGCACCGTCGCCGTGCCCGTCTTCCTCGGCCGCGAGCCGTACGGGAGCCTCAGCCTCGGCGCCGCCAAGGAGCGCTTCCCCGACGGGCCCGACAGTCGCCTCGACGCGCTGCGCCGGGCCGCCCGGCTCCTGGAGCGCCGTCTCACCCATCCGCCGCAGCGCACCCGCCGCGCCCGCGCCGCCGACTGACCCACCCGCACCGCCCGTTGATAGGAGCGACCCCGTCGTGAATCTGCTGCTGCTCTCCAACTCCACCCAGTACGGCCGGGGTTACCTGGAGCACGCCCTCGACACCGTCACCGGCTTCCTGCCGCCGAAGGCCCGCCTCGCGTTCGTGCCGTACGCGCTCGCCGACCACGACGCCTACACGGCGAAGGTGCGCGGCGCGCTGGAGGGCGCCGGGATCGAGGTGCACGGCGTCCACGAGGGCGGCGACCCGCTGGGGCAACTGGCCGCCGCGGACGCCGTGTTCATCGGGGGCGGCAACTCCTTCCGGCTGCTGAGCGCGCTCTACCGGACGGGTCTGCGGGACGCCCTGATCAAGGCGGTGGGGGCCGGGCTGCCGTACATGGGCGCCAGTGCGGGCACCAACATGGCCGCGCCGACGCTGCGCACGACCAACGACATGCCGATCGTGCAGCCCCCGTCCTTCGCGACGCTGGGCCTGGTCCCCTTCCAGATCAACCCGCACTACCTCGACCCCGACCCGTCCTCCACGCACAAGGGCGAGACCCGCGAGGAGCGGCTCACCGAGTTCCTGGAGGAGAACGACGTGCCGGTGCTCGGGCTGCGGGAGGGCTCGTGGCTGCGGGTCGACGGGGAGCGCGCCACGGTCGAGGGCGGGCGCCCGGCCCGGCTGTTCCGCCGCGGGGCGGCGCCGCGGGAACTGCCGGTCGGCGCCGACGTGTCCGAACTCCTCGGCTCAGAGCCGCAGTTCGACACCGGGCACTGACGGCCGGCGGTACCAGTGCACCGCCGCCCCCAGCGCGGCGGGCACCGCGACGACGGGCACGATCCACCACGGGATGCCCAGCCACACGGCGGGCAGGCCCACCCCGAAGGTGACGGCGAGGATCGTGAAGAACAGCCGCGCGCCGTACGAGTCCCAGGTGAAGGGGGCGAGCTCGCGCGGCCGGGCCAGGCGCACCGCGCCGAACACGAGGGTCTGCACGGCGAGCAGCGCCGCGCCCGTGCCCAGCGCGGCGTTCATCTGGAGCTCGTCGCGGGGCGCCTCGGAGGTGTTCTGCCGGATGCCGTCCTTGTCGAGGGCCATGATCTCGCCGCGCCATGCGGTCGCGGTGACCCGGTCGTCCTTCCGCAGCCGCTCCAGGAGCGGACCGGGGTCACCGAAGTCGACCTCGCCCCGCCACGCCTCGCCGTCCTTCAGGGTCGCCTCGTACCGGCTGGTCTTGCCCGAGCTCTTGTCGACCACGTCCACGACGGTGAGGTGCCAGACGCTCAGACAGTCCAGCCGCGGCGCGTGCGCCTGGCACGACGGGGCCGCCCCGTAGGCCTGGTAGCGCTCCCGGTCGTGGGGCAGCCACACCGCGAAGGCGAGGGTGCTGAGCACCGCCGCCACGAGGGACGCCAGGATCAGCGCGACGCCGGTGCTCCGCACCCGCCCCGCCGACCGCCGGTCCGCGCCGTTCTTCCTCGGCCGCGTGCTCTGCGCCGTGGCTCTCGTCCGTGTCGTCATCGTCCGCCCCCTCGGCCTCATTGTCCGCGCGGGGCAACGGCAGGACACGAGGCCCCGCGGCAGTCTGCGCGGGGCGCCGGCTGCCGCGGCCCGGCAAGGACGGGCTTACGGGAGCTGCGGCAGCGCCAGCCAGTCCTGCCAGCTGATGTCGCGGCCGATGAGCCGGGGCTGCCGGAAGGGCCAGTCGGCGGCGATCCAGCGCGGGACCAGCGCGTCGACCGCGTGCTCCGCCTCGCTGCCCACGAGGTCGTCCACCACCCACCAGGAGATCTCGCCGTCGGCGCCGGCGCGCTCGGGCGGGTCGATGTACACGCAGCCGAGGAGGGCGGTCTCGTCCTCGTCCAGGAGCGCGTAGTTGAACGACTGGTGCGCGGCGATCTCCTTCTCGTGCCGCAGCAGGTCGACCCGGTCCGCCTCGTAGCTCATCGTCTCGGCCGGCCAGCCCCAGGCGGGGCCGAAGATCTCCCACAGGCGCTCGCGGGAGCCCATCACGGCGGGGTAGTCGATCGGGGCGTCCGCCTCCCGGATCGGGCGGAGGTGCAGCGCCGTGCCGGGCACGGGGACGTGGACGGGGTGGACGAAGTCGTCGGGCAGCCAGCTCATGACGGGCGAGGCTACTGTCCGGCCCCGGGCTTGTCCTGCGAGTTTCCGCGCGGGCAGCCCGCGCCGTTCGGGAACGTGCCGAGGTCGGCCACCCGGTAACCGTTCGGATAGCCCCGCACGTTGCGGCTCTCGCGGGCGTGGTGCGGTGTGCGGCGGGGCGGCAGCAGACGGACGAACCGGCCGCGCAGCCGCATCCCGCCGCGGACCGCTCCCTGGACGGCGCCGGGCGGGTCCTGGTAGCCGAACGCGGCGCGCAGCGGCGGATCCATCAGGCACAGGGACGCCGTGCGCATCGCCGCGCCGAACGGGCCGGGGTAGAAGGACGCCATCAGGTCGAGGGTCGCCTCCGACACCGCGAACGCGCCCTTGTCGTAGGCGAAGTGGCGGCGCTCGTAGTCGTCCATGAGCGTCTCGAACCCGGCGTAGGTCTCCGGGATGCCGGAGATGTTCATGCGCCGTCCCAGCGCCCGGTAGTAGTTGGTGCTCGCCCGCACCTCGTGCGGGGACAGCTTCCGCCAGCCGTAGTCGTCGATCCAGCGCTTGGGGACGACGACGAACGTGGCCAGGACGTAGCGGAGGTCGTCGTCGGGGATGTCGTAGGCGCGGTGCATCTGGTTCATCCGGCGGATCGCGGTGCGCCCCTGCTCGGACTCCATGCCGTGCTCGCCGATGGCGTCGAGGATGAGCACCGTGTCGTCGTACCGCTTCTGCGGCCGTGCGGTGAACTCGCCCGTCTCGGCGAGGAGCCGGCCGATGCTCGGCACGGCGTACGTGCGGTACAGGGCGAAGCCGAGCGCCTGCATGAAGTCCCAGGGGAACTCGTGGGTCGTGCTGATCCCGTAGATCTCGTGGTAGTCCTGATCGGGGTCGAGCCGGTGGATCCGCCGTAACCAGTCGTAACGCCGCACTGCGATCGTCCCCCTCCGCTTGGCCGTCGGCTCGGCACGGTATCGGGAGCCGCCGGACAAGGAAAGACGCGTCGCACACCTGTGCGCGACGCGTCTCCTCGTCGGGGTCCGACCGGGCCGCCCGCAGCCCCGCCGGCCGCCTCTACCGGACCGATTCGGCGAGCGCCTCCAGGGCCAGGTCCACGTCGACCGCCCGGTCCTCGCCGTGGTGCGTGGCGGCCGAGGCGCGCGGGGCGTGGCCGGACGCGGTGGCCGCGAGGACATAGGAGCCGCCCGTCGGGACCGCGAGGGCGTACCGGCCGTCCGCGTCCGTGAGGGCGGCGCCCGCCTGGCGGCCGCGACGGTCGATCAGGGTCACCTTGGCGCGGGCCACGGGAGCGCCCGCCGGGTCGAGGACCCGGCCGCGGAAGGCGGCGAGCACCTCCTCGGCGCGGGCCAGATTGGCGTCCTCCTCGCTGCTGGCCCGCAGCTGTCCGGCCGGGGCCGTGCTGCGCTTCGGCAGGAAGACGGCGAGCAGGACGCCCACCGCGACCGCGGCCGTGGCGATCAGGAACGAGATGTGGAAGCCGTGCATCGTGGGGACGGCCACGCCGTGCGCCTGGTGCGCGGTGTTGGCCAGGACCATGCCGATGACCGCCGACGACACCGAGGTGCCGATCGAGCGCATCAGGGTGTTGAGGCCGTTGGCCGCGCCCGTCTCGGACGGGTCGACCGCGCCGATGATCAGCGCGGGGAGCGAGGAGTACGCGAGGCCGATGCCCGCGCCCACGACCACCGAGATCACGATCGTCTGCCAGGCGGCGCTCATCAGGCCGAGGCCCGCGCCGTAGCCGATCGCGATGATCAGCATGCCGAGGATCAGCGTGACCTTCGGGCCGAACGTCGCCGACAGGCGGGCGTAGACCGGCGCGGTGAACATCATCGTCAGGCCCAGCGGCGCCACGCACAGACCCGCGACGACCATCGACTGGCCGAGGCCGTAGCCGGTGGCGGACGGCAGCTGGAGCAGCTGGGGGAGGACCAGGGAGATCGCGTAGAAGGCGACACCCACCATGATCGACGCGAGGTTGGTGAGGAGCACCTCGCGGCGGGCCGTGGTGCGCAGGTCGACCAGCGGCGCCTTCAGGCGCAGCTCCATCGCGCCCCAGCCGAGGAGCACGACGAGCGCCGCGGCGAACAGGCCGAGCGTGGTGCCCGACCCCCAGCCCCAGTCGCTGCCCTTGGTGATCGGCAGCAGGAAGAGGACCAGGCCGAGGGAGAGGCCGAGGGCGCCGGCCACGTCGAACGTGCCCTGCGCGCGCAGCGGGCTCTCCGGCACGAAGACCAGGGTCAGGGCGATCGACAGGACGCCGAGTCCCGCCGCGCCGAAGAACAGCGCGTGCCAGTCGGCGTGCTGGGCGACGAGCGCGGCCAGCGGCAGCGCGAGACCGCCGCCGACGCCGATGGAGGAGGACATCAGGGCCATCGCCGAGCCGAGCTTCTCGCGCGGCAGCATGTCGCGCATCAGGCCGATGCCGAGCGGGATCGCGCCCATGGCGAAGCCCTGCAGCGCACGGCCGACGATCATCACGAGCAGGTTGTCCGTGAAACCGCAGACCAGCGAGCCGACGACCATGATCGCGAGGCTGGTGAGCAGCATCCGGCGCTTGCCGGCGAGGTCGCCGAGGCGGCCCATGATCGGGGTGGAGACGGCGCCGGCGAGGAGGGTGGCGGTCATCACCCAGGTGGCGTTGGACGGCGCGGTGTTCAGCAGCTCGGGCAGGTCCTTGATGACCGGGACGAGCAGGGTCTGCATCACCGCGACGACGATGCCGGCGAAGGCGAGAATGGGGACGACGCCGCCGGTTCGGCGGTCTGGGGTCGTCGGCTGGGGCATCAGGGAAGGCCTCCGGAAGGCAGGTTCGGGGGTCTGTGCACGGCGGCGTGCGGGCAGGTTTCGTGTAGGTCGAACCTGTTTCCTCGGGCGACTATTCCGACGATCGTCGTACGAGCGGCAACCTTGACCTTTTCATTACACGGGCCGGATCCCGAACACCCTTGGATGGTTTCTGACTTGGCGTCAGATTCGGTCTTCCGCTCTACTGGAACGTGTTCTACCGTGCGCCGCATGGGCATCGCCATCACGCAGGAACAGCGGGAACTCGCGGACGCCGTGCGCGGCTGGATCGCGCGCGCCGTACCGCCCGACGAGGTGCGCAAACTGCTCGACGCCCCGGCCGCCCCCGGCCACCGCCCGCCCCACTGGGACGGACTCGCCGCCCAGGGACTGCTCGGCGTGCACCTTCCCGAGTCGTACGGGGGCGGCGGCGGGACCCTCCTCGATCTCGCGGTGGTCGCCGAGGAGGCGGGCCGGGCGGCGCTGCCCGGCCCGTTCCTGGGCAGCGCCCTCGCGGCCGAGGTGCTGCGCCGGGCGGGGCGCCGGGAGCTCGCGCGCGGGCTCGCCGCGGGGGACCGGATCGGGGCCGTCGCGTTCGGGCCCGGCGGGCTCACGGCCGTGGCCGGGCCCGACGGGCTCGTGCTCGACGGGACCGCGCCGCCCGTCCTCACCGCAGCCGGCGCCGACCTGCTCGTCCTGGCCGCCGAGAGCGCCGAGGGGCCCGTCTGGATCGCCGTCGACGCCGACACCCCCGGCCTCACCGTGCGCGCCCACGAGAGCGCCGACCCGACCAGACCCACCGCGGAGGTCGCCGCGGCCGGCGCGGCCGTCCCCGCCGGCCGGGTGCTCGCCGTGGACGGCTCCCTCGTCCGCGACCTGGCGGCGGTGCTGCTCGCCGCCGACGCCTGCGGCACCGCGGGATGGGCGCTGCGCACCGCGGCCGACCACGCCAAGGTGCGCGAACAGTTCGGGCGGCCCATCGGCCAGTTCCAGGGCGTCAAGCACCTCTGCGCCGACATGCTCGTCCGCGTCGAGCAGGCGGGCGCGCTGGTCTGGGACGCCGCCCGGGCCCTCGGCGAGGACGAGGCCGCCGACGACGTCCGCGGACTGGTCGCCGCGCTCGCCGCGGGCGCCGCGCTCGACGCCGCGTACGGCTGCGCCAAGGACTGCATCCAGATCCTCGGCGGCACCGGCTTCACCTGGGAGCACGACGCCCACCTCCATCTGCGCCGGGCCGTCGTCGCCCGCCAGCTGCTCGGCGCGGGCGACGCCCACCGGCTGCGCGCCGTCCGGCTCGCCGAGTCCGGCGCCCGCCGGGAACTGCGGCTCGACCTGCCCGCCGAGGCCGACGCGTACCGGGAGCAGACCCGCGCCGTCGTCGAGGCCGCCCGCGGCCTCGACCCGGCCGCCGCCCGCCGCGCCCTCGCCCCCACCGGATACGCGGCGCCGCACCTGCCCCCGCCGTATGGGATCGGCGCGGGACCCGTCCAACAGCTCGCCGTCCAGAGCGAGTTGACGGCGGCCGGGGTGAAGGTCAGCGACCTCGGCATCGCCACCTGGGTCGTCCCCTCGCTCCTCACCTACGGCACCGAGGCCCAGCGCGACCGCTACCTCCCGCCGACGCTCCGCGGCGAGCTGCTGTGGTGCCAGCTGTTCTCCGAACCTGGCGCGGGATCCGACCTCGCCTCGCTGCGCACGAAGGCGGAGCGGCTGCCGGACGGGCGCTGGCGGATCAACGGCCAGAAGGTGTGGACGAGCGCCGCGCAGTGGGCGGACCACGGCATCCTGCTCGCCCGCACGAACCCGGACGCCCCCAAGCACAAGGGCCTCACCTACTTCGTCGTCGACATGAAGCACACGACGGGGATCGACGTCCGGCCGCTGCGCGAGATCACCGGCGACTCCCTCTTCAACGAGGTCTACTTCGACGACGTGCTGCTGCCCGCGGACGCGGTGGTCGGCGACGTCGACGACGGCTGGCGGGTCGCCCGGCACACGCTCGGCAACGAACGCGTCCACATGGCCGACCAGTTGACGTTCGACACGGGCCTGGAGGCGCTCCTCGCCCGCTCCGGCGACCTGGACGGCGCCCACCGGGCCAGGATCGGCGCCCTCGCGACCGAGGCGCACGCACTGGCCTGCATCGGGCTGCGCACGACCATGCGCCAGGTCGCGGGGGAGGAGCCGGGGGCCGGGGCGTCCGTGCGGAAGCTGGTGCAGACCCCGCACCAGCAGAAGGTCGCGGAGCTTGCCCTCGAACTCCTCGGCCCGGCGGGCGCGTTGCGGGAGGGGCCGGGCGAGCGGGCGCTGCACGGGTTCCTGCTGTCGCGCTGTCTGACCATCGCCGGGGGGACCACCCAGGTCCAGCTCAACGTCGTGGCCGAGCGGATCCTGGGGCTGCCCAGGGACTGACGTCCGGCGGGGCCGGCGGTCAGTGGCCGCCGGAGGGCAGGTCGCAGCCGACGTGGTCGGGGTAGCCGCCGAAGGCGTCGGCCCGCAGGCCCGCCGGATACAGGGCGCCCTCCACGCACAGCGGCGTCTCGTCGACGGTGACGAGGAAGTACACCCCGCCGCTGTCCTGCTGCGCCCGCACGCCACCGTCGGGGAAGCCGGTCGCGACCAGCGCCCGCTGGGCGCTCTTCGCGGTGAAGTCGCCGCGCTCACGCAGCGGCCGCAGCGCGTGCTCCACCTGCCGGACCGCGGCCAGCCCGTCGCACCGGCGCTGCCCGTGCAGCGGGAACGGCACGCGGAAGCCGTGGTTCTCGGCGTAGTGGTCGCCCGGCTGCGCGGTGGCCCCGTCGGAGGCGGGGGACCCGGTCGGCGAGGGCGACGGGTCCTCGCCGGGGCAGCGGAAGTCCTTCGGGACGCGCGGCGACGAGACCGCGGTCGGGGCCGGGTGGGCGCGCCGGTAGGCGTCGCCCGCGCTTCCCGGCCGGTGCACACCGTGCGCCACCGCCATCACCAGCAGGACGAGCGCCACCGCCCCCACCACGGGCAGCAGCACCCGCCGGGCACCCCGGACTCCGGTCATCGTCACGTCCCCCCGTCGGCCCGGTCTCCACGCCGGGCGGCGTGAGCGGAGCATGCCACAGGGTGGTGCGGCGGGGAGCCGGATCAGGCCGACGTGCCGACGCCCCGGCTCCCGCTCAGCTCCGGCCGCGCCAGCCCCAGCGCGACGCCTTCCGGCCCCCGGCCGTCTTGGCCGGGGACTGCCCGGACAGCGGGACGGGCGCCGCGAAGGGCACGGCCGCCACGGGGTCCGGCGCGTCCTCGGGACCGAACCCCTTGAGCCTGGCCCGCCACGGTCCGTCCGCCATCTCCATCCGGACGACCAGCGGACCGCCGGGCAGCGGGTGGGTCTCGCGGCGGGCGCCGATCTCGTTGATGAAGTTCTCCTCGCGCGGCAGCGCCGTGGGGTCGTCGGACCCGGCCGGCTCGAACCGGTTGACGATGAGATTGCTGTCGCCCTTGTACTGGATGGCGAAGTCCGCCGGGCCGCCGGTGTGCAGCAGCACGTCGGGGCCGCGCCCCTCCAGCCACGCGCCGGTCAGCCGCCGGGCCGCGGTGAGCGGCAGCACCGTCACCTGCCACCGTCCCTCGGCCTGGAGCCGCAGCCGCAGCGGGCCGCCCGGCGGGACCGTGGTCAGCAGGCGCCCCTCGAAGTCCTCCTCGGTGCTGTTGACGAGGGTGTCGCCCTCCTTGTTGCGCTTGTTCAGCGGGGCCAGGCACGTCCAGCCGTCCCCCTGGACCAGCAGCTCGACGACGACCGGGCCCGGCGGCAGCCCGTTCACCTGGATCACGTCGTTGTCCTGGCCGGTGATCAGGTGCGGCTCGAAGACCGGGCCGAACGTCCAGTCCGCGACGGGCGGGACGGCGGGCGTCGGCCCGGGTTCCGCGAGTGTGGGGGCGGGGGCCGGTGCGGGGGCGAGGGGTACGGGCGTGGGTGCCGGTGCCGGTGCCGGTGCCGGTGCCGGTGCTGCCGCTGCCGGTGCGGCGGCGGGCACCGCGTCCTGGACGGGCGGCTGCATCCGGACCGGCCCGGCCGCGTGGCCGGCGGCCAGCGCGTCGAGCCCGGCCTCGTGCCCCTGCCCCACCGCCCGGAACTTCCACCCGCCGGCCCGGCGGTACAACTCGGCGAGCACCAGGGCCTTCTCGTCGCCGATCTCGGTCACCGCGTACCGCGCGACGGGCGTGCCGTCGGGCGCGTAGGCCTCCACCGACGGTTCACCGGTCTCCCGGACCGTCCCGCCGCGCGTCGAACCGACCACCAGCACCCGCTCGACGTCCTGCTCGACCGCCGGGAGTTCGACCTCCAGCCACGCCGTACCGTTCGCGCCCCCGGCGAGACGGACCGCGCCCGACGGATGCGCGGGCGCCCCCGGTGACACGACGTCCTGGTCCCCCCGGACCGCTCCGTCCCCGGTCAGCAGCAGCGCCGACGCGTCCAGCCAACCGCGTACCGCGATGCGCAACGGCACCGTCGGTATGAAGGTGTTGGCCCCCTTGATGAGATGACCCTCCATAAAAACGCCCCCTACGTCTTCACGAGTTCTACGCACTCGTCACGCTGTCATCACAACGATCTCCGGGCGGAGCATCCCACAGGTCGACGTATCGTCGCCCCCGTGGAGCTCAAACACCTCACCGGATTCGTGGCCGTGGCCGAGGAACTGCACTTCGGGCGGGCCGCCGAGCGCCTGCACATCGCGCAGTCGCCGCTCAGCCAGCAGATCAGGCTCCTCGAACGGGACCTCGGGGTCAGGCTCTTCGACCGCACGACCCGCACCGTCCGTCTCACCCCGGCCGGGCAGGCGCTCGTGGAGCCCGCGCGGCGGCTGCTCGCCGACGCCTCCGCCGTCCGCCGCACCGTGCGCGCCGCGCACCTCGGCGAGGTCGGCCGGGTCACCGTCGGCTTCGCGGGCGCCAGCAGCTACTCCGCGCTGCCGCTGCTCACCCGCGCCGTCACCTCCCAGCACCCCGGGATCGAACTGGTGCTGATGGGGCAGACCTACACCGGTGAGGCGCTGCGCCGGGTCACCGACGGCACCCTCGACGTCGGCTTCGTGGCGCTCCCGGTGCGGCGCGGCATCACCGCCCGCGTCGTCCGCATGGAGCGCCTCGTGCTCGCCCTGCCCGACAGCCATCCGCTCGCGGCCCGCGACGAGGTGCCCGTGCGGGAGCTGGCGGGCGAACCCATCGTGACGTTCCCGCTCTCCCGGGAGTCGGCGGTGCGCGAGGCGATGGTGCAGGCCTGCCACGACGCCGGGTTCGCGCCCCGGATCGCGCAGGAGGCCCCGGACTCGTACAACATGCTGGCCCTGGTGGGCGCCGGTGTCGGGGTCGCCGTGGTCGTCGAGTCCGCCCGCAGCATCCATCTGGAACACGTGGTGTTCCGGCCCCTCGTCGGGGACGAGGTGCCCGTCCTGCCGATCGCCCTCGGCTGGCGCACCGGCAACAAGTCGGCGGCCCTGGAGGCCGTGCTGCGCGTGGCGGAGGAAGTGCTGCCGACGCCGCCCGACGCACAGGATCATGCTGGATGACGTCTCAATCCAGGGCGTTATTGGTCTTGGACACCACCTAATGGCGCGGTGCAGAGTGATCCACGTCTCGCGACGGAGCGAGGGCGGGCCGCACCTGTCGTTCTCCGCAGCGGGATCTGCCGCTACGAGAGGACGCTCGTCATGCCGCAAGCCGCCCCCGTCCCCGGGGACGCAGCGAGCCGGGCCCGTGACGCCCGTCGCGCCGGCGTCACCGCCTTCGTCGGCACCACCATCGAGTGGTTCGACTTCTACATCTACGGATCGGCGTCCGCGCTGGTCCTCGGCAAGATCTTCTTCACCGGCGCCTCACCCGCCGTCGGCACCCTCGCCGCCTTCGCCACCTTCTGGGTCGGCTTCCTCGCCCGCCCGCTCGGCGGCCTGATCTTCGGGCACTTCGGCGACCGGTACGGCCGCAAGAAGGCCCTCGTCACCACGCTCACGATGATGGGCGCCGCCACCTTCTGCGTCGGACTGCTGCCCGGCTACGACCAGATCGGCGCCGCCGCCCCGGTCCTGCTGATCCTGCTGCGCATGATCCAGGGCGTCGCCATGGGAGGCGAATGGGGCGGCGCCGTGCTCATCGCCACCGAGTACGCCCCGCCCAGGCGCAAGCTGCTCTACGGCGCCTTCGCCCAGCAGGGCTCCCCGGTCGGCAACCTGCTGGCCACGATCGCCTTCCTCGGCATCGCCCAACTCCCGGACGCCGCCTTCGAGTCGTGGGGCTGGCGCGTCCCGTTCCTGTTCTCGGCCGTCCTGGTCGCCGTCGGCCTCTTCATCCGCCTCAGGCTCGCCGAGACGCCCGAGATGCAGGCCGCCCTCGCCCGTGACAAGCCGGTCAAGCTCCCCATCAAGACCGTGCTGACCCACTACCCGCTGCTCGTCGTCCTGGGCGTCCTCGCGGGCACCGCCGGCGTCGCCATCACCTATGTGAAGACGACGTTCGCCCTGTCCTGGGCCACCTCCGACCTCGGCTTCGACCGGTCGACGTTCCTCACGGTCATCGCCCTCGCGCTCGTCGTCCAGGTGGTCGTGCAGCCCTTCGGCGCGGTGCTGGCGAGCAAGTGGCCGGTGCGCAAGGCCGTGCTGTGGATGCTGCTGCCCGAATTCGTCGTGCTGCCGCTGATGTTCGTCCTCGTCGGCACCGGCAACTTCTGGCTCGCCGTCCTCGGCATGGGCCTCGCGACGTTCCCGCACGCCATGTACTACGCCGCACTCGCCGGAATCCTCGCCCGCGTGTTCCCCGTCGAGGTCCGCTACACCGGCATGTCGCTGTCCTACCAGCTGTGCACGACCCTCTTCGCCGGGACCGCGCCGATCGTCTCCCAGTACCTGCTCACCGCCTTCGGCTCGATCTGGCCGGTCGTCGCCCTCGGCCTCGCCTACACCGCGATCACCCTGGCGGGCGTCCTGCCGCTGCTCGCCCGCACCGGCGACCGCGAAACCGCACCGGCCACCAACTCCCGTACCGCACAACCCGCCTGACCCGGAGTCACCCGTGCCCACCGAAACGCCCCTGAACTACGCCGACCGCGACCCCGCCCTGCGCCCGCTGCTCGACCGCGTCCTCGCCGCCGACGACCGCGCCCGGGTCGAGCCGCTCCTCGCCGACCTCGGCGAGCTCGCCGCGGGAGACCTCGACCGGCAGGCCGCCCTCGCCGACGCCCACCCGCCGCGCCTCGTCCAGTACGCCGCCGACGGCGAGCGCGTCGACGAGATCGCCTTCCACCCCGCCCACGACAAGGCCGCGGCCATCGCCTACGAGCGCTTCGGACTCGCCGCGATGTCCCACAGGCCCGGTGTCCTCGGCTGGCCCACGAAGGTCCCGCACACGGTCAAGTACGCCCTCTCCTCCCTCTACGTGCAGTCCGAGTTCGGCATGGCCTGCCCGCTCTCCATGACGGACTCCGCCGCCCGCATCCTGCGCCTGTTCGACGCCGAGCGGTACGCGGACGAGATAGCCGCCCTGTCCTCCACCGACCCCGGACTCCGGGCCACCGGCGCGATGTTCATGACGGAGAAGCAGGGCGGCACCGACGTGGGGCTGACGGAGACCGTCGCCACCGACCGGGGCACGCACTGGACGCTCACCGGCAAGAAGTGGTTCGCCTCGAACCCGTCCGCCGACGTGATCCTCACCCTCGCCCGCGTCCCCGGCCAGGGCGACGGCACCCGCGGCCTCGGCATGTTCCTGGTACCGCGCCTGCGCCCCGACGGCAGCCGCAACGAGATCCGCATCGACCGCCTCAAGGACAAGCTCGGCTCCAGGTCCATCGCGAGCGGCGAGGTCACCCTCGACGAGGCGTACGCGACCCCCGTCGGCCAACTCACCGACGGATTCCGGCAGATGGCCGAGATGCTCAACGTCTCCCGGCTCTCCAACGCCATGCGCGCCACCGCCCTGATGCGCCGCGCCGTCCGCGAGTCGGTCGACCACACCCGCGTCCGGCACGTCTTCGGCAAGCCCCTCTTCGACCAGCCGCTGATGCGGGCCACGCTGCTCCCGATGATCCTCGACACCGAAGCAGCCCTGCACCTGGTGATCGAGGCGGCCGCCCGGCTCACGGAGGCCGACGCCGGCGACGCCGACGCCCGCGCGCTGGTGCGCGTCCTCACCCCGCTCGCCAAGCACACCCTGTGCAAGCGGGCCCGCACCGTCACCGGCGAGGCCATGGAGATCCGCGGCGGCAACGGCTACATCGAGGACTGGGTCAACCCGCGCCTGGTGCGCGACGCCCACCTCGGCTCCATCTGGGAGGGATCGTCGAACGTCATCGCCCTCGACGTCCTGCGCTGCATGCGCCGCCAGCAGGCCCACGCCACCCTCGCCGACGCCTACGGCGACCGCCCGGCCACCCGTGACCGCTGGGAACTGCTCCGCAAGAAGGGCGACGCACTCCTCCAACTCCCGCCCGACGAGCAGGAGATGCGGATCGGCCGGTACGCCGACGAGCTGACCCGCGCCGTCATGGAGACGCTGCTGCACGACCAGGCCGACCACGAGACGCGCACCACCGGCGACGGCCGCGCCCTCCTCGTCGCGCGCGCCTACAGCGCCGTCACCGACGACCCGGCCGCGCTGCCCCGCCCCGCCCTGGACCACTTCACCGCGCTGGCGGACGGTGGACGGGTCCCGCTCGCCGACCTCCGGGAGACCGACCGTGCCTGACCAGAACCCGGCGCCCCTGAAGGGCATGAAGGTCGTCGACCTCTCCAAGATCCTCGCGGGCCCGTACGTCACCATGTCGCTGGCCGACCTCGGCGCCGACGTCATCAAGGTCGAGCACCCCGACGGCGGCGACCCGACCCGCTCCTGGGGCCCACCCTTCAACGGCCCCGACGCCACCTACTACCTGGCGGCCAACCGCAACAAGCGCTCGGTGACCCTCGACCTCAAGTCCGAGGGCGGCCAGGAGGCCGTGCACCGGATGCTCGCCGACGCGGACGTCATGGTGGAGAACTTCCGCCCCGGCTCCTCGCTGGCCCGCCTCTTCGACTACAAGGAACTGAGCGAGCGCTACCCGCGCCTGGTCATCCTCCACATCTCCGCGTTCGGCGACACCGGACCGCTGCGCGACGAGCCCGGCTACGACATGGTGGCCCAGGCGAGCGCGGGCCTGATGTCCCTCACCGGCGAACCCGACGGACCGCCCGTCAAGGCCGGCTACGCCATGGGCGACCTCGGCGCCGCCCTCTTCGGCCTCATCGGCGTGAACGCGGCCCTCGTCGAACGCGAGCGCACCGGCCACGGCCAGTACGTCACGACGTCCCTGTACGAGTCCCAGCTCGCCCTGCACATCAACTGGGCCACCGGCTACTTCGCGACCGGCGAGCGCCCCACGCGCCTCGGCTCCGGCCACCCCAGCCTCGTCCCGTACCAGGCGTACCCGGCCGCCGACGGCCACTTCGTGATCGCGGTCGGCAACGACGCCCTGTTCCGCCGCCTGGTGACCGCCCTCGGCCACCCGGAGTGGGCGGACGACGCCCGGTTCGCGGCCAACCGCGACCGCGTGGCGCACCGCACGGCGCTCAACGCCAAACTGGAGTCCGTCCTCGTCGACGAGCCGGTCGCCCACTGGACCGCCCTGCTGAAGCCGCTCGGCGTCCCCGTCGCCGCCATCCGCACCCTCGACGAGGTCTACGCCTGCCCGCAGACCGCGGCCCTCGGCATGGTGCGGACGGTCGAGCACCCGGACGTGGGCCCCCTCCAGCAGGTCGCGTTCCCCGTCACGTTCCGCGGCGAACGCCCGCCGGTCCGCAGCGCCCCGCCCACATTGGGCCGGGACAGCCGCGCGATACTCGCCGAACTCGGGTACGAGGAGAAGGAGATCGACCGTCTCCTGAACCCGTCCGACTGAGCCGCACCACCACCCTCACCGCAAGGAGCCTGAGTCCCATGCCGTTCCCCGCCCTCGACCCCGTCGACCCGCTGAACCTCGAAGCACTCCTCACCGACGAGGAGCGCGCCGTGCGCGACACGGTGCGCCAGTACCTCGACGACAAGGTCGAGCCGCACATCGCCGGCTGGTTCGAGGCGGGCGAGCTGCCGGACCTGCCCGGACTCGCCCGCGAGTTCGGCAAGATGGGCCTGCTCGGCATGCACCTGGAGGGGTACGGCTGCGCCGGCCTGTCGGCCCGCGCGTACGGCATCGCCTGCCGCGAACTGGAGGCCACCGACTCAGGGCTGCGCTCCTTCGTCTCGGTCCAGGGGTCCCTGGCCATGTTCGCGATCCACCGGTTCGGCTCCGAGGAGCAGAAGCAGGAGTGGCTGCCCAAGATGGCCGCGGGCGAGGCCATCGGCTGCTTCGGCCTGACCGAGCCCGACCACGGCTCCGACCCGGCCTCCATGACGACGCGGGCGCGCCGGGACGGCGACGACTGGATCCTCGAGGGCCGCAAGATGTGGATCACGAACGGTTCGGTGGCGGCCGTCGCCGTCGTCTGGGCGCAGACCGAGGACGGGGTGCGCGGCTTCGTCGTGCCCACCGACGCCCCCGGCTTCTCCGCCCCGCTGATCAAGCACAAGATGTCACTGCGCGCGTCGGTGACGAGCGAGCTGGTGCTGGACGGCGTACGGCTCCCGGCCTCGGCCCAGCTCCCCGGGGCGCGGGGCGTCGGCGCACCGCTGACCTGCCTGAACGAGGCCCGGTACGGCATCGTCTGGGGCGTCACCGGCGCGGCCCGCTCGGCCTGGACGGCGGCGCGGGACTACGCCCTGCAGCGCGAGCAGTTCGGCAAGCCGATCGCGGGCTTCCAGCTCACCCAGCAGAAGCTCGTCGACATGGCCCTCGAACTCCACAAGGCGACGCTCACCGCGCTGCACCTGTCGGCGCTCAAGGACTCGGAGGCGGGCGTCCACCCGGCCCAGATCAGCTTCGGCAAGCTCAACAACGTGCGCGAGGCCATCGAGATCTGCCGCACCGCCCGCACGATCCTCGGTGCGAACGGCATCTCGCTGGAGTACCCGGTGATCCGGCACGCCAACAACCTGGAGTCCGTCCTCACCTACGAGGGCACCTCCGAGATGCACACGCTCGCGCTCGGCCAGGCGCTGACGGGGCACGCGGCCTTCCGTTAATCGCTCCGCCCTGCCACTATCTGACGGTCCGTCAGGTAGTGGCAGGAGGGCTGCGCAGCCATGAAGTCGTACATAGTCGGCGTCGGCATGACCAAGTTCGAGAAGCCCGAGAGCCGGGACTGGCAGTACTGGGACATGGTGAAGGAGGCGGGCGGTGCCGCGCTCGCCGACGCCGGGATCGCCTACGGCGACGTGCAGCAGGTCCCCGTCGGCTACTGCTTCCAGGCCTCCACGGCAGGTCAACGCGCCGTCTACGAACTGGGGTTGACGGGCGTCCCCGTCTACAACGTCAACAACAACTGCGCGACCGGCTCCACCGCCCTGATGATGGCCCGCCAGTTCGTCGAGGGCGGCACCAGCGACTGCGTGCTCGCCGTCGGCTTCGAGAAGATGCAGCGCGGCGCGCTCGGCGGCGGGGCCGACGCCGGGGCCGACTTCAAGACGTCCCCGGTGGCCCGCCACTACGGCATCATGGCCGCCCGGCACGGCTTCGAGATGAGTCCGCCCACCGCCCAGATCTTCGGCGACGCGGCCCGCGAGCACATGGAGAAGTACGGCACGACCGCGGCCCAGCTCGCCGCGGTCGGCGCCAAGAACCACCGGCACTCGGTCAACAACCCGTACGCCCAGTTCCAGGACGCGTACACGGTCGACGAGATCCTCGCCGCCAAGGCCATCCACACCCCGCTCACCAAGCTCCAGTGCTCGCCGACCTCCGACGGCGCGGCGGCGGCCGTCGTCGTCTCCGAACGCTTCGTCGAGGAACGGGGCCTGGGGGAGAGGGCTGTCGAGATCGTCGCCCAGGCGATGACCACGGACACCGAGGAGTCCTTCGCGTCCGGCTCGTGCATCGACGTCGTCGGACAGCCCATGTCGCGGGCGGCCGCCCGCCAGGTCTACGAGGCGTCGGGCACCGGCATCGACGGCGTGGACGTCGTCGAACTGCACGACTGCTTCTCCGTCAACGAACTCCTCACGTACGAGGCGCTCGGCATGTGCGGCGAGGGCGAGTCCGGCAAGCTCGTCGAGTCCGGCGCGACGACGTACGGCGGCCGGTGGGTGGTGAACCCGTCCGGCGGCCTGATCTCCAAGGGCCACCCGCTGGGCGCCACGGGCATCGCCCAGCTCGCCGAGCTGACCTGGCAGCTGCGCGGCGAGGCGGGCGCCCGGCAGGTCACCGGGGCGCGCACCGGACTCGCGCACAACATCGGGCTCGGCGGCGCGGCCGTGGTGACCATGGTGCGGCGGGCCTGACGGCGGCCGACGGTCAGCGGGCCCGCCAGTCGTCGGCGAGGACCGCCATGGTCACCTCGTCCTGCCAGACGCCGTCCCGCAGCTGACTGCTGCGGTGCACGCCCTCCAGGACGAAGCCGACCTTCTCGTACACGTGCCGGGCCCGGTGGTTGTCCGCGAACGCCATCAGCTGGATGCGGTGCAGGCCGGCGGTCTCGAAGCCGTACCCGACGATCAGGCCGGTCGCCTCGGTGCCCAGCCCGCGGCCCCGGCCGCGCGGGCCCATCAGGGTGCGGAAGGTGGCGCCGCGGTGGGCCGGGTCCCACTCGTTCAGGACGACCTCGCCGACCAGCTCGCCCGTCGCACGGTCCGTGACGGCCAGGTCGAGCCGGTCGTCCTGCGCACCGCGCGAGCCGTACCACTCGCGCAGCCGCTCCGGCGTGAAAGCGGTGTCACCGCCGGTGAAGTGCAGCACCTCGGGATCCGCGATGATCCCGGCCATGGTCTCGGCGTCGGCCCCGGTGAACGGCCGCAGCACGACCCGCTCGCCGGTCAGCACGGGCTTGTGGGAGAAGACGGTGGAGGTCACCCGGGGATTCTCCGGACCGGACCGCCCGGCGGCAACGCAATATCGGGTCCTAGGACCCGGGCCGTAGACCCGGAGCCCCGGGACCGCTGCGCCGAAATCCTGATGTACGGGGTGCGCTCGCCCTGCGACCATGACATCCATGCTCCAGACCCCGACCGCCGCAGATGCCGCGATACGTGACCGAAGGCCCGCACCGCCCACCTGGCTGGTGGTCGCCGTGGCCTGTGCCGGACAGTTCCTCGTCGTGCTCGACGTCTCCGTCGTGAACGTCGCGCTGCCCTCCATGCGCGCCGACCTCGGGCTCAGCGCCTCGGGCCTGCAGTGGGTCGTGAACGCCTACTCGATCGCCTTCGCCGGCTTCATGCTGCTCGGCGGGCGCGCGGGCGACCTGTTCGGGCGCAAGCGGATGTTCCTGGTCGGCCTCGGCCTGTTCACCCTCGCCTCGCTCGCCGGCGGGCTCGCCCAGGACGACTGGCAGCTGCTCGCCGCACGTGCCGTGCAGGGCCTGGGCGCCGCGGTCCTCGCCCCCTCCACCCTGACCATCCTCACCTCCGCCGTCCCCGAGGGCGCGGCCCGGGCCCGGGCCATCGCCACCTGGACCGCGGTCGGCGCGGGCGGCGGCGCGGCCGGCGGCCTGGTCGGCGGCGTCCTCACCGAGGGCCTGAACTGGCGCTGGGTGCTCCTCATCAACGTGCCGCTCGGCGCCGTCGTCCTCGCGGCCGCCGCCCGCTGGATCAAGGAGTCCCGCGCGGGCGGCGAGCGCCGCCTCGACCTGCCGGGCGCGCTGCTCGTCACCGCGGGCACGGCGACCCTCGCGTACGCCATCGTGCAGACGGAGGCCGAGGGCTGGGGCGCCGCGGCGACCCTCGTGCCGCTCGGTGCGGCCCTCGCGCTGATCGCGGCGTTCCTCGTCGTCGAGGCCCGTACGCGACTGCCGCTGATGCCGCTCGCCCTGTTCAAGGTGCGTTCGGTGGCGGCCGCGAACGCCGCGATGTTCGTGTGCGGCATGGGCTCGTTCGCCATGTGGTTCTTCATGACGCTGTACGCGCAGAACGTCCTCGGCTACACGCCGATCGAGGCGGGCCTCGCCCTCGTGCCCAGCTCGCTCGCGGTCGTCGCGGGCTCCAAGTTCGCGCCGCGCCTGATGCCGCGCTTCGGCGCACGGAACGTGGCGGTGGCCGGTGTCCTCGTGACCGCGGCCGGGTTCGCCTGGCAGTCGACGATGAGCGCCGACGGCAGTTACGTCGTGACCATCATGCTGCCGGGCATCGTGATGATGGCGGGCGCGGGCTTCGCGATGACCCCGCTGGCGTCGCTGGCCACGTCGGGCGCCGCGCCCGGTGACGCGGGCCTGGTGTCGGGCCTCGTCAACACGTCCCGGACGCTGGGGGGCGCGCTGGGCCTCGCGATCCTCTCGACCGTCGCGGCGGGGCGCTCCGCGGGTTCGGCGGATCCCGTTGCGCTCACCCACGGTTACGCCGCGGCCTTCCGGGCGGGCGCCGGGATCCTGCTCGTCGCGGTCGCGGTACTGCTTCTCTGGATGCCCCGCTCCTCAAGCCCCTCAGGGGGCACCTCCCAGCGTCAGCCGGGGGAGATTGAGGAGCGGGGTCCGGGCAGCGCCCCGTGACCGGTCGCCGGGTGACCGTTACAGCCAGCCCTGCTGACGCGCGGAGCGCATCGCCTCCATGCGGTTGCGGGTCCCTGTCTTGCCGATCGCCGACGACAGATAGTTGCGCACGGTCGACTCGGAGAGGTGCAGCTTCGTGGCGATGTCGGAGACGGTCGCCCCGTCCGCCGAGGCCCGCAGCGCGTCCGCCTCGCGGGACGTCAGCGGGCTGGGCCCCGCCGACAGCGCGGCGGCGGCCAGCGCCGGGTCGACGACCGTCTCGCCGCGCAGCACCTTGCGGATGGACTCGGCGAGGTCCTCGACCGGGCCGTCCTTGACCAGGAACCCCGCCGCCCCCGCCTCCATCGCCCGGCGCAGATAGCCGGGCCGCCCGAAGGTCGTGAGGATCAGGACCCGGCAGTCCGGGACCTCGTCGCGCAGGTCGGCGGCGGCGTCCAGACCGCTGCGGCCCGGCAGCTCGATGTCGAGGAGTGCCACGTCGGGGCGGCATTCGAGGGCCTTGTCGACGATGACGTCGCCGGCCGCGACCTGCGCGACGACTTCCATGTCCTCCTCCAGGCCGAGGAGGAGGGCGAGGGCGCCGCGCATCATTCCCTGGTCCTCCGCGAGCAGTACGCGCACGCTCTTGGCCGGGCGGTGGTCCTGAGGCATCTCTGTCACAGGGAGAGATTACGCGGGCAGCGCCACGTCGGGCTGCGACTCCCGCTCGCCCACCGGCAGTTCGGCGGTCACCGTGAACCCGCCCCGCAGACCGGGGCCCGCCTTCAGGGAACCGCCCGCCGTCGCGAGCCGCTCGGTGAGCCCCTTGAGACCGGTGCCGCCGATGCCGGGGGTCGCGGCGTCGGCCGGCCCCGAACCGTTGTCGGAGACCCGCAGCCTGGCCCGCTCCGGCGTGCTGTCGACGGTGATCGTGCAGGTGGTGGCCCCGCTGTACCGGACGGTGTTGGTCACCGCCTCGCGCACCACCCAGCCGAGCAGCGCCTCCGTCTGCGCGGAGAGCGGCCGGCCCGACTGGCGCACCACGGGGGAGATCCCGGCGGCGGTCAGCGCCGAACGCGCCCGGTCCAGCTCGGTGGCGAGGCTGCCCTCGCGGTAGCCGGTGACGGCCTCGCGGATCTCGGTGAGCGCCTGCCGGCCGACCGCCTCGATGTCGGAGACCTGCTCCAGGGCGGCGTCCATGCTGCGCGGCGCGAGCCGCCGGGCCGCCTCCGACTTCACCACGATCACCGACAGGGTGTGGCCGAGCAGGTCGTGCAGGTCGCGGGAGAAGCGCAGTCGCTCCTGCTCCACGGCCCGGCGGGCCAACTCCTCACGGGCGTCCCGCAGTTCCCGTACGGTCTCGGACAGCGACAGGATCGCCGCCGTCACCATCGTGGACAGGAACGTGCCGTACGAGACGCTCACCGCGTCCCAGCCCTCGCGCAGCCCGGCCACGGTGCCCGCGAGCACGGTCAGGGCGAGCCCGACCTTGCCGAGGTACGGGCCCCGGGAGATCGCCCCGACGGCGAGCCCGAGCAGCGGGAAGAGCGCCAGCCAGGCCCCGCCGTACGTGCCCGCGAGACCGCAGGTGAGGAGCGTCATCACGCCGACCGCGACCCGGGTCGACGTCGCGTGCCGGGTCACCTTGTGGAAGGCCCGGAACACCACGTACACGTAGAGGGAGTTGAAGAGGAACAGGCCCAGGCCGCCGACCCACGGGTGGGGGGTCTTGCCCTGCACGAGGTTCGAGGCGGCGCCCAGGCCCATCAGCAGCCAGGGCAGCAGCGCGAAGCCGGTGGGCGGCGGGCCCAGTTCCTCGGCCGGCCTGCCGTGCTTGCGGCGGTGCGCCTTCATCCGCGCGTTGTCGGCCTTCCACTCGTCCCGCGCCTGCTGCCAGGCGCGCCACCCGCTGACGGCGCTCTTCCTCCAGGACATGTCCGATCCCCCGTTGCTCAGATGGTGCGTGCGGCCTTGCGGTACGAGACCACAGCGTACGAACCGAAGACCAGCAGCCAGCCGGTGAGGACGCCGAGCGCCACGAGCGACGGTGCGTGCCCGTCGGCGACCGAGCGGCCGATCTGCGCGAACCGGTTGGTCGGCGTGAAGGCGGAGACGTGCTGCAGCCACTCCGGGAACAGCTGGACCGGGAACCAGAGGCCGCCGAGCACCGCGAGCCCCAGATAGCTGAGCATGTTGACCCCGCCCATGGCCTGCGACGTCATCCGGTAGCCGTTGCCGAGGCCCAGCATCGTGAAGGGCAGCGAGCCCAGCCACAGCAGCACCGCGATCACCGGCCACTTCCAGGCGTCCATCCGTACGCCGTTGACCAGCCCGCCCGCGAGCATCACGGCCGCGATGGCGGGCAGCACCGTCACCGCACCGGTCAGCGCCCGCGCGGTCACGCCCTGGCGCGGTGTCATCGGGGTGATCCGCAGCTGCCGCAGCCAGCCGATCGCCCGGTCCTCGGCGACGCCGCCCGCCGTGTTCATGGCCGCGCCGAGCGCGCCGTACGCGGCCATGCCGACCATCGACGCGGTCTTCCACGTGCCGTCGTCCGTACCGAGGTTGGTGAACAGGAGGTACATCAGGACCGGCATCGCGACGGTGCCGAGGACGAACCGCATGTCGCGCAGGGTGCGCTTCACTTCGAGCCGCAGGTAGTCCCACATCACACACGCTCCAGGTCGCGGGGGTCCGCGGTCAGCGCCATGAAGGCGTCGTCGAGGGAGGCCGGGGAGACCTCCAGGTTCCGTACGGCGTCCATGGCGGCCAGCGCCATCACCGTGGCGTCCGAGTCCTCGGTGCGCAGCCGGGCCCGGTCCCCGCGCACCTCCACCGTCGTCACTCCCGGCAGCAGCGCGAGGCCCTCCGTGCCGCGGCCCGCGAGGTCGAAGCAGACGAGGCTGCCGCCGCCCGCGCGGCGCAGCTCCTCGCCGCTGCCGTCCGCGACCACCCGGCCGTGGTCGATCATCACGATCCGGTCCGCGTTGGCGTCGGCCTCCTCCAGGTAGTGCGTGGAGAACAGCACCGTGTGACCGCGCTGTGCGTAGGCCCGCATCGACGCCCAGAACGCGTGCCGCGCCTCGACGTCGAGCGCCGCGGTCGGCTCGTCGAGCACGATCAGCGCGGGGTTCCCGGCGAGGGCCAGGGCGAACCGCACGCGCTGCGTCTGCCCGCCGGACAGCTTGTCGACGCGCCGCCCGGCCAGTTCCTCGATCCCGGCGAGCCGCAGCGCCTCCGGCACCGCCATCGGCTCCGGGTACCGTCCGGCCACGAAGCCGACCAGCTCCGCGACGGTGACCCGGGGGACGGCCCGCCCCTCCTGCAGCATGGCGCCGACCCGGCCGGCCAGCACCGCGGTCTGCGGCGCCGTGCCGAACAGCTCGACGTGGCCCTCGTCCGGCTCGTCCAGGCCGAGGAGCAGAGCGATGGCGGTCGACTTGCCCGCGCCGTTGCGGCCGAGCAGCGCCACCGTCTCGCCCGCGCCGATCTCCAGGTCGAGCCCGTCGACCGCCCGTACCTCACCGAATGTCTTGACGGCCCCCGTGAACGAGACGGCCGGTGCCTTCGTCGTCTTCATGGGGAAAACGCTACGGAGCGGGGCCGGGTGCGCGGCAGATCCGGTTGTCCGCGGCTCGCCGGTACAAATGTCACAACGGGCTTTCTGACGTGGCGTCAGAAAGACGTACCGAGGCTCTTCCCAAGCCATGCGCTCTTGGCTATACATGGGTCGCCGGGTGAATTGGAACAGGTTCTACCCGGCCCGCGACGACCTCGGTGCGACCGACGGTGCGGACGGCCGCACCGAGGTCTTGACCAGCTCGACCCGCCAGCCCTAGGAGCGCCCGTCCATGCCCATCGACGCCGCGAAGGCCATAGCCGCCGATCCCAGGACCGCCGAGATCACCTGGGGCCACAAGGACATCCAGCTCTACCACCTGGGCCTCGGCGCGGGCGTCCCCGCCACCGACCCCGACGAGCTGCGCTACACCCTGGAGTCGAAGCTGCACGTCCTGCCGAGCTTCGCCACGGTCGCGGGCGCCGGCATGGCCATGATGGGCGGGCTCGCCGCCCCCGGCATCGACGTGAACCTGGCGCACGTGCTGCACGGCGGCCAGACCGTGGAACTGCACCGCCCCATCCCCGTCGAGGGCAGCGCGCGGACGGCCGCACGGGTGGCGGCCGTCTACGACAAGACCAAGGCCGCCGTCGTCGTGCTGCGCACCGAAGTCGCCGACGCCGACGGGCCGTTGTGGACCAGCGACGCGTCGATCTTCATCCGCGGCGAGGGCGGCTTCGGCGGCGAGCGCGGCCCCTCCGACCGCCTCCAGGTCCCGGACCGCGCGCCCGACCGCACCGTCGACCGCCCCATCCGCGAGGACCAGGCGCTCCTCTACCGCCTCTCCGGCGACTGGAACCCGCTGCACGCGGACCCGGAGTTCGCCAAGCTGGGCGGCTTCGACAAGCCGATCCTGCACGGCCTGTGCTCGTACGGCATGACCCTCAAGGCCGTCGTCGACACGGTCCTCGACGGCGACGTCTCCCGCATCACCCGCTACACCACGCGCTTCGCGGGCGTCGTCTACCCGGGCGAGACGCTGCGCATCCGCATGTGGCAGGAGCCCGGCCGGGTCCAGGTCACCGTGGTGGCGGTGGAGCGCGACGAGGCGCCGGTCCTCGCCGACACGGTCGTCGAGCACAGCTGATTCCACCTGTAGGTACGTCACGCGAAGGAGCCGCACCCCATGCGAGCAGCCGTACTGCACGAGATAGGCCAGGACAAACTCGAGGTACTGGACGACGTCGAGGCGGTCGGCTTCGGCCCGGGCAAGGTGAAGATCCGGGTCCGCGCGACGGGCCTGTGCCACTCCGACGTCTCCGCGATGAACGGGGTGCTGCCGCAGCCCGCACCCTTCATCCCCGGCCACGAGGGCGCCGGCGAGATCCTCGAAGTCGGGGACGGCGTCTCCCATCTGACGGCAGGTCAGCGCGTTCTGGTCTGCTGGCTCCCGGCGTGCGGCGCCTGCCCCGCCTGCAAGCGCGGCCAGACGCAGCTCTGTCTGGCCGGATTCATGAACGCGGGCACGCCCAACTTCAAGCGCCCCGGCGGTGACGTCTTCGGCTTCGCCGGGACCGGCACGTTCACCGAGGAGGTCGTGGTCGACGCGGGCTGCGCCGTCCCGATCCCCGACGACGTGCCCTTCGACATCGCCGCGCTCATCGGCTGCGGCGTGACCACCGGGCTCGGCGCGGCCATCAACACGGCCGACGTGAAGGCCGGTTCGTCGGTCGCCGTCATCGGCTGCGGCGGCGTCGGCATCTCGGCGATCCAGGGCGCACGGCTCAAGGGCGCGGCACAGATCGTGGCGGTCGACCCGGTGGCGTCCCGGCGTGCGGCAGCCCTCACGTTCGGTGCCACGGAGGCCGTTTCACCGGACGAGCTGGCCGACGCCAAGCAGCGCGTCACCGCGGGGGAGGGCTTCGACTACGTCTTCGAGGTCGTCGGCAAGTCGGTCACCGCGCGGACCGCCTACGAGACGACGCGGCGCGGCGGCACGCTCGTCGTCGTCGGCGCGGGCGCCATGGACGACAACCTGCAGCTCAACATGTTCGAGCTGTTCTTCGACGAGAAGCGGATCCTGCCGTCGATGTACGGCGGCGGCGACGTCCTCCAGTCCTACGAGCGCGCCATCGCCCTGTGGCGGGCGGGCCGCATCGACCTGGAGTCCCTGATCACGCACCGGGTGCCGCTGGCGGAGATCAACGAGGCGCTGGACCAGATGCGGACGGGCGCCGCCCTGCGGACCTGCATCGAGCTGTAGCGGCAACGGCACTGCGGCCACGGGGCTCCGCCCCGGACCCCGCTCCTCAATCTCCCCCAGCTAACGCTGGGAGGTGCCCCCTGAGGGGCTTGATCCGCCCACCCGAAAGGAACCCGAACCGTATGTCAACGCCGCTCACCGGCCTCACGGCCATCGTCACCGGCGCCGGCCGAGGGCTCGGCCGTGCCGAAGCGCTGGAACTCGCCCGCCTCGGCGCCCACGTCGTCGTCAACGACTTCGGCCAGCCCGGCCGGGACGGCTCGGGCGAGGCCGACGCCACCCCCGCGGAACGGGTCGCTCAGGAGATCCGCGACCAGGGCGGCACGGCCACCGCCCACACCGGCGACGTCGCCGACCACCAACAGGCCCGGGAACTGGTCCAGTTGGCCGTCGACACGTACGGGCGGCTCGACATCCTGGTCAACAACGCGGGCATCCTCCGCGACCGGATGATCTTCTCCATGACGGAGGACGAGTGGGACACGGTCATCCGCGTCCACCTCAAGGGGCACTACAACACGACCCACTTCGCCGCCCGGCACTGGCGCGAACGCTCGAAGGCGACCGGTGCCCCGGTCTACGGCCGCATCGTCAACACCTCCTCCGAGGCGTTCCTCGCGGGCTCGGCAGGACAGCCCAACTACGCGGCGGCGAAGGGCGGCATCGTCGGACTGACCACGTCGACCGCCCTCGCGCTCGCCAAGTACGGCGTCACCGCCAACGTGATCTGCCCGCGGGCCCGCACCCGTATGACGGAGGACGTCTTCGCGGGGTTCGCCGAGCCCGACGAGGGGCTCGACCCGCTCGCCCCCGAACACGTCGCCCCGCTCGTCGGCTACCTCGCCGCACCGGCCGCGGGGAACGTCAACGGACAGCTCCTCGTGGTGCACGGCGGCATGGTCGCCGTCGTCGAACGTCCCACGGTGCAGGCGAAGTTCGACACCGCCAAGGACGCGTTCACCTACGACGAACTCGACGCGCTGCTCACCCCGCACTACAAGGACCGCCCCCCGAACGAGACGTTCGCGGCGGCGGAGGTGCTCGGCCTCAAGCACGGCTGACCGCGACGCGGAGACGACAGGAGGGGCCCGGCGGAAACCGGGCCCCTCCTGTCGTCTCGTGGACCTTCCTACGCCTCCTCGGCGCGAGCCCCCCGGTGCCGACCACGCGGCTCCGGCTGCTCGTTCTGCGCCGACGACGCGGCGACCGCGCCTCGATGGCGACCGGGAGCGGAGGCCGTGGCCTCCCTGCGCTCCACGGTGTCCGTGCTGCCGTTCGTACCGTTGCTTTCCATCATCGGAAAACTCACCCCGTAAACCCGTACAAGATCCTTCACTTACAGCCGGGCGAGTCTAACCGCCCGCTTTCCGGCCACCGAGCGGCGCCTGCCCCAGTGGAACGGGACGCGGCGCCGCGGGCGCCTCGGGAGCGGACTGCGCGGGCTCGCGCGGCGCCGGCGGCTCAGGAGCGGATACCCGCGCGAGCCCGCACGACACGTCGTCCGTGACGTACGGCAGGGACAGCACCCCGTCCTTCGACCAGAAGCCGCTGCCCGCCAACCATCCGACGGGCGCGGCCAGTTGGTGCATCGTTCCTTCGGTCGGCCGCCACACCCCGAGCCACGGTGCGCCGCCCTCGGGGCCGTCGATCCGGAACGCCACCGCGCAGCTCTCCGGCAGCAGCGTCTGCCCCGGCTGCACGGCGAACGGTGTCAGGGCGCAGTCCGCGAGCCGCAGCCCCTGCGGGAAGCGGAGCGGCAGCGTACTGCCCAACACGCCCCAGCCGAGCCGGAGTTCACCCGGCTTCACGGCATCCGAGCGGACCAGGATGAGACCGCTGTCGAGATCGGCGAGCAGCAGCCGGTCATCGCTCTCCTCGGTGATCTGGAGCAGCGGGGAGACCTCGCCGCCCCGCTCCAGATCGACGGCGACCGTCTTGACCGGGCCGCCGCCCGGCGCCGCGCGGTCCACCGCGAGGAGCCGCCCCGCACGGTCCAGCCACACCCCGCCCGAGCACCGCCCCGGCACCTCGGCCACGTGCTCCGGCCCGAACGAGCCGCCCGCCACCAGCCAGACGTCGGTGGACTCCGAGCCGACGGCGAGCGCATAGGCGCGGCGGCCGTCGGGCGCCGGCGGCAGCAGGGTCAGCTCCGCCGTTCCGCCGCACTCCACGGCGCCGAGCGGCACCTCGCCGGTGCCGGGCCCGGTCGGGTAGAGCAGCGAGAACAGGTGGCGGCCGTCCGCCCGGCGCCTGATGAGCACCCGGCCGTCGGCCAGCGGCAGCACGTCGGTGCCGGGCTCCTCCGGCTGGTTGCCGGGCAGCGGCACCGCGTACGGCTCGGGCCCGTCCAGGGTCCACCGCTCCGGGAACCAGGAGGCGGGGCTCGCCCCGTCGTGCGCGAGCCGGGCCGCGTACGACGCGTCTGTGGTGATCACGCACCGGCTCGCGGGCGCGGTGTCCGCCGCGCTCGCGGTCTCGGTTTCGATGGCCAGGGCCGTCATGGGGATCTTTCACCTCCGGTTGTTCACGGCCGAAGCTAGTTTTCGCACGTACCTCCGTGGCACCTGCGGCCCACCGCTTCACACCAAAGGGTGGCGGTGTCCGGAATCGGCTGAGAAGGATGTGCTTGGTGTGCTCACGGACCCCGGTACGGGTGGTGTTAGGTTTACCTAACCAATCCTTGTGCGCATGCTGTGCACCAGAGCACGACCCGGAGCCCGTCGATGTCGATACGTAACCGCACCCGGATCACGGCGACCGCCGTCACCGTGGCCGCCGCCCTCGCCCTCACCGCCTGCGGCTCCGGTTCGGACGACGAGGGATCGGCCAAGAGCGACAACGGTGCGGGCTCCAAGGCCGTCGCCCAGGGCGGCGACGACTTCTCGAAGGCCGCCGAACAGACGGCGAAGATGGGCACGACGGCCGAGGCCGGCCAGTTCCCGCGCACCGTCACGCACGCCCTGGGCAAGACCGAGCTGAAGCAGAAGCCGAAGCGCGTCGTCGTCCTCGACGTCGGCGAGCTCGACAACGTCGTCTCGCTCGGCATCAAGCCGGTCGGCTACGCCCCCACCGAGGGCGACGACGGCATCCCGTCCTACCTGAAGAAGGACGCGGGCAGCCCGAAGAACGTGGGCACCATCAACGCCCTCAACATGGAGGCCATCGCGAACCTCCACCCCGACCTGATCCTCGGCAGCGAACTGCGCGCCGCGAAGCTCTACCCGCAGCTGTCGAAGATCGCGCCGACCGTCTTCTCCATCCGCCCCGGCTTCACGTGGAAGGAGAACTACCTCCTGAACGCGTCCGCCCTCGACGAGAAGGCGAAGGCCGAGACGAACCTCGCCGCGTACGAGAAGAACGTGAAGCAGCTCGGCGCCGACGTGAAGAAGGCGAACGACGGCAAGGCCCCGACGGTGACGATGCTCCGCTACATGCCGGACCGCATCCGCCTCTACGCCAAGGCGTCCTTCATCGGCACGATCCTCGACGACGCCGGCATCCCGCGGCCCAAGAACCAGCAGATCAACGACCTGGCGACGGAGATCAGCCCGGAGAAGATCGACTCCGCGGACGCCGACTGGATCTTCACCGGCGTCTACGGCGACGCGAAGAAGACCCAGCGCGCGAGCGCCGAGGACAACCCGCTCTGGAAGAAGCTCGGCGCCGTCAAGAACGGACAGGCCAAGGACGTCCCGGACGAGACCTGGTACCTGGGCCTCGGCGTCACCGCCGCGGACGAGGTCCTCAAGGACCTCCGCGCGGACCTGGTCAAGTAACCACGCTTAGGGCCGGGGCGCGCGGCGCAGGTAACCTGTCTGCGTGCCCCGTCTGTCTGAAGTAACCGCCGCGCTCGCCGACCTCTGGCCCGCCCCGCTCGCCGAGGCGTGGGACGCGGTCGGCACGGTCGCGGGCGACCCGGACGCCGAGGTGAGCCGCGTGCTGTTCGCGGTCGACCCCGTCCAGGAGATCGCTGACGAGGCGGTGAAGCTCGGCGCCGACCTCCTCGTCACCCACCACCCGCTCTACCTGCGCGGTACGACGACGGTGGCGGCCGACACCTTCAAGGGCAAGGTCGTCCACACCCTCATCAAGAACGACGTCGCGCTGCACGTCGCGCACACGAACGCCGACAAGGCCGACCCGGGCGTCAGTGACGCCCTCGCCGGAGCCCTCGGCGTCCGCGTCGTCCGCCCCCTCGTGCCGGACCCGACGGACCCCTCGGGCCGCCGCGGGCTCGGCCGTGTCTGCGAGCTGGAGCACCCGCTCACGCTGCGCGAACTGGCCGGCCGCGCCGCCGACCGCCTCCCCGCGACCGCCCAGGGCATCCGCGTCGCGGGCGACCTCGACGCGACGATCCGGACGATCGCGGTCTCCGGCGGCTCGGGCGACAGCCTCTTCGCCGACGTACGGGCGGCGGGCGTCGACGCCTTCCTCACCGCGGACCTGCGCCACCACCCGGTGAGCGAGGCCCGCGAGACTGCCTCCCGACAGCCCCTCGCGCTGCTCGACGCGGCGCACTGGGCCACCGAGTGGCCCTGGTGCGAGCTGGCCGCAGCCCAGCTCGACGAGATCTCCGACCGTCACGGATGGGACCTGCGCGTCCACGTCTCGAAGACGGTCACGGACCCCTGGACCGCCCACGCGGCGTCCAACCCCGCACCCACGTCTACTTTTGGAGCCCCCAACTGAACGCCGCGCCCGCCGACCAGATCCGCCTCCTGGACGTCCAGGACCTGGACGTCCGCCTCCAGCAGCTCGCGCACAAGAAGAAGTCGCTGCCCGAGCACGCCGAGATCGAGTCGCTGACCAAGGACCTCACGCAGCTGCGCGACCTGCACGTCGCCGCGACGACCGAGGAGAGCGACTGCGCCCGCGAGCAGACCAAGGCCGAGCAGGACGTCGACCAGGTCCGCCAGCGCGCCGCCCGCGACCAGCAGCGCCTCGACTCCGGCGCCGTGACGTCGCCCAAGGACCTGGAGAACCTCCAGAAGGAGATCGCCTCGCTGGCCAGGCGCCAGGGCGACCTGGAGGACGTCGTCCTCGAGGTCATGGAGCGCCGTGAGTCCGCGCAGGAGCGCGCGGGCGAGCTGGGCGAGCGCCTCGCCTCCGTCCAGTCGAAGATCGACGACGCGACGTCCCGCCGCGACCGGGCCGCCGGCGAGCTGGACTCCGAGGCCGCCTCGGTGACCAAGGAGCGCGAGGTCGTCGCCGCCTCGATCCCCGCGGACCTGCTCAAGCTCTACGACAAGCTGCGCGAGAAGGAGGGCGGCGTGGGCGCCGCCAAGCTCTTCCAGCGCCGCTGCGAGGGCTGCCGCCTGGAGCTGAACATCACCGAGCTGAACGAGGTCCGCGCGGCCGCGCCCGACGCGGTGGTCCGCTGCGAGAACTGCCGCCGCATCCTGGTCCGCACCTCGGAGTCGGGCCTCTAGGCCCCGTAGCGATGGGGGAGTCCACCGCCGCCCCCGGCACCGCCGGTGCCGGGGCCGACGCCGCCAGGGGCGCGGGGAACTGCGCGACCAGCCACGACGATCCGCAGCCGACAGTGGCGGTCGCCCCTACGGGTAACAGCCGGATCCCGGACATGGGCCGGCCGGCCACCTTCGTCCTCCTCCGCCACGGCGAAACCCTTCTCACCCCCCAGAAGCGCTTCTCGGGCAGCGGCGGCACCGACCCGTCCCTCTCCGAAGCGGGCCACCACCAGGCCGCCCGCGCGGCGGAGGCACTCGCGGCCCGGGGCACGATCGAGGCCGTCGTCACGTCCCCGCTCAAGCGCTGCAAGCAGACCGCGGAAACCGTCGCCACCCGCCTCGGCCTCGACGTCACCGTGGACGACGGCCTGCGCGAAACGCACTTCGGGGCCTGGGAGGGCCTGACCTTCAAGGAGGTCAGGGAGCGCCACCCGGACGACATGAACGCCTGGCTGGCCTCACCGGACGCCGCCCCGACCGCCGGAGGCGAGAGCTTCGCGGCCGTCGCCGAGCGGGTCGCCGCGACCCGCGACCGGCTGACCGCCGAGTACCGCGGCCGCACCGTCCTCCTGGTCAGCCACGTCACCCCGGTCAAGACGCTCGTACGCCTGGCGCTCGGCGCCCCGCCAGAGGCCCTGTTCCGGATGGAACTCTCCGCGGCGTCCCTCACGGAGATCGCGTACTACGCCGACGGCAACGCCAGCGTCCGCCTCCTCAACGAGACGTCCCACTTGCGCCAGGGCCTGGCAGGCTCCTAGACGAGCCCGCTCGCCTCGCGGGCCAGGGACTCCACCCGCGCCCAGTCCTTCGCGGCCACCGCGTCGGCCGGGAGCATCCAGCTGCCGCCCACGCAGCCGACGTTCTTCAGGGCCAGGTACGAGGGGGCGTTCGCCGGCGAGATCCCGCCGGTCGGGCAGAACCGGGCCTGCGGCAGCGGACCGGCCAGCGACTTCAGGTAGGCGGCGCCACCGGCGGCCTCGGCCGGGAAGAACTTCATCTCGCTCACCCCGCGCTCCAGCAGCGCCACGACCTCCGACGTCGTCGAGACGCCGGGCAGGAACGGCACGCCCGACCCCTTCATGGCGACGAGCAGCGCGTCCGTCCAGCCGGGGCTGACCAGGAACCGGGCGCCCGCGGAGACCGAGTCGGCGACGTTCGCGGGCGATATGACGGTGCCCGCGCCGACGACCGCGTCCGGCACCTCGGCCGCGATCGCCCGGATCGCGTCGAGCGCGGCGGGCGTACGCAGGGTGACCTCGATCGCGGGCAGTCCGCCGGCGACGAGGGCGCGCGCGAGCGGCACCGCGTCGGCGGCGTCGTCCACGACGACGACGGGGACGACGGGGGCGAGGTCGAGCACGGAAGCAGCAGGCGCGGAAGGCGTAGACGGCATAGACGGCATGGGGACATCCTGCCTCGTGTGAAGCAGCATGCGCAAAGCTCATTGCGCATGCTGCAACGGGTGTCTGCGGGGTCTCAGTGGATCTCGTCCACCAGCACGTCCAGGCTCCACGGCCGCCCGGCCTTCGCGGGCGCCTCGACCTCCACCGCGTACCCGAGACCGCGCAGGGCGTCGACGAGCTCGGCCGGGTCCGACGGAACGGCGCCCGCCGTCAGCAGCGAGCGCACGATCCGGCCCTTCGTCGCCTTGTTGAAGTGGCTGACGACCTTGCGGGTCGGCGCGTGCAGCACCCGTACCGTCGCCGTCCGCCCGGCGACCTCGCCCTTGGGCTTCCAGGCGCTCGCGTACGCCGCGGAGCGCAGGTCCAGGACGAGCCCGTCCCCGGCGGCCGCCGGCAGCACCTCGGCCATCGGCGCCCGCCAGTGCGTGCCCAGCGCCCCCAGCCCCGGCAGCTTCACGCCCATCGAGCACCGGTAGGAGGGGATCCGGTCGGTCACCCGCACCGCACCCCACAGCCCGGAGAAGACGAGCAGCGAGCGCGCCGCCCGCTTCTTCGCGGCCGTGTCCAGCGAGGCCAGGTCCAGGGCGTCGTAGAGGACGCCCGTGTAGATCTCCCCGGCGGGCCGGGCGCCCGCGGTCCGCAGGTCCAGGTTCTTCGCGACCTCGCCGCGCAGGCCCTCGCTCAGGCCGAGCACCTCGCGCGCCTTCTCCTCGTCGGCGGCGCACAGCTCGACCAGCTCGTCCAGGACCGCGGCCCGCGCCTGCGCGAGCCCGGGCAGCGAGAGGCCCTCCGGCTTCAGCGGCGCCCCGCGTCCGGAAGCGGCCTTACCCTCCGACGGCGGCAGCAGCACAAGCACGGGGCTCTCCTCAAACACGTACGGGACGACAGTCGATCGTTGGCCAGCGTACGGCGTGCCGACCCCGCCGCCGCGACCTACGCTGCTGCCATGCCCCGCCGCCACCTCCGCGTGACCGGCGCAGCGCAGGTGCCGCTCGGTGCCGTGCTGCGCGACCTGCGTACGAAACTGGACGTGCCCGGCGAGTTCCCGGCCGAGGTGCTCGCGGAGGCCGAGCGGGTCGCCGCCGCCCCGCCACGGTTGCCGGACCGGGACGAGACGGCGGTGCCGTTCTTCACGATCGACCCGCCCACCTCGACCGATCTCGATCAGGCCATGCACCTGTCCCGGCGTCCCGGCGGCGGCTACCGCGTGCGGTACGCGATCGCCGACGTCGCCGCGTACGTGACGCCCGGCGGCGCCCTCGACGCCGAGGCGCACCGCCGCGTCACCACCCTCTACTTCCCCGACGAGAAGGTCCCGCTGCACCCCGCCGTGCTCAGCGAGGGCGCCGCGAGCCTGCTGCCGGACCAGACCTGCCCGGCCGTCCTGTGGACGATCGACCTGGATGCGGACGGCCGCCCCGAGACCACCGACGTCGTCCGCGCCCTCGTCCGCAGCCGCGCCAAACTCGACTACGAAGGCGTGCAGAAGGCCATCGACGACGGGACCGCGGAGGAGCCGGTCGCGCTGCTCAGGGACATCGGGCTGCTGCGCGAGCGGCTGGAGGTGGAGCGCGGCGGCATCTCCCTCGACGTGCCCGAGCAGGAGATCGTCGCGAGCGACGGCACGTACGAGCTCGCCTACCGCGCCCCGCTGCCCGCCGACGCGTGGAACGCCCAGGTCTCGCTCCTGACCGGCATGGCCGCCGCCGAGCTGATGCTCACCGCGGGCACCGGCATCCTGCGCACGCTGCCCGCCGCCCCCGACGGCGCCGTCGGCCGGCTGCGCCGCACCGCGAAGGCGCTGCGCATCGAGTGGCCGCACCACGTCCCGTACTCCGACCTGGTCCGCTCCCTCGACCCGCACGTCCCGCACCACGCGGCGTTCCTCCAGGAGTGCACGACGCTGCTGCGCGGCGCGGGCTACACCGCCTTCAGCGGCGGCGAGACCCCGGAGCTCGCCACGCACGCCGCCGTCGCCGCGCCCTACACGCACTGCACCGCCCCGCTGCGCCGCCTCGTCGACCGCTACGCGTCCGAGCTGTGCCTGGCCGCCTGCGCGGGGCAGGACCCGCCGGACTGGGTGCTGACGGCGCTGCCCGGACTGCCGAAGGAGATGGCGGAGGGCACCCGGCGGGCCAACTCCGTGGAGCGCGAGAGCGTCGACGTGGTCGAGGCGGCGCTCCTCAGGCACCGGGTCGGCGAGATGTTCGACGCCGTGGTGGTCGACGTGAAGGAACGTGAACCGGCCGTCGGGACCGTGCAGTTGGCCGAGCCCGCCGTCGTCGCCCGGATCGAGGGCGGCGCCACGGCGCTGCCGCTGGGGGAGCGGCTGCGGGTCCGGCTCACGCAGGCCGACCCGGGCTCGGCGAAGGTGCTGTTCGCGCCTGCCTGAGCCGCTGGTCCAGGGTGCGCGCGAGCCGGTCGGGCTCCTCGGCGTGCAGCCGTACGAGGCGGATCTCCTGCGGACGGCCCAGGAACGTGAAGTGCCGTACGGGACCGGTGAGTTCGAGGACGATGCTGGTCTGCGCCCCGATGTCGAGGTTCAGCTCGCCCTCGCGCGGCGTGTGCGTGTACTTGTTCTCGCGGCGCACCGAGGCGATCCGCTCCAGCGGTATCCGCAGGTCGACGTGGGCGGCGCGGCGCACCCGCAGCGCGTCGGCGGTGACCACGTGCGGCCGGGTCACGGAGGCGGCGTGCAGGCCGAGCACCATCAGCACCGTGTACACGTCGAGGAACAGGACGACGTGGTGCAGCGTGGGCCAGTTCCGCAGCAGCGCCCACATCCCGAAGGACTCGACGACGCAGACGAAGGCGAAGGAGTACATCATCACGGCCTGCCCGCGTGCGTACGGGAAGGCGCTGGCCCCCGCCGGAACCCCGTGCCGCCGCCGTGCGACCCACCGGCCGAGACTGGTGAACACCCGCAGTTCGTGGCCGGCGATCCGGCGCACCCCGGCCGGGACCACCTCCCGCACGGCGGCCCGGCCGCCGCGCCGGTACAGCACGGCGAGCCCGCAGAGCTCGACGACGAGTACCGCGACGACCGCCGCCTCGATCGCGGGCGGCGGCCTGCGCCCGGCCAACAGGTAGCAGGTGACGGTGAGTTCGGCGGCCAGCGCCGCGTAGGCGAGGCCCCGGAGCAGGGTCCGCGGTCTCATGGCCGGTCACCGCCCCCGCCGTCGGGGGCCAGTTCCATCACGCGCCGGACGACCGCGGCCTGGGCGGGGGAGAAGTCGGCGAGGAAGGCGTCGAGGAACGTGGTGTCGCCGCTCGTGTCGATCGTGGGCAGCCGGTCCGGCAGGCAGGCGAGGATCGCCCGCGCCGTCTCGTCCACCCGGGGGTCGTCGGGGGCGGCGTCGGCCAGGGCGTCGAGCCGTGCGTAGACGTCGCGGGCCGCCGCCAGGGCCGCCGGGTCCGTCAGGGTCGGCAGCAGTGCCGCCATCAGCTGCTCACGGGCCTCCGGCGGTGCGGTCGTGTCGATCAGCGTGAGCAGCTCGCGATCCCGGACGGCCATCGGGGAGTCGACGTCCACCTCACCCAACTCGTGCAGAAAGGAGGCGAGTTGAGGAGAGACGGGTCCCTCGGCCGGCAGTCGTCCGTGTTCGGCCTCCGACAGCAGCGCCCGCAGCCGCGTCCGGCGCTCGTGGATCGCCGCCTCCTGGCGGGCCAGGTCCGCGTCGAGCTCGGCCAGCACCTCGGCCAGCTCGCGCCCGGCGTCGTCGGCCAGCACGTCGCGCACCTCCGGGAGGCCGAGGCCCAGCTCGGTGAGCCGCCGGATCCGGGCCAGCTCGACGGCGTGCCGCAGCCCGTACTCCCGGTATCCGTTGCCCAGCCGTTCGGGCTCGGGCAGCAGTCCGAGGTGGTGGTAGTGCCTGATGGCACGCGTGGTCACGCCGACGATGCCGGCCAGCTCTCCGATCCGCATGCCCTCAGTAGAAACGTTGACGCTACGGAAGGGTCAAGCGAGCCGCGCGGAGAGGGCTTGACGGCTAACGCTGTTAGCCGTACGGTTTCCCCATGGCTCGGCTAACGGTGTTAGCCACTTATGGCGGCGACGTCACCGACTCCCAGGGAGGCACCCGATGAGCACGACAGCACCCACCACCCGCACCGTCACCGCCAAGCCGCTCACGGTCGTCCGCCGCACCGCCTGGCTCCTGAACGCACTGTTCTGGTCGGCCTTCGCGGTCCTGGAGGCCGTGAACCACGGCTGGCTCGCGGGACTCTTCTCCGTCGTGTTCTTCATCGCCCCCGACCTCACGTTCCTGGTCGGCGCCGGCGAGGCGAAGGACCTCCGCAAGGGGCAGCTCCAGCCCCGCGCCGTGCCCTTCTACAACACGGCCCACCGCGCCCTGATCCCGCTCGCGCTCATCGTCGCGTACCCGGTGCTGTCCATCGAGTGGGTGCCCGCCTTCGCGGGCTTCTGCGGCTGGCTCGCCCACATCTCGTACGATCGCGCCTTCGGCTACGGACTGCGGACCAAGGAGGGCTTCCAGCGTGCCTGAGGCCACTGACCTGCGGCGGCTCACGCCCCGCGCCACCGAGATCGCGGCCGAGGCCCGGACGCTCCTGGAGGAGTCCGGGCCCGACGCCCTGACGATGCGCGCCCTGGCCGACCGGCTCGGCATCAAGGCCCCCTCGCTCTACAAGCACTTCCCCGACAAGCACGCCGTCGAGGTGGAGCTGATCGCGCAGATGCTCACGGAGTCCGCCGAGGCCTGCGAGGAGGCGGAGCGCCTGG
>NZ_JAMOLN010000210.1 GCF_024448165.1 Streptomyces longispororuber
CCGCCCCGACGTAACGCGCCGGATCCATCAGTGCGGCCACGTCGACGCCCGCCAGATCCGGTTCCTCGGCGAGCACCGCGCCCAGCGGCCGCCCTTCCGCCCGGGCCCGCCCGGCCGCCGCGGCGAGCAGCGCCTTCGCCCGGCCCCGGCCGAGCAGCCCGGCCAGCTCCGCCGACAGCCGCTCCGAGACGATCGCCCCGCCCGTGAGGCCGAGGTGCTCGCGCATCACGTCGCCGCGCACCAGCAGAGCGGGCACCAGCTCGGCGACGTCCCGCGCCGCCCCGCCGACCACCCGCAACAGTTCTTGGAGCGTGGCCCATTCGGCGTGCCACGCCCCGGCCGGGCGCTCGTCCTCGGCGGCCGTCGATCCGTACAGCGTCGCGGCGAGACCCGGGGCGCGGCGGGCCGCCGCGGCGACGAGCGTGGCCCGTACCGGGTTGGCCTTGTGCGGCATGGCGGACGAACCGCCGCCCGTGCCCTCCGCCAGTTCCCCGATCTCGGTCCGGGAGAGCGTCAGGACGTCGACGGCCACCTTGCCGAGCGCGCCCGCGGTGAACGCGAGCATGCCGGCGAGGTCCGCCACCGGCGTGCGCAGCACATGCCACGGCAACTCCGGTTCCCTGAGGTTGAGTTCACGGGCGAACTCCGTCACCAGGGGCAGCGGGTCGCTCGCCCCGTACGCCTCGAAGGCGGCCAGGGTGCCCGCGGCGCCGCCCAGTTGGACCGGAAGTCCGTCCCGGACCGTGCGCATGCGGTCGCGGGCGTCCAGAACCAGGGAGCGCCACCCGGCCGCCTTCAGGCCGAACGTCGTGGGCACCGCGTGCTGCGTGAGCGTACGGCCCGGCATCACCGTGTCCCGGTGGGCGGCGGCGAGGGCGGCCAACTCCGTCTCGATGCGCCCGAGTTCGGTCAGTACGGCGTCCAGGGTCCGCGCCGCGACCAGCATCAGTGCCGAGTCGAGGACGTCCTGGCTCGTCGCGCCCCGGTGCACGTACGGCCCGTGCTCCGCGGGCACCGCGGCCGTGAGGTCGGCGGCGAGCGGGATCACCGGGTTGCCCCCGGCGCGGGCCCGTCGCGCCAGGTCCCGGACGTCGAAGGACGCGGCGACGGCCGCCGCCGTCACGGCGTCCGCGGCCGCGGCGGGGGCGAGGCCGAGCGCGCACTGCGCGCGCGTGAGCCCCGCCTCCGCGTCCAGCAGGGCCTGCAGGAACGCCGTGTCGGACGTGGTGGCCTCGGTCGGCGCGTCCTCGGTGCCGGGGTCGAACAGGGTCACGTGAACTCCAGGAAGACCGTCTCGCCCTCGCCCTGAAGGCGGATGTCGAAACGGTACGTCCCGTCGCCCTGCGGCTTGGCGATCAGCGTGTCGCGGCGCTCCGGAGCGAGCCGCGAGAGCAGCGGGTCGGCGGCGAGCGCCGGGTCGCCCTCGAAGTAGATCCGGGTGAACAGGTGGACGAGCAGCCCGCGGGCGAACACGCACACGCTCAGATAGGGCGCGTTGGCCCCGCGTGCGCCCGGCGCCAGCGTCCGCACGTACCAGTGGCCGTCTGCATCGGTCTGGCTGCGGCCCCAGCCGGTGAACTCCACGCCGTTGCGGCCCAGATAGCCGCCGGTGGCCGGGTCGCGCCGGATCGAGCCGTCGACCCGCGGCAGCTCGCCCTCGGTGTCGGGGCCCCAGATCTCCAGGAACGCGTCGGGCAGCGGCGTGCCCGCGCCGTCGTACACGTAGCCGCGCACGACGACCTGGTGCGCGGCGCCGGCGGGCGCGATGTCCGCGCCCCCGGGGAACGGCAGCGCGTAGCCGTAGAACGGGCCCACCGTGTGCGACGGCGTGGGCAGCACGTTCGCCGGATCGGTCGTGTCGGTCTTCGTCATGGTGGTCGCTCAGCGCCCTTCTTCGATCCAGGTGGCCTGCGGGCCGTCCAGCACGATGTCCCAGTGGTAGCCCATGGAGAACTCCGGCACGGACAGGCCGTGGTCGTACGTCGCGACCAGCCGGGCCCGCGCCGCGTCGTCCGTCACCGACTGGATGATCGGGTCGTACGGGAACAGCGGGTCGCTCGGGAAGTACATCTGCGTCACGAGCCGCTGCGTGAACGCCGAACCGAACATCGAGAAGTGGATGTGCGCGGGCCGCCAGGCGTTCACGTGGTTGCGCCACGGGTACGGTCCTGGCTGGATCGTGGTGAAGTGATAGCGGCCCTGATCGTCCGTCAGCATCCGCCCCACACCGGTGAAGTTGGGGTCGAGCGGCGCGTCGTGCTGCTCGCGCTGATGGGCATAGCGGCCCGCCGAGTTGGCCTGCCAGATCTCCACCAGCTGGCCGCGCACCGGGCGGCCCTGCCGGTCGAGGAGGCGGCCCGAGACGGTGATCCGCTCGCCGATCGGTTCGCCGGTGTGCTGCCGGGTGAGGTCGTTGTCGATCTCGGTGATGTCGCGCTCGCCGAACGCGGGCGAACCGAGCTCGACCAGCTCCGGGTCCTTGCTGACGTCGATGGCGACCGGCGGCTGGAGGGGATGGCGCAGCGTGGAGGACCGGTAGGGGGCGTAGTCGCGGCGCGGATGGTGCTCGACCGGCGCGCCGTCGGCGACCCGCTTCTCGTACGCGGCGCGCTCGGCCGCGATCTCCGTGTCCATGTCGTGCTGGGTGAGCGTCATGGGAGTCCCTGACCTTTCTGGCTAACGTTCCAGGACGAGGGCGAGGCCCTGGCCGACGCCGATGCAGAGGGTGGCGACGCCGACCCCCGAACCCTTGCGGGCGAGCTGGTGGGCGACGGTGCCGGCGAGCCGGGCGCCGGACGCGCCGAGCGGATGGCCCAGCGCGATGGCGCCGCCCTGCGGGTTGAGGACCGCCGGGTCGAGACCGGGCCACTCGGCGACGCAGCCGAGGACCTGCGCGGCGAACGCCTCGTTCAGCTCCAGGGTCGACAGATCGTCGAATCCCTTCCCCGCCTTGGCGAGTGCCCGGTGCACGGCGTCCACCGGCGCCAGTCCGAAGTAGTGCGGGTCGAGCGCGGCGACACCGGACGCGGAGATCCGGGCGAGCGGCTCCCGCCCGGTGGCCGCGAGGCCCGCCTCGTCGACCAGGAGCAGCGCGGCGGCGCCGTCGTTGAGCGGCGAGGCGTTGCCCGCGGTGACCGTGCCGCCGTCCGTGCGGAAGGACGGCTTGAGCTTCGCCATCGCCTCCAGGGACGCGGTCGGGCGCACGCACTCGTCGGTGGCGACGACGACCGGGTCGCCCTTGCGCTGCGGGATCGTCACCGGCGCGATCTCCGCGTCGAACAGCCCGTCGCGCTGCGCCGCGGCCGCCTTGTGGTGACTGGCGAGGGCGAACGCGTCCTGCTGCTCGCGGGTGATGCCGTGCCTGTCGGCGATGAGTTCGGCCGACTCGCCCAGCGGCACCGTCCACTGCGGCTCCATCCGCGGGTTGACCATGCGCCAGCCCAGCGTGGTGGAGTACAGCTCGGTGTGCGCCGCCGGGAAGGGCCGGTCGTTCTTGGGCAGCACGTAGGGGGCGCGGGTCATCGACTCGACGCCGCCCGCGACCGCGATCGACGCGTCGCCGACCGCGATGGCGCGGGCCGCCTGGACGACGGCCTCCAGGCCCGAGGCGCACAGCCGGTTCACGGTCACGCCGGGCACGGAGGTCGGCAGACCGGCGAGCAGCCCGGCCATCCGGGCCACGTTGCGGTTCTCCTCGCCCGCGCCGTTCGCGTTCCCGTAGTAGACGTCGTCGATCCGGGCCGGATCCAACTCGGGCGTACGGGCGATCAGTTCACGGATGGCGTGCGCGGCCAGGTCGTCCGGGCGGACGGCGGCCAGCGCGCCGTTGTACCGGCCGACCGGGGTGCGGACCGCGTCGACGACGTAGACGTCCTTCACCGCACACCGTCCCGGACCAGGACCGGCGCCGCGGTCTTCGCGACGACCTCCGCCACATCGACGTCCGGCGCCAACTCGACCAGCTCCAGGCCCTGTTCCGTGACGTCGAGGACGGCGAGGTCGGTGATGATCCGGTCCACGCAGCCCTTGCCGGTCAGCGGCAGCGAGCACTCCTCGACCAGCTTCGGCGAGCCGTCCTTCGCGGTGTGCGTCATCGTGACGATCACCGTGCGCGCGCCGTGCACCAGGTCCATCGCCCCGCCGATCCCGGTGATCATCTTGCCGGGAACGGCCCAGTTCGCGAGGTCGCCCGCCGCGGACACCTGCATGGCGCCGAGCACGGCGACGTCGATGTGGCCGCCGCGGATCATCCCGAAGGAGAGCGCCGAGTCGAAGAACGAGGCGCCGGGCAGGACGGTCACCGTCTCCTTGCCCGCGTTGATCAGGTCCGGGTCGACCGCGTCCTGCGCCGGGTAGGGGCCGGTGCCCAGGATTCCGTTCTCGGACTCCAGGATCACCTCCACGCCGCTCGGCAGGTGGTTGGGGATGAGGGTGGGCAGGCCGATGCCCAGGTTCACGTACTGTCCGTCGCGCAGCTCACGCGCCGCGCGCGCCGCCATCTGCTCCCGCGTCCACGCCATCGTCACTCACTCACCGTTCGCTTCTCGATGCCCTTGTCGGCGGCCTGCTCCGGAGTGAGGGCGACCACCCGCTGCACGAAGATCCCCGGCAGGTGCACCGCGTCCGGCTCGATCTCGCCGGGCTCCACCAGCTCCTCCACCTCGGCGATCGTGACCTTTCCGGCCGTGGCGGCAAGGGGGTTGAAGTTCCGGGACGACTTGTTGAACACCAGGTTCCCGTGCCGGTCGCCCTTCGCGGCCCGGACGAGGGCGAAGTCCGTGCGGATGCCGTGCTCCAGGACGTACTCGACCCCGTCGAACGCCCGGACCTCCTTGGGCGGCGAGGCCTTCGCGACGCCGCCCGAGCCGTCGTAGCGCCACGGCAGTCCGCCGTCCGCGACCTGGGTGCCGACACCGGCCGGGGTGTAGAAGGCGGGGATGCCGGCGCCGCCCGCGCGCAGCCGCTCCGCGAGGGTGCCCTGCGGGATCATCTCGACCTCGATCTCCCCGGCCAGGTACTGCCGGGCGAACTCCTTGTTCGCGCCGATGTACGAGCCGGTGACCCGGGCGATGCGGCCTGCCGCCAGCAGGACCGCGAGGCCGGACTCCATGGCGCCGCAGTTGTTCGACACCACGGAGAGGCCGCCGGTGCCCTGCTCGTACAGTGCCCTGATCAGTACGTTCGGCACGCCGCTGAGGCCGAATCCGCCGACCGCCAGGGACGCGCCGTCCCCCACGTCGGCGACGGCCCGTGCCGCCGTGGCGACCACCTTGTCCATGTGTCCAAGACCCGTCTCTAGAACCACCAAGAATTGCTCAGCGCACTGAGCATTTCCTCAACTGGCCTCACGTTGCCACTGGGTATGTGAACCGTCAAGGGTCTACGATTGCTCAGCACACCGGCACAAACGCAGGGAGGGCCACGATGGCCGCGGTGGATCTGACCACCCATCCCGGGCATCTCGCCCGGCGGCTCCAGCAGGCGCACTACCTGCTGTGGAACACGATGGTCTCGGAGGAGATCACGTCCCCGCAGTTCGCGGTCCTGAACGCGCTGGTGGCCGAGCCGGGCCTCGACCAGCGCACCGTCGGCGAGCGGGTCGGTCTGGACCGTTCCACGATCGCCGAGGTGATCAGCCGGCTGACCAGGCGCGAACTGGTCGACAAGGTCAGGGACCCGCAGGACGGCCGCCGCTGGCTGCTGCGGCTGACGGCGGAGGGACTGCGCACGCACAAGAAGCTGACCGTGCGCACGGCCCGGATGAACCAGATCTTCCTGGGCCCGCTGAGCGCGGACGAGCAGACGGTGTTCTTCGACCTGATCCAGCGGGTCGCCGACGCGGCCGAGGGGCTCCGCAACCCGCAGGAGCCGGTGGCCGCGAGCCGCGGCTGACCGGGTCGCCTGCTCCTTCGGCTCCTTCGGCTCCTTCTGCCTACTCCTTCTGACTCTGCTCCTTCTTCGCGAAGACCACCCACACCGGCCCCGGCGCGAACGCCACCGCCTCCCCGCCGTCCGCCGCCCTGAACGTCGTGCCCGAACCCGCGCCCGGCCGCGTCCACCGCGTCTCGTAGGCCCGCCCGTCCCGCAGCACCACGGCCCGCCCCGAGCCGACGGTCCGGGACAGCGGTGATGTGCTGCCGAGCCGGTCGTGGAAGCGGGACGGCCGGACGTCGACGTACTGCACGACGACCGTCGCCGCGGTCAGCCGCCTCCCCTCCGCCGTCAGGGCCTGTCGCCCGTCCATGCCCACGAGCCAACGGCGCTGCCCCGCCGACCAGTCGAAGGAGAACCGGGCCGCGGGGAAGCGCACCGTCCTCGCCGTCTCGGCCCGCCCGCCACGCGGGACCGCCGAGGAGAACCGGAACCCGGCCGCCGCGCCCGCGTCCTCCCCTGCGGCCACACCGCCGAGCCTGGCCGGCCGCAGGTACAGGTTGTGCGGCGCGGGCTTGCCGCCGCCCCGGAAGTACGCGCCGTCCGCCGCGCCCGGCGGCACCGCCCGCAGCGGAGCCGCCTCGATCAGCGGCCGCAGCCTGCCCTGCGCCCCCGAGTACGCAAGCGTCGGACGGTCGAACTGGCGCAGCAGCTCCAGATCCGTCTCCCGCGCGCTGCGCACCGGCCCCACCACCGCCGGGACGCGGGACCCGAAGACCGCCATGAGGCGGCTGAGCCCGCCCTCCACCTGCTCCGCGTAGACGATGTCCGCCGCGTCGAGCCCGGTCTGCGGCCGGGCCGCACCCACGTTGTCGATCTTCACGGCGAGCAGGGCCGTGCGGCGCCCGGACGGGGTCACCGGCCCGTTCCCGTCGCGCGGCTCGCACCCCGCTCCCAGCATCGCGAGCCCACCGACCACGAACGCACGCCTGCGTATCCCGTCCACGGCGACTGCATACCCAGCGGGCGACCGTGTTCACCCCCGCACCGCGTCAGCGCAGCACGTCCGCCAGGTCGAACTTCATGGGCTCGTCCAGCTGCGCGTACGTACAGCTCTCCGGCGTCCGGTCGGGGCGCCAGCGCCGGAAACGCGCCGTGTGCCGGAACCGGGCCCCGTTCTCCATGTGCTCGTACGCCACCTCGGCCACCAGCTCCGGGCGCAGCGCCACCCACGACAGGTCCTTCTTGCCGGTCCACCGGCTGGTCGCCCCCGGCAGCCGGGACTTCTCGTGGGCGGCCTCCTCGGTCCAGGCCGCCCACGGGTGGCCCTCGGCGGACTCCATGCGCAGCGGCTCCAGCTCGGTGATCAGCTCCGCGCGCCGCTTCGTCGTGAAGGCGGCGCAGACGCCGACGTGCTGCAGCGTGCCCGTGTCGTCGTGCAGGCCGAGCAGCAGCGAGCCGACGACGGGGCCGCTCTTGTGGAAGCGGTACCCGGCGACCACGCAGTCCGCGGTCCGCTCGTGCTTGATCTTGATCATCAGGCGCTCGTTCTGCCGGTACCGCAGATCGAGCGGCTTGGCCACGACGCCGTCCAGGCCCGCCCCCTCGTACTGCTCGAACCAGCGCTGCGCCAGCTCCGCGTCCGTGGTGGCCGGTGCCAGGTGCAGCGGGGCGGTGGCGCCCGCGAGGATCTCCTCCAGGCGGCCCCTGCGCTCGGTCAGGGGCGCGTCGACCAGGGACTCGTCGCCCAGCGCGAGGACGTCGAAGGCCACGAACGACGCGGGCGTGCGCTCCGCCAGCGTGCGGACCCGGGAATCGGCCGGATGGATCCGCTCGGTCAGCGCGTCGAAGTCGAGACGCCCGTCCCGCGCGATCACGATCTCGCCGTCGAGGACGCAGCGCTCGGGCAGCCGCTCCGCGAGAGCCGTGACCAGCTCGGGAAAGTACCTGGTCAGCGGCTTGGTGGAGCGGCTGGTGAGGTCGAGTTCGGTCCCGTCGCGGAACACGATCGCCCGGAATCCGTCCCACTTCGCCTCGTAGTGCATCCCGGCCGGGATGCGGGCGGCGGACTTGGCGAGCATCGGGCGGACCGGTGGCATGACGGGAAGATCCATGCACCGATTCTGACCTCTATCGACACTCATCGCCCGGTATGCGTGATACGTCCCTTCGGCCTAGCGTGGGCGCATGGGCAGCAAGGGTGCGGCAGTGGAGCTGGAGGCGGGCGGACGGACGGTGCGTCTGTCCAGCCCCGACAAGGTGTTCTTCCCCGACGGCGGGACGACGACCTACACGAAACTCGACCTCGCGAACTACTTCCTCGCGGTGGGCGACGGCATCGTGCGCGCCCTGCGGGACCGGCCGACGACCCTGGAGCGCTACCCCGACGGCGTGACCGGCGAGTCCTTCTACCAGAAGCGCGCCCCCAAGAACCTGCCCGACTGGATCCCCACCGCCACCATCACCTTCCCCTCGGGCCGCACCGCCGACGAGATGTGCCCCACCGAGATCGCCGCCGTGATCTGGGCCGCCCAGTACGGCACGCTCACCTTCCACCCCTGGCCGGTGCGCCGCGCCGACCCCGATCACCCCGACGAGCTCCGCATCGACCTCGACCCGCAGCCCGGCACCGACTACGCCGACGCCGTGCACGCCGCCCGCGAACTCCGGTCCGTACTCCACGACTTCGGCGGTCTGCGCGGCTGGCCCAAGACGTCCGGCGGGCGCGGCCTGCACGTCTTCGTGCCCATCGAACCGCGCTGGACCTTCGTCGAGGTCCGGCGCGCCGCCATCGCCTGCGGCCGCGAACTGGAGCGCAGGATGCCGGAGTTCGTCACGACCGCCTGGTGGAAGGAGGAGCGCGGCGAGCGGATCTTCGTCGACTTCAACCAGACGGCCCGCGACCGCACCATCGCCTCCGCCTACTCCGTCCGCGCCCGCCCCCACGCCCCGGTCTCCGCCCCGCTCACCTGGGACGAGCTCGGCGACGCGCTGCCCCGCGACTTCGACATCGCCACCATGCCGAAGCGGTACGCCGAACTCGGCGACGTGCACGCGGACATGGACAAGGAGCGGCACTCCCTGGACGCACTCCTCGAACTCGCCGACCGGGACGAGAAGGACCGCGGCCTCGGCGATCTGCCGTACCCGCCCGAGTACCCGAAGATGCCGGGCGAGCCCAAGCGGGTACAGCCGAGCCGGGCCAGACACGAGGACTGACCCGGCTCGACCCACCTGCGTGCAGCGGGACCTACAGCTCCTTCACCCGGATGTCCCGGTAGGAGATGACGTCCGTCGTGCTGTGCACCTGGAGCCCGATGTAGCCGGAGGCGTACCGCCGGCCGTCCGTGCCCGGGTCGTCGCCGCGCGGCGGCTCGAAGACCTGGCCTCCGGTGTTGTCGAACTCGTTGATCAGCACGCCGTTGCGGTAGATCGAGTAGTGCTGGTCCACCACCTTCACCTCGTAGTCGTTCCACGTGCCCTTCTGGGTGACGCCCGCTCCCGCGAGGCCGACCCGGTCGAAGCCGTAGATCGAACCGGTCTTGTACATGTCGCCGTCAGGCTTGTCGAGCACCTGTATCTCGTGCCCGTACTTGATGGCGACCCACTCCGGACGCGACTCCTCGGGGTTGTCGTGGACCCACGGGAAGCGCACGAACACACCGCCGTTGGCGTTGCCGGTGCCCGGCGCGTCGTCCCGCCACTGGAGCTTCAGCGAGAAGTCGCCGTACTTGCGCGTCGGAAGCCAGAGCATGCCCATGCCGGACACGGTCGGATCGCTGGTGATCGCGCCGTCGCCGCTCAGCAGGAACTTCCCGCCGCCGACCTGCTCCCACTTGCCGAACGTCTCCTGCGTGCCGTCCATGATCTTCCGGTAGCCGTCGGTCTGCCCCGGCTTGCCGATCCCGGACTGCTTGGCGGCGCGGTTGATCTTGTTGTACTCGCGCTGGTCGATGACGCCTTCCTTGAGGAGCCGGTCCGTGACCGTCTTCACGTGCTTCAGGAAGAGGGCCTGGGACGTCCACTCCTTCTCGTCCTCGATCAACTCGTTGATCCTGCACCGGTTGTTCGTGACCCGGTTCGGGATGCCGGTGTCGACCGTGCCGACGATGACCGTCAACCGCTCGTCGAACTCGGCACAGTTGGGCGCGGGAACCCCGCCGCCCGAGGCGACCGCGAACACGAAGGTCTGCGCGGCCGAGGTGTTCCCGGCCTTGTCGCTCGCCCGGTACGCCACCGAGTGCGCGCCCACCCGGTCCACCACCACGGGGGCGGTGTACGCGAGATAGGGGCCGCCGTCGAGCGAGTACTCGACCTTGTCGACGCCCGACTTGTCGTCCGTCGCCGCCAGCGTCAGCTTCGCGCTGTTGACGTAGGCGCCGTCGGAGTTCTTGTCGCCGCCCACCGTGAGCGAGACCGTCGGCGGGTTCGTGTCCTGCGGCGGCGTCGCCACCAGCGTGAAGTCGACGGACTTCACGGCGGCCTGGTTGCCCGCCTTGTCGCTCGCCCGGTAGCGCACCGTGTAGGTGCCCGGGTCGTGCACCATCACCGGGGCGGTGTACGGCTGCCAGGCGCCGTCGGCACCGACCGCGTACTCGATGGCGTTGACGCCGGAACCGGTGTCGGACGCGGTGACCGTCACGGTCGCCATGCCGACGTAGGCGCCGTCCGCGTTCTTCTCGCCGCTGACCGTCGCCGACGTCTCCGGCGGCGTCTTGTCGTCGGTCGGCGGTGCGACCACCGTGAAGTCCAGCGACTTCTCGGCGGACGTGTTGCCCGCCTTGTCGGTCGCCTTGTACTTCACCGTGTGCGCGCCCACCTGGTCGACGACCACGGGCGTCGTGTACGGCGTGTACGCGCCGCCGTCCAGGGCGTACTCGATCCGGTCGACACCCGAACCGGCGTCGGTCGCGGCGACGCTCACCGAGGCCGAACCGATGAAGGCGCCGTCGGCGTCCGTCTGCCCCTCCGCCTTCGCGGAGGTCTCCGGGGCCGTCGTGTCGTCGGTGCCGCCGTCGGTGACGACGAGGATGCCCTGCATCGACTCGTGGCCCGGGATCGAGCAGTGGAAGCGGTAGCGGCCGGGGGAGAGCGTGACCTCCACCGAGTGCTTGCCGCCCTCCGCGTCGAACGGATTGGCCAGGATGTTCAGCGGCACGTCGTTGTTGTACTCGGGGTCCGACACGTCGAACGTCAACGTGTGCGGCATGCCCGTCGTGTTGCCGGTCGCCGCGCTGTTCTCGAAGACGATCGTGGTCTTGCCCGCGACCGCCGTCGCCGGCGCCGACGCGTACTTCGTGATGTCGTCGCCGGCCGTCCAGGTGAGCACCTGGTCGGCCGCCGCCACGGGCGCGGGAGCCGCGCTCGCGGAGGGCAGCGCCCCGAGCCCGAGGACCATCAGCAGGGCGCCGAGCAGCGCGGTCAGGAGTCTGTGTCGGCCGTGGATGCGATGTCTGCGCATGAGGTCAGCCCTTCCTGGCCAGCTGATCGGCCGCCGGGGTCGCCTCGCCGCCCGTGTAAGTGACCTTCCACAGGGCCGACTTGGCGTCGGAGGTGAAGAAGCCGCGCCCGTAGTCGAGGACGTACAGCGCACCGTCGGGACCGAACTTCCAGTCCATCAGGTTCTTGATGCCGTCGTTCCCGATCGGGACGATCTTCTTGAGCGACTCGGAGTGGATTGGGATCGATCCGTCGCCGTGCGTCTTCGGGTCGGTGAGGACCGCGTTGCGCGGCTGGTCGGAGTCGTAGAAGTCACCGACGAACCACTTGCCGTCCCAGTAGCTCGGCCACTTGTCCGCGTTCGGGATCGCCGCGTCGTACCGGTACAGCGGTCCGTCCATCGCGGCCTGGCCGCCGCCCTTCAGCCACGGCAGCAGGTACGTCGCCTCCTCCTTCTTGTACGAGGGCACGCCGTTGGCGTCGCGCGGATAGTCCGGCGCCCCGCCCTGCGGCGAGTACCAGATGTTGTTGCCGGTGACCGGCGGCAGGTTCACGAGGCCGTCGTTGTTCGGCGACTCGTTCTTCGGGTGGTCGCAGTCGTACCAGCCGAGCGGCTTCGTCGGATCCGGCAGGTTGCGGTCGCGGTAGGGCTGCTTGTTGCCCATGCAGTACGGCCAGCCGCGGTTGCTCGCCTTGGTGATGACGGCGAACGTGTCGTACTTCGCCGGACCCCACGTCGTCGACGGCTCACCGGCGTCCGGACCGACCCAGCCCGCGTACAGCGTGTCGGTCTTCTTGTCGACCGAGATGCGCGCCGGGTTGCGGACGCCCATCACATAGATCTCGCCCCGCGTCTTCCCGCCGCCCTCGGCGGTCTCCTTCCCGGTGAAGAGGTTCCCCTCCGGCAGCGTGTACGTGCCGTCGGCCTCCGGGTGGATGCGCAGGATCTTGCCGTTCAGGTTGTTCGTGTTGCCCGCGGTGCGGCGCGCGTCGGCGAACGAGACGCCCTTGTAGTTCGGCTCCGGGTTGTTGCCCGAGTAGCCGTTGCTGAACTGCGAGGAGTTGTTGTCACCGGTCGCGATGTACAGGTTGCCCTTGGAGTCCCAGGCCATCCCGCCGCCCGCGTGGCAGCAACTGTGCACCTGTACCGGCCACTTGAGCAGCACCTTCTCGCTCGCCATGTCCAGCTTGTTCGTGGTCTGGTCGAGCGTGAAGCGGGAGACCTGTCGCACGGCCATCTGCTTGTCGCGGTCGAGCCCCGAGTGCGGCGTGTAGTGCAGGTACACCCACCCGTTCTGCTCGAACTTCGGGTCCAGCTCGATCCCGAGCAGCCCCTCCTCGACCTTGATCAGTTCGTCGCCGCCGCCCTTGTTGCCGAAGACGGTGAGCGCGCCGGCCTGGGTGACCTTCTTGGTCTTCGGGTCGTAGACGTGGATCTCGCCCTTGCCCTTGCCGATGTCGGGGTTGTTCCAGTCGGTGATCACCGGCTGCGAGGAGTCCGCGCCGCCGCGCCCGATGTAGAAGATCCGGCCGTCGGGCGCCGTCACCAGGCCGTGCGGCTCGCCGATCTGGTCGTTCTGCCCGGGCTGGTTGGGCTGGGTGAGGCGCTCCGCCTTGTAGTTGGAGTTGATCGCGGCCTTGCAGTCGGCGCGCACGATCCGCGACGTCCACAGCAGGGCGCCGCGCAGGTGGTCGCGGAAGTCGACCTCGTCGTACGAGGCGACGGTGCCGCCCATCCCGGTGTAGAAGGACCGGCCGCCGTCGTAGTCACGGCACCAGCTCACCGGGTGGTCCGCGCCGTTCTTGCTGTCACCGGGCTTGTACGTCGACTCCCGCACCCGCGCGACCGTGTGCACGTCGCCGGACGGGTTCTTCACCCAGTTCAGCCACTGGTCGGGGCGCTTCCACTGCACCGGCAGGTCCTTCGTCGCCGGATGCTGCCGGTCGCCGACCTCGACCGTCGCGCGCTGCACGTCGGTCGGCGAGGAGGCGGCGGGCCGGGCCCCGACCAGACCGGTGAACCAGTCCGAGTACGGCTCGGCGCGCGCGGCGTCGTGGATGCCGACGAAACCGCCGCCGGCCTCCATGTACGTCTCGAGGCCCGCCTCCTGGTCCGGGTCGAGGACGTCGCCCCCGCCGGTCAGGAACACGACGGAGTTGAACCGGCCCAGCTTGGTGGCGTTGGTGAAGACGGACGCGTCGTCGGTCGCGGTGATCGTGAACCGCTGACCGGCGGGCCCCGAAAGACCGATCTTCTCGATGGCCTCGATGCCCGCGTTCACCAGGGGCGACTCGTCACCGCCGGCCGCGGACCCGTAGAACACCAGGACCCGCACGTTGGCGCCGCCGGGCGGCGACGGAAGGGACATCGTTGTCAGGCCTGGTTCGGGCGCCGGTCGCGCGCTGGCGGCCGGACCGCTGAGCAGCCCGGCGGCCACGGCGGTGGTGGCTACTCCCACCGCCCAGACCCGGGCGCGTCTGCGCCTGCTCGCTCTGAACTCTCGTACGGGCAACGGCTTTTGATGCGGTAACCGCCGCATGTGTTCACCCACCCCTCATCGGACACAGCAACAGCGCGGATGAAGCTAGACCTCTTTTCATGGCTCGCCAATAGGTTGGACCGCAATGGCACAAACTTTGTCCTGAGTGTGGATAAACGAAGATCCTCTGGCTACGGTGCACAGCGCGACGTGAAAGCCCGTACGAGGGTGGGGAGTTGGCCGTGACGGAGCACGACGGACCGGATCAGACGAGTGACAGGGCGAGTGACAAGGCGAGCGACCAGGACAGACGGGCGCTCAGCCGCCGCATGCTGATCGGTGGCGCCGTGGCGGCGACCGCCGGCGTGACATCGTTGTCCATCGGGGCGTCGGCCCCGGCGGCGCTGGGCGCCGACACCCCGCCGCGCACCGCGCCGGCGGGCGGCGAGGTCAAGCGGATCAAGATGTACGCGGAGAAGCTCGCGGACGGGCAGCTCGGCTACGGCTTCGAGAAGGGCAAGGCGTCGGTCCCCGGCCCGCTCATCGAGCTCAACGAGGGCGACACGCTGCACATCGAGTTCGAGAACCTCACGGACGCCGACGCCAGCCTGCACGTCCACGGCATGGACTACGAGATCTCCAGCGACGGCACCCGGATGAACCGCAGCCACGTCGAGCCCGGCGGCACCCGCACCTACACCTGGCGCACCCATGCCCCGGGCCGCCGCAAGGACGGCACCTGGCGCCCCGGCACGGCGGGCTACTGGCACTACCACGACCACGTGGTGGGCACCGACCACGGCACCGGCGGCATCCGCAAGGGCCTCTACGGACCCGTGATCGTGCGCCGCAAGGGCGACATCCTGCCCGACCCCGGCAAGACGTTCACGATCGTCTTCAACGACATGACGATCAACAACAAGGCTGCCCACGAAGCGCCCAACTTCGAGGCCACGGTGGGCGATCGGGTCGAGATCGTGATGATCACGCACGGCGAGTACTACCACACGTTCCACATGCACGGTCACCGCTGGGCGGACAACCGCACGGGCATGCTCACCGGACCCGACGACCCCAGTCAGGTCCTCGACAACAAGATCTGCGGCCCGGCCGACTCCTTCGGCTTCCAGATCATCGCGGGCGAGGGCGTCGGCGCCGGGGCCTGGATGTACCACTGCCACGTCCAGAGTCACTCGGACATGGGGATGGCGGGGCTGTTCCTGGTGAAGAAGGCGGACGGGTCGATCCCGGACTACGACGCGCCGCACCACTGACCCGGGCTACGCCGGGGCCCTGCGCTCGCCCGGCGGGAGCAGCAGCACTTCGAGGGCCCGGGCGCAGGCCCGGGCCCGCTCCAGGAACCAGGACTCCCGCGCGTCCGTGATCAGGTCCGGCGTGGCCCGCACCGCCAGGGCGAAGCGGGCGTGCTCCGCGTGGTCGAGGACCGGGACCGCGAGGGTGCGCACCCCGTGCGCGGACTCGCCGTCGTTCCGGGCGTGCCCGGCCGCCCGGACCCGCGTCAACTCCCGCTCCAGCACCTCCCGTTCGACGATCGTGCGGTCCGTGAAGGCGTGCAGCGGCGGCAGTGCGGCGAGGTCGCCGTCGCCGGGCCGCGGCCAGGCGAGCAGTACCTTGCCGAGCGCCGTCGAGTGCAGCGGTCGGCGCAGGCCCACCTTCGGCGTGACCGAGCCGCCCGCCACGATCACCGCGTACGGGCCGCTGCGCAGCGCCAAGTCGGCCGTCGCGCCCGTGCGTTCGGCCAGATCGGCGAGTTCGGGCGCCGCCAGATGCAGACCCCGCTGGTGGTACGAGAGCCGGCCCAGCTCGGTGACCGCAGGGCCGAGCCGGTAGCGGGCGGTGCGGAAGTCCTGCTCCAGGAAACCGGCGGCCAGCAGGGTGCGGGCGAGCCGGTGCGCCGTGGACACCGGCAGCTCCAGACGCCGCGCCAGGTCCGACGCGCTCAGGTCCGGCCCGTTGTCGTGGAAGCAGTGCAGCACGTCGAGCGCCCGGCGCACCGCCTGGGCGCCGGCCGGCGCACGGGCCGGACGGGCGGCATCGGCGAGGTGGTCGGTCACGGCGGCCCCCAGGTCGGACGACGACTTGATCTCCCACATTACGGCAGTGGAAGGGGCGCCAAATCCTGCTCCGCAACAGTGCGTTCACACTCATTCCCACATGATGGGAAGCAGCTTGCCGGGTCCTCACCAGCCGTGGCACGCTGCCGCCACCAGCACGTCACCGCACCACGGCACGTCACCGCACCACCCGTGCCCGGGCCAGAGAGGGGAGCCGCGCCATGCGCCGTCGCATCGACCGTGCCGCGCCCGCCGTCCCCCTGGTCACGCTCGGGTTCACGCTGCGCCGGCACATCGACCTCGGCCGCGTGAGCAGCACCTCCTGTCGCCGCCGCGCCTGACGCGCAGCGCCGTACGACCTCTCCCCGTGCCCCGCCCGGCGGTCTCCGCCGGCCCACGCACGCCCACGCCCGCGCACACTCCTGACACCCGGGATCCGCCATGCCCGCGCACACCGCCACCCGCACCACCCCTGACACCCTCTGGTTCACCCGCTGTCCCGTGCCCACGGCCACCGGCATCGCCGCCGACCGGCACTGGCTGGCCGAGGAGTTCGCCGCCGACGGCATCGCGGTCCGCTCCCTGCAGGACGCCGCGCCCGACGTCGACCGGCAGACGCACTACACGCACGCCCTGCCCGGACTGTTCCGCGAGGGCGGCAACGTGCCCGCCCTGTGGGCCCGCTCGCGCGGCGAGGAGACCCGGCTCATCGGGCTGACCTGGATCGAGGAACGCCAGGCGGTCCTCGTCCGGCCCGACAGCCCCGTCCGCGACGCCGACGCGCTGCGCGGCCTGCGCGTGGCGGTGCCCCGGCACGCCATCGCCATCGACTTCTGGCGGGCCATGGCGCTGCGCGGCTTCGACGGCGTCCTCGCCTCCGCCGGACTCGGCCCCGACGACGTGCGCCGCGTCGACGTACCCGCCGACGGGCACGACGGGCAGTGGGCGGCGGAACTGGCCGCGCTGCGCCGCGGCGACGTCGACGCGGTCTACGTCAAGGGCGCCCTCGCCGTCGAGGCGGCCCGCCGCGCCGGCGCCCGGGTCGCCGTCGAACTCGACGAGCTGCCGGACCGCACGCACCGCGTCAACAACGGCACGCCGCGGCCCATCACCGTCCACCAGCGCCTCCTCGACGACCACCCGGACCTCGTCGACCGGTTCCTGGCCGTGCTGCTGCGCGCCGCCGACTGGGCCGCCGGCCACCCCGGCGACGTCGCCCGCATCCTCGGCGCCGAGACCGGCGCGGGCGCCGAGGGCGTCGCCGGGGCGTACCGGCCCGGCACCCACCGCACCCTCCACCCCGACCTGTCCGCCGACCGCCTCGACCTGCTCGCCCGGCAGGAGAGCGGGCTGCGCGCCCACGGCTTCCTGCCCGCCCCC
>NZ_JAMOLN010000211.1 GCF_024448165.1 Streptomyces longispororuber
GAGCCGGAACCCGTACTCGAAGGTCTGGGTGAGGCCCTCCGCGATCACCAGATAGCCGTCACCGTCCTCGTAGACGGTCCGGCGCACCACGTTCAGCGGGTGCTTCGGCTCGAAGGCGAGGACGTGGCGGTGCAGGGCCTGCGCCGCCTCCTGCCGGGTGCCGATCACGTGCCCGACCGACCGGGTCGCCCAGCGGACCCCGCCGAGCCCGCCCTGCAGATGCGACATCATCAGGCCCCACGTGGCCCTGGTCCCGTCGTCCGTCACCGCTCCCCCGTACGTATGCCGGTCGTGAGCGCCGACTCTGTCATACGGGCAGGTCGGCCCCCGGAACCACCCCTGGTCCCGGGGGCCGCGGTCACGCTCCGACGTACCGGGCCAGGTGCTCCCCGGTCAGGGTGGAGCGGTCGGCGACGAGGTCGGCGGGGGTGCCCTCGAAGACGATCCGGCCGCCGTCGTGGCCCGCTCCGGGGCCGAGGTCGATGATCCAGTCGGCGTGCGCCATGACCGCCGGGTGGTGCTCGACGACGATCACCGACTTGCCGGCGTCGACCAGCCGGTCCAGCAGGCCGAGGAGCTGCTCGACGTCGGCGAGGTGCAGGCCGGTGGTCGGCTCGTCGAGGACGTAGACGCCGCCCTTGTCGGCCATGTGCACGGCCAGCTTGAGCCGCTGTCGCTCGCCGCCGGAGAGCGTGGTGAGGGGCTGGCCCAGCTTGAGGTAGCCGAGGCCGACGTCGGCGAGCCGCTCCAGGATCTTGTGCGCGGCCGGGAGCCGGGCGTCGCCCGCGCCGAAGAACTCCTCCGCCTCGGCCACCGACATCGCGAGAACCTCGCTGATGTCCTTGCCGCCGAGCCGGTACTGCAGGACCGACGCCTCGAACCGCTTGCCCTCGCAGTCCTCGCAGACCGTGGCGACGCCGGCCATCATCGCCAGGTCGGTGTAGATGACCCCCGCGCCGTTGCACGTCGGGCAGGCGCCTTCGGAGTTGGCGCTGAACAGGGCGGGCTTCACGTCGTTGGCCTTGGCGAACGCCTTGCGGATCGGTTCGAGCAGCCCGGTGTACGTCGCCGGGTTGCTGCGCCGGGAGCCCTTGATCGCGCTCTGGTCGACGGAGACGACGCCCTCGCCGGGCGGGATCGAGCCGTGCACGAGCGAGCTCTTGCCGGAGCCCGCGACACCGGTGACCACGGTGAGGACGCCCAGCGGGATGTCGACGTCGACGCCCTGGAGGTTGTGCGCGGTGGCGCCGCGGACCTCCAGGGTGCCGGTGGGCTTGCGCTCGGTGTCCTTGACGGCGGCCCGGTCGTCGAGGTGCCGGCCGGTGACGGTGTCGCTGCCGCGCAGTCCGTCGACCGTGCCCTCGAAGCAGACGGTGCCACCGGTGCTGCCGGCGCCGGGGCCGAGGTCGACGACGTGGTCGGCGATGGCGATGGTCTGCGGCTTGTGCTCCACGACGAGCACCGTGTTGCCCTTGTCCCGCAGGCGCAGCAGCAGGTCGTTCATCCGGCTGATGTCGTGCGGGTGCAGTCCGCTGGTCGGCTCGTCGAAGACGTACGTGACGTCGGTGAGCGCGGAGCCGAGGTGGCGGATCATCTTGACGCGCTGCGCCTCGCCGCCGGAGAGCGTGCCCGAGGGGCGGTCGAGGGCGAGGTAGCCGAGGCCGATCTCCACGAACGAGTCGAGGGTCTGCTGCAGCGCGGTCAGCAGCGGCGCCACCGACGGCTCCGTCAGACCGCGGACCCACTCGGCGAGGTCCCGGATCTCCATCGCGCAGGCGTCGGCGATGCTGATCCTCTTGATCTTCGAGGAGCGGGCGCCCTCGCTGAGCCGGGTGCCGTCGCACTCGGGACAGGTGGTGAAGGTGACGGCGCGCTCCACGAACGCCCGGATGTGCGGCTGCATCGCCTCCTTGTCCTTGGACAGGAACGACTTCTGGATCTTGGGGATCAGGCCCTCGTAGGTGAGGTTGACCCCGTTGACCTTGACCTTCGTCGGCTCCCCGTAGAGGAAGGCCTGCAGCTCCTTCTTGGTGTACTTGCGGATCGGCTTGTCCGGGTCGACGAAGCCGGACTGGGCGTAGACCTGCACGGTCCATTGGCTGTCCGACTTCCAGCCGGGGATGGTGAAGGCGCCCTCGGCCAGTGACTTGGAGTCGTCGTAGAGCTGCGTGAGGTCGATGTCGGAGACCGAGCCGCGGCCCTCGCAGCGCGTGCACATGCCGCCGGTCCGCTCGAAGGTCGCCTTCTGCGCCTTCGTCTTGTTGCCGCGCTGCACCGTGATGGCGCCGCTGGCCCGCACGGAGGCGGTGTTGAAGGAGTAGGCGCTGGGCGGGCCGATGTGCGGCTTGCCGAGCCGGCTGAAGAGGATCCGCAGCATCGCGTTGGCATCGGTGACCGTGCCGACGGTGGAGCGGGGGTCGGCGCCGAGCCGCTGCTGGTCGACGATGATCGCGGTCGTCAGACCTTCGAGCACGTCGACGTCGGGCCGCGCGAGCGTGGGCATGAAGCCCTGGACGAACGCGCTGTACGTCTCGTTGATCATCCGCTGCGACTCCGCGGCGATCGTGCTGAACACCAGCGAGCTCTTGCCCGAACCGGAGACACCGGTGAACACCGTGAGGCGGCGCTTGGGGATCTCGACGCTGACGTCCTTGAGGTTGTTCACCCGCGCGCCGTGCACGCGGATCAGGTCGTGGCTGTCGGCAGCATGCGGCTCGGGCGCCTGCGCGGTCGTCCTCTTGGCCATGTCCGTCGGTTCTCCATCTGGTCGGCGGGCGCCTGGTCGTGGCAAGTCTCGGCGAAAACAGGCCGCCGCGCCCCTGCTTTCCGGATCGGTGTCCGGGCGGCGGGGCGCAGCGGGGGGTTCAGCGGTCCTGGAGCAGCCCGAGGACGTTGCCGTCGGGGTCGGTGACGGTGGCCACGACCCGGCCGCCGCCGACGTCGTGCGCGGGCTCCTTCACCACGCCGCCCGCGGCCGTCACCTCGGCCAGCTTCGCCTCGATGTCCGGTACGTGCCAGTAGGCGACCGGCGCGGTCATGGCCTGCGGACCGCCGCCCGGTACGAGGCCGATGTGCTGCCCGGCGACCTCGAAGCCGACGTAGTAGCTGTCGTCGACCTGCGGTGCCACGCCGAGCAGGGCCGCGTACACGCCCTTGGCCTTCGCCAGGTCGGACACCGGGTGCAGAACGGTCTTGATTCCCTGGACGGACGATTCGCTCATGGTCTCTCCTGAAGTCGTGGCGGGCGACGGGATCGTTTCGTTCACGGAACGGAGATAGGTCCGGCATGCGGCGGTTCGTCCGTGATGACGGTTGATGCCCATGACTGCCACGCTAAGGGCCGGGTGGGAGCCGCGCTTCTCGATTCCTGACCGATCCGCTCCGCCCCAGGTGGGGGCGGGTCTCAGGGGACGTCGGCGGTGCGCTCGGCCACGTTCAGGAGGTAGTTCACCTTGACCCGTAGGAGCCAGGGGTCGACCGGCTTCACGAGCAGGTCTGCGACGCCCAGCTCGATCGCGGTGCGGGCGAGGGCGCTGGTCCCTATGCCGGTGACGAGGATGATGGGGATGTGCCGGGTCTGATCGAGCCGGCTGAGGTAGGCGGCCACCTCCAGACCGCTGATGCCGGGCATCCGCACGTCGAGCAGGATCAGCCCGATGCCGCCGCGCAGGGCGATCTTCATGGCGTCGTCGCCGTTGTCGGTGCGCACCGTCGGGACACCGAGCGGTTCGAGGGCCGCCTCCCACGCGTGCAGGCTGACCTCGCGGTCGTCCACCAGGAGAACCTTCGCGGTGTCGGCCATCGACCTTCAACTGCCTCCGTGGTAGGTCTCCTCGTGTGACGCAGTATCCCTGAAGTCGGCCTGCCCCGTGGACCGTTGGCACGCACCGGCCAGGGCCTCCTCGGTCATTCCGTCTTCAGGATCATCAGGCGCTCCGGGTCCGGCACGGGCACGAAGCCGGCCTTCGCGTAGACCTCGTGCGCGTCGAGCGTGGCAAGCAGGAAGCGCTTGAGGCGGTACGGGGCGAGGTGGTCGCGGACGGCGCCCGCGAGCCAGGTGCCGATCCCCTTGCCGCGGTGCGCGGGAGCCACGTAGACGTCGCAGAGCCAGGCGAAGGTCGCCAGGTCGGTGACCACACGCGCGTACGCGGCCTGCGCTCCGGCAGGGTCGTGGACGGAGAAGTTGAGGGAGGCGCGGATCGACTGCTCGACGGTCTCACGGCTGCGGCCGAGCGCCCAGAAGGCGTCCGTGGAGAGCCAGTGGTGCACCCGGTCGACGTCGATCCGGTCCGGGTCGGTGCTGAGTACATAGCCGTCGTCCCTGGTGGTGATCATGACGTGGGAGCGTAACGGGGTCGCTTGGAAAATCCAAGCGATTACTCGGACGCCACGGCTCACGTGAACCCGCTGCCGTAGGGCGCGTACAGGTCGAGGAGCCGGACCCGGGCCGCCTGCAGCCGGTGGGCGAGCACCTTGCCCACCCAGAGCCCGAGCTCCCGGCCCAACTCCTGGTCCTGCACGCACAGTTCACGCACCACCGCCGCGTCGCACTCGTGGGCGCGCAGTGGCGTGACGGCCTCGGCGCCGAGTTGCCACACGTACGGCTCGAACAGCCAGGACCAACCGACGAGTTCGCCGAAGCCGAGGTGCTCGACGACGGCCGCGCGGCGGCCCGGCACGCGCAGGTCGAGGGCGACGGTTCCGGTGCGGACGATCCAGAACCGGTCGGCGTGCCCGCCCTCCTCGAACAGCCGGGTGCCCGCCGGGAAACTCACCTGGCGGGCGACACGCATCAACTGACCGCGGTGGACGGCAGGCAGGGCCTGTCCCAGGCGCGGCGTCGTGCTCGTGGTCATCGTCGGACCTCCTCCGGGTGGCGGCGGTCCGCCGGGCGCCGGGGCGGCCACCCTGGCCCGTCCGTTTCCCGTCGCCTTCCAGCGTCACCCCGGCGGGGCGCGCCGGGCAGGGGCCGAGTGGTCCCCGTGCCGGGTCCGGTGCGCCCCACCCGGATGCCGTCCGGCCGCCGGCGGAAGCCGTCAGTCCAAGCCGTCAGCCGTAGCCGTCAGCCGAACATGCCCGGCACGTAGTCACCGGCGGGCTGCCGGGTGAGGACGTTGAGGCGGTTGAAGGCGTTGATGGCGGCGATCTGGCACACGAGGGCGACGAGCCCCGCCTCGTCGTAGTGCTTCGCCGCGTTCTGCCAGGCCTCGTCGGTGACACCGCCCGCGGCGTCCGCCAGCCGGGCGCCCTGCTCGGCCAGTTCGAGTGCGGCCCGCTCGGCGTCGGTGAACACCGTGGCCTCCCGCCAGGTCGCGACGAGGTGCAGCCGCGTCGGGTCCTCGCCCGCACGCACCGCCTCCTTGGTGTGCATGTCGGTGCAGAAGCCGCAGCCGTTGATCTGGCTGGTGCGCAGGTTCACCAGCTCCTGGGTCGCGGCGGGCACGGCCCCGCCCTGGAGCACCCGCCCGGCGGAGGCGAGGTGCTTCATGAACGTGCCGGCGAGCGGGCTGCCGAAGAGGTCGAGACGGGCTTCCATGGTGGGCTCCTGTGTCGTGGTGGGTCGGGATCGTGCTGTCCGTTCGACGCGACAGCCCGCCGGGATGTGATGCGGCCCGGTGTGCCCGCCGGTCGGACGCGCCGTGCGCCGGCCCGGGCCGGGCGGCTCCCGCGACGGGACCGGTTCGCCCCTCCTGCGGCCCGGTGGCCCGGTGGCAGCGTGGGCACCCGTGTCAGGCCCGAACACCGACGACCCCGGCGACACCCGGAAGGAAGATCCCCATGGCCAAGGCCCTGTCGAAGCACCAGCTGACCGCACTCGACGCGCACTGGCGGGCCGCGAACTACCTCGCGGCGGGCCAGATCTACCTGCTCGACAACCCGCTCCTGACCCGGCCGCTGGTCCCCGAGGACATCAAGCCGCGCCTGCTCGGCCACTGGGGCACCTCGCCCGGCCTCACCCTGCTGCACACCCACCTCGGCCGGGTCGTCAAGGAACGCGACCTGGACACCCTGTGCGTGTGGGGTCCGGGCCACGGCGGCCCGGCCGTCCTCGCGGGCGCGTGGCTGGACGGCAGCTACACGCGGACCTACCCGGACGTCACGCGGGACGCCGCCGGCATGGCGCGGCTGTTCCGCCGGTTCTCCTTCCCCGGCGGGGTGCCCAGCCACGTGGCGCCCGAGACCCCGGGCTCCATCCACGAGGGCGGCGAACTGGGCTACTCCCTGGCGCACGCCTACGGCGCCGCCCTCGACAACCCCGGCCTGCTGGTCGCCTGCGTCATCGGGGACGGCGAGGCGGAGACCGGCCCGCTCGCCACCTCCTGGCACGCGAACAAGTTCCTCGACCCGGTCCACGACGGAGCGGTCCTGCCGATCCTCCACCTCAACGGCTACAAGATCGCCAACCCGACGGTGCTGTCCCGGCTCCCCGACGCCGAACTGGACTCCCTGCTGAAGGGGTTGGGCCACGAACCGCTCCACGTCACCGGCAGGGACCCGCTGCGCGTCCACCAGGACCTGGCGGCCGCCCTTGACCGGGCACTGGACCGCATCGCCAAGATCCAGCACGAGGCCCGCACGTCGGGCGGCGGCACGCGACCGCGGTGGCCGGTGATCGTGCTGCGCACGCCGAAGGGCTGGACGGGCCCCACCACGGTCGACGGCACACCCGTCGAGGGGACGTGGCGCTCCCACCAGGTCCCCCTCTCCGGTGTCCGCGAGAACCCCGCGCACCTGCGGCAGTTGGAGGCGTGGCTGCGCTCCTACCGCCCCGGCGAGCTCTTCGACGCCGCCGGCCGCCCCGTGCCGCAGGTCCTCGCGCACGTCCCCGAGGGCGACCGCAGGCCCGGCGCGAACCCGCACGCCAACGGCGGCCTGCTCACCCGGGCGCTGCCGGTCGCCCCGCTGGAGCGGTTCGCCGTCCCCGTGGACAAGCCCGGCAGCACGCTCCACGAGCCGACCCGGGTCCTCGGCGGCCTCCTCGCGCAGGTGATGCGGGACACCGCGGACCGCCGCGACTTCCGGGTCGTCGGCCCCGACGAGACCGCCTCCAACCGCCTGGGCGCCCTCTTCGACGCGACCGGGAAGGCCTGGCAGGAGCGGACCGTGGCCACCGACGAGCACCTGTCCCGCGACGGCCGGGTGATGGAGGTGCTGTCCGAACACCTCTGCCAGGGCTGGCTGGAGGGGTACAACCTGACCGGGCGGCACGGCCTGTTCTCCTGCTACGAGGCGTTCGTCCATATCGTCGACTCGATGGTCAACCAGCACATCAAGTGGCTCGGCACGGCGCGGCGGCTGCCGTGGCGGGCGCCCGTGCCCTCCCTCAACTACCTGCTGACCTCGCACGTGTGGCGCCAGGACCACAACGGCTTCTCGCACCAGGACCCCGGCTTCGTCGACCACGTCCTGAACAAGAGCCCCGACGTCGTCCGCGTCTATCTGCCGCCGGACGCCAACACGCTGCTCTCGGTGGCCGAGCACGTCCTGCACAGCCGTGACTACGTCAACGTCGTCGTGGCGGGCAAACAGCCCTGCTACGACTGGCTGTCCCTGGACGAGGCCCGCGCCCACTGCGCGCGCGGCGCCGGGATCTGGGAGTGGGCGGGCACCGAGGACGGCTCCCGGGAGCCGGACGTCGTCCTGGCCTGCGCGGGCGACGTGCCGACGCAGGAGGTCCTCGCGGCGGCGGGCCTGCTGCGCACGCACCTGCCGGAGCTCGCGGTCCGGGTCGTCAACGTCGTCGACATGGCGCGGCTCATGCCCCGGGACGAACACCCGCACGGCATGCCCGACTTCGAGTACGACGCGCTGTTCACCGCCGACCGGCCGGTGATCTTCGCCTACCACGGCTATCCGTGGCTGATCCACCGCCTCGCGTACCGCCGGGGCGGCCACGAACACCTCCACGTCCGCGGCTACAAGGAGTCGGGGACGACGACCACGCCGTTCGACATGGTCGTCCGCAACGACCTGGACCGGTACCGCCTGGTCATGGACGTCGTCGACCGGGTGCCCGGCCTCGCGGTCCGGGCGGCGGGGGTCCGTCAGGCCATGGCCGACGCCCGGACCCGGCACCACGCGTGGATCCGCGCGCACGGCACCGACCTGCCGGAGGTCGCCGACTGGTCCTGGACCGGCTGACGTCCGCGGTCACGTCCCGGTCCGCAGCCGCGCCGCCTCCGCCACGAGCCAGGCGGGGCGGGCCAGCTCCGCGTTGCGGTCGACGCCGCGGGCCGCGCGGTCCAGGGCGTCGGCGGCGGCCCGCGGGTCGGACGACGCGTGGGCGCGGGCCGCTTCGGCGAGGTCCCGCGCGGCGCCGGCCTCCGTGGCACCGGCCAACTCCAGGGACGCGGCGGCCCGTTCGGCCGTCCCGGCGGCCGTCGCGTGGTCGCCCGCGGTCCAGTGGGCCCAGGCCGTGTTGTGCAGGACGACGCCCTCGGTGCGCGGGTTCTGCATCGCCGACGCCGCGTCGAGTGCCGCGCCGAACGTCGCCAGGGACTCGTCGGTGCGGTCGAGGGCGAGCAGGGCCAGCGCCTTCGCGTTGAGTGCGAGGTCCGTGGCCTCCTGGATGCCGGACTCCCGGTAGGCGCGGACGGCCTCGTCGCCCGCGGCCATCACCTCGTCCCAGCGGCCGAGGACCAGCAGGGACACGGCGCGCGCGTTCCAGGCCCTGGCCTCGGTGAGTGCGTCGGCGCGGGCCAGGGCGAGGTCGCGGAGCCGGTCCGCGCCGGCCAGGGCGGCCGGGCCGTCGCCGAGGTAGCTGTGGGCGAGGCTCAGGCTCAGCAGCGCGTGTTCGGCGCGCTCGACGTCGCCCCGCTCCAGGGCGAGTGCGGCGGCCCGGTCGAGCGGGCCGACCGTGGCGTCGAGGCGGCCCAGCTGGCGGTAGGCGTCGCCGAGGCCGAACAGGGCCTGCTGCAACGCCTCGCGGTCGCCGGTCCGTTCGGCGAGTTCCGCCGCCCGTGCGCACAGGTCGGCCGCTTCGGTGAGCGGGCCGCCGCGCAGCCGGGCCCGGCCGAGGCCGATGAGATGGGCGAGCCGTGCCTGGTCGTCGGTCACCTTGCCCTCCAGGGTCAGATGCATCGAGATGGCCGCGAGGACGGACCCGTGCGCGACCATCCACTCGCTGATCGCCCCGAGCACCAGGGCGGCGCCGTTCATGTCCCCGGCCCGGATCCGGTGGCCGAACTCGCGCCGCTGAGCATGTACGTCGTCGGGCCCCCGCCACTGCTCCCGGGGGACGGCGACGCTCGCGTACCAGTCGGCCGCGTGCCGCTCCACGGTCTGCCGGCCCGCGGCGCCGGCCGGGTCCATCGATCCGTACGCGAGGTCGGCGTCCATCGGATGCAGGGCGAAGGTGCGGCGGGCCCGGTCCACGGACAGCATGTGGACGCGCAGCAGCCGGGTGAGGGCCCGGGTGACGTCGATGCCGGGGGCGACGGCGGCCACGATGCTGTCGACCGCTTCCCGCGGCACCGGTGTGCGCAGCACCGCGAGGACGTTCAGGACGGTGCGTTCGTCGGGGCCGAGGCGCGCGTAGCGGTCCTGGGCGAGGCCCGCGACGACGTCGCCGCGGAGGGTGAAGTCGGCGAGGACGTCCTGGAGCGTGGGCAGGGTCGCGGCGTCCTCGGCCAGGGCGCCGACGAGGAGTTCGAGGGCGCGCGGCACCCCGTGGACGTGCACGGAGGCGCGCAGCAGTTCCTCGTCGTCGAGTCCGGCGACGCCGAGGCCGCCGTCCTGGTCGAGTTCGCGCAGCAGGGCCACGGACTCGGCGGGCGGCAGTCCGTCGGTGAGGGGGACCTCGACGGCGAACCGGCGCAGTTCGGGCGCGAGCCGCAGGGGCAGTTGGGAGGTGACGAGGAGGCGGGGTGTGGCGCGGGCCCGGAAGAGGCAGTCGAGGAAGACGGCGAGTTCGTCGCCGTCGGCGAGCGTGCCGTCGTCCTGGAGCCGGTCCTCGAAGTTGTCGACGAGGATCACGACGAGCCGGTCGCCCATCGCGGCGAACAGCTCGCCGATCTTGTCCTCGACGGGCCGGTCGGTGGCCCAGACGTCGAGCAGCCGTGCCTCGTCGGCCGGGCCGAGGACGCGCGCGCAGTCGAGGTAGATCCGCTCCAGGGAGACCCCGGCGGTCCGCGTGCTCAGGTTCACCAGGCCCGCCGGGGCGGGGGCGTGCAGCTGGCCGGGCCATTCGCCGCGTTCGAGCAGTTCCATGACCTTGGCCGCGACGGCGCTCTTGCCCATGCCGCGACGGCCGGTGACGGTCACCATGCGCACGGCGGGGTCGGCGAGGTGCCGGCCGATCGCCTCGCGCACCTCGACGCGGTCCTTGAAGAGTTCGAGGCCGTGGGTGACCGGCAGTCCGATGACCTTCGCGGCCGTGGGCTCCGGCCGGGGTCCCACGTCCAGGAGGGGCTCGGCCTCGGTGATCCGCAGCAGACCGGCGAGCCGTGCGCGGTGCTCATCGGTGGCCCGCCGCAGCGCGTGGTCGACGCGTACGGCGGTCAGCCGGCCGAGTCCTTCGCCGCGGTGGTGCTCGGCGACGACGCCGACGATGCGGGTGCCGGCCCACACGGCGGCGCCGGACATCCCCGACCAGGGCGACACGGCCGGATCGGGGTCGGCCGCGGCCACCGGCACCGTGATCTCCAGGGTGCCGGTCCGCAGGTTGGACAGGGCGGCGACGGTGCCGTCCGCCTGGTGCAGCTCGCGGAACTGCCGTCCGTCCGGGGCCCGGCGCCGCTTCCACAGCGGGAACCCGGCGGCGTGCACCCCGACGACGGCGTGCCGTTCGTCGTCGACGCGGCCGAACCGGGCCGGGGCGACCGGGGCGGCGCCCGACGGCGGGGTGAACTCCAGGACGGCGAGGTCACAGCCGCCGTCCGACCAGGCCACCGTGGCGGCCGCCGTCCACTGTCCCGGCCGGTCGGCGTCGAACCGCAGCTGGACGTCGGCCGCCTGGGCGACCACGTGGCAGGCGGTCAGGACGGCGGTGTCGCCGATCCGGTAGCCGGAGCCGCGCCGCCGGGTGCCCGCCGCGCCGGTGACGATCACCTCCGCTATCCGGTGTGCGTCGAGGCCGTCGGCGGTGTGGGCCGCCATCAGTCCTCGCCGGGCAGTTCGTCACCGGAGATCAGCGCCGGAGCGTCCGGCGCGTCCGCCGTCACGGGCTGCAGCGTCAGCGTGAGCCGCTGCGTGGTGGTGGCCGAGCGGCGCGCCGCGGCCGTCGCGTCGAACACCCAGAACCGCACCTTCACGCCGGGCTCCCGGGTGCGCTCCACCCCGACCGTCAGCTCCAGTTCCACCCGCTCCGCCCGGAACCGCAGGTCGGCGTCCGCGCCGTCCGTCATCGCCCGGCCGAGCTCCCGGCGCAGCTGCGCGATCATGTCCGCCAACTCAACCGCATCGTCCACCAGCAGAGACCCTCACCGATTCGCGCCGACCACTGACCGATCAACTGCCCACAGGGCAGGGCCTCATCATCGCCCATCGGTCCCCGCGGGCGCGCACCGGAGGCGGTGGCCTGGGAATTCGCCGGCGGTGGACGCGCGTTGACCCCCACGCGGCACCGTGTCCGGATCGTCACCTGTCCGCGCTCCGAAAAGATCTCGCGCGCGGGTACGTTGCCGGGCTGCGCCCCCCTTCGCACACCGTTGGCAGAGAGCTGAACCATGCAGGAACTCGAAGTGCCCCGTCTGACGATGCCGTTGGCGTCGGGCGGGCTCGCGGACTCGGTCTTCGTCACGGCCGCGCACAGCCCGGACCGCGTCCAGTTCTCCCTTCCCGGTCCTGGGCGGGAGTGGCGGCCGATCACGGCGGGCCGGTTCGCGGACGAGGTCCTTGCGGTGGCCAGAGGGCTGCTGGCGCACGGCGTGGAGTTCGGGGACCCGGTGGCGGTCATGTCCCGCACCCGGTACGGGTGGACGCTGGCCGCCTACGCGTTGTGGGCGGTGGGCGCGGTCGTCGTCCCCGTGTATCCGACCTCCTCCACGGAGCAGGTGCGCCACATCCTCCAGGAGACGGGCGCGATCGGCTGCTTCGTGGAGAACGAGAACCACGCCATGACGGTGGCCGCGGCGCACGGACCGCACAGCCCGCTGACCCGGCTGTGGCAGCTGGACCGGGGCTGCATCGACACGCTCATGGCCGACGGGGCGGACGTCGACGACGCGCTGGTGCACGCGCGGCGCGCCGCCGTGCGCCCCGAGCACACCGCGCTGATCTGCTACACGTCCGGCACGACCGGCCGCCCCAAGGGCTGTGTCCTCACGCACGCGAACATGGCCGCCGAGTGCGACACCCTCGCGGCGGGCTGGGGCAGCCTGCTCGCGGCGCCCGGCGAGGACCCGTCCCTGGTGGCGTTCCTGCCGCTCGCGCACTGCTACGGGCTGGTCGTGGTGATCAGTTCGGTGCGGGAGGGGGTCAACGTCGCGTTCCAGCCGGATCCGTCGCCGCAGGTCCTGCTGCCGACGCTGGCCGCGTTCCGGCCGACGTTCCTCTACGCGGTCCCGTACATCTTCGAACGCCTCTTCCGCAGCGCCCGGTTGCAGGCCCGGCAGAGCGGGCAGGCGGCGCTCTTCGAGCGGGCGGTGCGGGTCGCCGTCCGGTACGCGGAGGCCGAGCAGCGGCGGGCCGCCGGGCAGGGGTTCGGCCCCGGGCCCCGGCTCAGGCTGCGGCACGCCCTGTACGACCGGCTCGTCTACGCGAAGGTGCGGGCAGTGCTGGGCGGCCGGGTGCGCAACGCGGTGTCCGGCGGCTCCCCGCTCTCCCGCGAGCTCGGCCTGTTCCTCGCGGGCTGCGGGATCACCGTGTACGACGGGTACGGACTGACCGAGACCGCGGCGGCGGTCACCGCGCAGCCAGTGGGGGCGGTGCGGCACGGCACGGTGGGGCGGCCGCTGCCGGGGAACGCGGTCCGGATCGCGGCGGACGGGGAGATCCTGGTCCGCGGCGACGTGGTCTTCAGGGGCTACCACAACGACCCGGTGTCGACCGATGAGGCGCTGCGCGACGGCTGGTTCTCCACCGGCGACCTGGGGCACCTGGATCCGGACGGCTATCTGGTGATCACCGGCCGCAAGAAGGACATCATCATCACCAGCGGCGGCAAGAGCATCTCCCCGCTGATGCTGGAGGAGGAGCTGCGCGGGCATCCGCTGATCTCCGGCTGTCTCGTCGTCGGCGACAACCGGCCGTACGTGGCCGCGCTGATCACGCTCGACCAGGAGGCGGTGGCGAGCTGGCTGGCACTGAAGGGCCGGACGCCCGAGGAGCCGGCCGTCCTGGTGACGGACGAGCAGCTCCTCGGGCACGTGCGGCGGGCGATCAGCCGGGCCAACACCCGGGTCTCCCGCGCCGAGTCGATCCGTGCCTTCCGGGTGCTGACCGGGGACTTCACCGCGGACGAGAGTCTGCTGACGCCGTCCCTGAAGGTCCGCAGATCGGCGGCGATGGCACGCTACGCGCGGGAGATCGACGAGCTGTACCGGACGGCCAGGCGGCCGCTCAGCAGCTGAGGTTGCCGCCGGGATCGACGCCGAGGATCTGGGCGAACTTCTTGTAGTTGTCGATGCGGCTCTGGACCTGCGCGGGGTTGCCGCCGTCGCATTCGATGCTGCCGTTGATGCTGCGGATGGTCTGGCCGAATCCGGCGCTGTTGACCATGGCGTCGTGCGGCGTCATGGTGCCGGGTCCGGTCTGGGTGTTCCAGTACCACAGGCCGGTCTTCCAGGCGACGGCCGCGTCGTTCTGCACGAGGTCGGGGTTGTTCAGCAGATCGATGCCGAGCGCGTCCCCGGCCGCCTTGTAGTTGAAGTTCCAGCTCAGCTGGATCGGTCCGCGCCCGTAGTACTTGTCGGTGCCCGCGGGGCAGCCGTAGGGCTGGGAACTGTCGCAGTAGTGGGGGTAGTTGGCGGTGTTCTGCTCGACCACGTACACGAGGCCGCCGGTCTCGTGGCCGACGTTCGCGAGGAAGGCGGCGGCCTCCTGCTTGCGGACGGTGTCGCTGCCCGTGCCGGTGAATCCCGGGTAGGCGTCGAGTGCCGCGGTGAGTCCTTGGTAGGTGTAGAAGGCGTTCCGGCCCGGGAACATCTGGTCGAACTGGGCCTGGCTGACGATGAAGTCGGCCTGTGTGCCGGCCTTCTCGGCGGACGCGGGTCCGGCCAGGGTGAACAGGCCGAGGGTCGCGGCGGCTCCGGTGGCGGTCAGCAGTCCGAGGGTGCGGCGGCGCATGAGTGCGCTCCCATCGCTGGTGGTGTGGGGGGTACGGCGCCGCGGGCCGGGACACGTGGGCACGTGCCGTGGGGGCCGGCTCGCGGCGCCGCCGTGCGGGGTGGAGCGACGCGTCAGCCGCCGACGTTCACGTCGATGCAGGCGTAGAACGCGTTGGTGGTGTCGGCGATGTTCCAGACGGCGAGGACCTTCTGCCGGCCGGTCAGGGAACCGAAGTCGACCTGGTGGGTGACCGTGGCGCCGGGCTTGGCGCCGCCGTCGTCGAACTCGGCGATCTCCTGGCCGCCGACGAAGTACTGCCAGGTGCTGGTGGCGTGCTGGGCCGTCAGCTTCCACTGGAACTCCGTGCTGCGCTGGACCGGGGTGGCGACCCAGCCCTTGGAGTCGTCGTCGAGTTCGGCGAACCGGCTGTTCCCGCCGCTGCAGCTGGTGAGCCCCTTGGGGCCCTCGACGCTCTGCGGCTCGTAGGTGATGTCCCCGCAGGACACCGTCCCCGCCGCGCACTGCGCCTGACGGCTGGGCGGGGTGGAGATGTATCCGTGGGCACTGGCGGAACCGGCGGGAAGGCTGACGGCGACGATCGGTGCCAGGGCCGCGCCGATGAGCGCGGCGGTCTTCCTTCTGGCGTTCATGCGTACTCCTTCACTTCAGGCTTCCCGAGCACGCGGAACATGGGGGGTCGCGTGCCCGGGCCGGCCTCTCGAGGGTGGGGCCAAGAGGCGCGAAGGGGGCAGGGGAAGATCCGCCCCGCACAGGGCAGGGCGAACTCCCGTAAGCGGAACGGCCGTTGCTGCTTGGACTAGACCATACAAGTGGTCGTGATCCTGTCAAGGCAGTCCCGGCCCGACGGGGCATCGCGTGCCGACAATCCGCCGAATACGTCATGGGGGTGATAACCGGCCACCACCGCAACCGGCGAAGGCCCACAGCCGCTCTCCCCTCCCGACGCGGCTGACCCAGACGCCAAGGAGGGCTCGATGCACACGACCACGCCCCGGCTCCACTCCCTCGCTCCGGAGCGGCAGGACGACTGGCTGCTGCCCCCGCCCAACCCCGCCGACCGGCTCCCCTGCCACGTCGACCCGCGCGATCTGCGCCGCCTGGAGCTGAACGCCATCCTCACCACGGCGGGCATCGCGCCGTCGCCCGGCGACCGGGAGGCGATCGACCGGATCAGCGCGCTGCCCGACGGCGTGCACACCGCGCTGTGCCGCTGGCTCACGGCGGGCCGGGACGTCGGCTCCGTATCCGAACCGGTCACGACGTTGACTTGGCGCCATGCGGGGTAGTGGGGCAGGACGCATCACCGGAACGAAGGGAGACACACGATGGCACTCCGGAGCACTCCGAAGTACACGGTCCCGGGCCTCACCGTGGAGCAGGCCGGAGAACTGATCGACACCCTGCAGATGCGCCTGCACGCCCTGAACGATCTGCACCTGACGCTCAAGCACGTCCACTGGAACGTGGTCGGCCCGCACTTCATCGCCGTGCACGAGATGATCGACCCCCAGGTCGACCGGGTCCGCGACATGGCGGACGACGTGGCGGAGCGGGCCGCCGCGCTCGGCGGGATCAGCCAGGGCACCCCCGGCGCCCTCGTGGCCGCCCGCTCGTGGGAGGACTACAGCGTCGGCCGCGCCGACGCCCTGGCCCACCTCGGCGCCCTCGACCTCGTGTACACGGGCATCATCGAGGACGTCCGCAAGGCGGTGGACCGGACCGGGCCCATCGATCCGGCCACCCAGGACCTGCTGATCGAGCAGCTGCGCGACCTGGAGCAGTTCCAGTGGTTCGTACGCGCCCACCTGGAGACCGCGGGCGGCGCCTTGCGCACCGGCAGCGCGGAGACCGAGGCCGAGGCGGCACGGCAGGCGGCTCCCTGAGCGCACGAACGCGCACCGGGTGATTCGGATACCCGTTCGCGGGAACGCGGTTACCCATGAAGCCGTCCGATGCAGTACGAGACAGGATTCCCCTCGCTGTGGCGTGCGTGGGCGCGGCCGTCCTGGCCCTGTCCGCCTGCGGCGGCACGGCGTCGGCGGGCCGGGACCCCGCGGGCCCCGCGGCCACCGCCGTCGCGGACTCCGAGCGGGCGCCGGTCGCACACGGCGCCGCGGAGCAGGCCGCCGGGGGCTCGACCGGCACGCCCCGCTGCGGCGCGGCGGAGCTGAAGCCGTCCGTGGTCGTGGACCAGGGCGCGGCGGGGAACGTCTACTACGACCTGGCCCTGACGAACACGGGCACCGCGGCGTGCGCGCTGAAGGGCTACCCCGGGGTGTCGCTGATCCAGCGCGACGGGAGCACCGTCGGGGTCCCCGCCGAGCGCGAGGGCCCGGCGGGCCCCGCCGTCGCCCTCGCCCCGGGCCGCGCCGCCCACGTCACCCTGCACACGGTGAACCGGGGCGTCAGCGACGCCGGTTGCTGGGGCCGGCACGACCTGCTCAAGATCTATCCGCCCGGCTCCACGGACCCGTTGACGCTGCGCGACGGCCAAGTCCGGGTGTGCGGCGACATGTTCACGGTCACGACGACGCGGTCGGCCGCCGGGTGACGGCGCGGCATTTGCCGCAGCCGGGGCGTTCGTTCGCGTGACGCGCCCGCCGACCTGCGCCGGACGCCGAACTCCTCTGTCTAGCGTGAGGGTTCGTGTGGTTGGCCAACCTGTGAGGAGCTCTCATGTCCGATGAGGAAGCGGAGCGCCCGGCGCTGTTGGGCGTGCAGATGCGGCGCGTGTCATTGGACGACGGCACCGTGATGACGATCATCTGCGACGCCGGGCTGCCGGAGGAGGAGGTGCGCTTGCGCGCCGAGCGTCTGGCGAAGGAGA
>NZ_JAMOLN010000212.1 GCF_024448165.1 Streptomyces longispororuber
GCCTGGGTGGGAATGCTCGGGTTCACTCTGCTGGGGCTCGGGCTCTGTGTGATCGTGCCGCAGACCTTCGCCGCCGCCGGGCGGATGTTCCCCGGGGCGTCCGACGCCGCCGTGGCGCGGCTCAATATCTTCAACTACGTGGGTTTTCTGGTGGGTTCGCCGCTCGTGGGCGCTCTGGGGGATGCGTGGAGCTATCGCGGGGCGATGCTGGTGCCGATGGCGCTGGTCCTGGTGACACTCGTGTACGCCCCTTCTTTCGGCGGCGGGGCGGGCCGATACGGTGGCGGTCATGAGCGGCCGCGCGCAGTTGATGTGGGACCCGGCGGTAGCGGGGTATGACTTCGGACCCGGGCACCCGATGGATCCGGTCAGACTCGAGCTGACCCGGGGCCTCGTCGATGCCTTCGGGCTCGACCGGGACGTGGACGTCGTCGCGGCCAAGCGGGCCGGCGACTCGACGCTGCGGCTCGTGCACCGCGAGGACTACGTGGAGGCGGTCAAGGCGGCGTCCGCGGATCCGGCGGCGGCCGACCAGGCGTACGGGCTCGGCACCGTCGACGATCCGGCCTTCGCCGGCATGCACGAGGTGTCCGCGCTGATCGCGGGCCAGTCGGTGGGGGCCGCCGAGGCCGTGTGGCGCGGTGAGGCCCTGCACGCGGTGAACTTCGCGGGCGGGCTGCACCACGCGATGCCGGGGGCCGCCTCCGGGTTCTGCGTGTACAACGACGCGGCGCTGGCGATCGCCCGGCTGCTGGAGCTCGGCGCGGAGCGCGTCGCGTACGTGGACGTGGACGTGCACCACGGGGACGGGGTGCAGGCCGCGTTCTGGGAGGACCCGCGGGTCCTGACGATCTCGCTGCACGAGCACCCCAGGACCCTGTTCCCGCAGACCGGATGGCCGGAGGAGACCGGGGCCGACGGGGCCGCCGAGGGGACGGCCGTGAACGTCGCTCTGCCGGCCGGTACCGGGGACGCCGGCTGGGTGCGGGCGTTCCACGCCGTGGTGCCGGAGCTGCTCGCGGAGTTCCGGCCCCAGGTCCTCGTGACCCAGCACGGGGCGGACACCCACTTCGAGGACCCGCTCGCGCACCTGGCGGTCTCGCTGGACGCGCAGCGCGCGGTGCAGGTGGCCTGTCACGAGCTCGCGCACGCGTACGCGGACGGCCGGTGGGTCGCGCTGGGCGGTGGCGGATACGCCGTGGTGGACGTGGTGCCGCGGTCGTGGACGCACTTGGTGGGCATCGCCGGCGGGCGGGAGATCGCGCCCGAGACGGTGATTCCCGAGGGGTGGCGGCAGCAAGTCTTCGCCCGTACGCGGCAGTTGGGGCCGGTGCGGATGACCGATGGGCGGTGGCCCGTCGCGTACCGGGAGTGGGAGGCGGGGTACGACCCGGCCGACCGGCTCGACCAGGCGATCCTCGCGACCCGCAAGGCGGCTTTCCCGTTGCGGGGGTTGCTGCCCTAGGCGGCCCGCGGCGGGGTGGCCCGCACGGAGCGGGGCGTTACTCCGACTGTGGGGTGTTTCGGGGTTTTGCGGGTGAGGTGGGTGGCAATGCGCCAGCATTTCAAGCGTGTTGAGCACCGGCGCCCTGCGTGCGCATCTGTTGGCGGCTCGGCTTGCCGGGCCCGTGGCGACCTCCCGCGAGGAGAGTCTGCGCAGTTACCGGCTCTTCGAGGCCCGGGACCCGCGCGTGCTGCTCGGGCTCGACCCCGAATGGTCGTGGGGGCAGCGGGACCTGCTCGCGCTGATGGCGGACAAGTGCGGGGTGTCGGGCGATCCGGCCCACACCGACGGGCACGACGTCATCGATCCGGAACGGACGCTCGCGGCCCTCGACGCCTTCGCCGACCGGCTCGCGAGGGCCGCTGACACCAGGTCTCCCGTGCTCTTCGGAACGGGACATCCGCACCGATTGCTCGGTTTCTACGCTTCCTTGGCGGACGCCCTGTCGGCGGTGGGATGTCCCGTCCTCACCCCGGCGCAGGGTCGCAGTGTCGACATAACGACCCGGTTCGGACTACGTACCTACAACCTTGACTACGTACGAGGAGTCGCGCTGGTGCGCGAACCCGGCGCGTGGCCGCCCGGTGGCGAAACGGGCGCGCACACCCACTCACCACTCCCGGTTCGTACCGCTCTGGCCGCTCTCGCGGAGGCCGGCGAACCGCTTCCCGGGCTTGTCGTGGGGGACCACGGGTGGGCCTGCGGTGCAGGTCAGTTGGGGTTCGAGGCCATCGGCCTGGCCGATACGGACGATCCCGCGCTGTTCGTCGGTGAGGCCGAGGGGCGGGTGTCCGTCGTCGTTCCGCTTGATGACGCTGTGCGGTCTGATTACTACCGACCGCTTACTCGCTATGTACTCAATCGAGCGTGTCTGTCACAGTAGGCGGCCGATCGCTGCTCCTCTTCCCCACTCGCACCACCCGCCCCTACATTGGGGAGTGAGCACGCAACGACGTTGAGTCACCGGAAGGGGAAGCCGGTGGCCGTCGAGTGCGGAAGGTTCAGGTGTGTCATGGCTGCTGGTGAGAGTAGGCCTCTGAACGAGGTGCAGTTCCTGACCGTGGCGGAAGTCGCCTCGGTCATGCGAGTGTCCAAGATGACCGTGTACCGGTTGGTGCACAGCGGTCATCTGCCCGCGATCCGGGTGGGGCGGAGCTTCCGTGTCCCCGAGCAAGCGGTCCACGAGTACCTCCGCGAGTCCTATGTGGGGGTGGATGCGGGCTGATCCGTAGCCCCCGGAAGCCCTCGATTTCTGGCTCGGCGCTCGGGCGGGGTAGGCTAGCCCCTCGTAGGTCGTGTGGGCCCCAATTCAGCCCCGCACCGAGTGATTGTCCCCGCACAGCGGGGGTTGTCCCAGAAGTGAGCGAGGGTAGTCGTGGGCTCTGTTATCAAGAAGCGGCGTAAGCGGATGGCTAAGAAGAAGCACCGCAAGCTGCTGAAGCGCACCCGCGTGCAGCGTCGCAACAAGAAGTAAGCGACCGCTGCGAGAAGCGCGTTTCTGTGGCCCTTTCACCGTTCGGTGGGAGGGCCACAGTGCGTTGTGGGGTACGGGATTCGTTCAGGCTTGTACGTATATCTGTGGCTGTCGTCACTTCCTGCACTGTGTAGTCATCACAGCGCAACATCGAACCGATAACGTGACCCGCGGCAGAGCATGCGGAGCGCGGGCGGGGCTGGGACGGAAGGTAGGCGCTGATCTTGGGCAAGGTCGTGCTCGTGACCGGGGTGGCCCGGCAACTGGGGGGCCGGTTCGTCCGACGGATCCAGCGTGATCCGGAGGTGGACCGGGTGATCGGGGTGGACGCCGTGCCGCCCGCGCACCATCTGGGCGGGGCCGACTTCCTCCAGGCGGACATCCGCCAGCCGACGATCGCGCGAGTGCTCGCCGAGCACTCCGTCGACACCGTCGTGCACATGGACGTGACCGGGACGCCGCTGGCCAGTGGCGGCCGCGGCTCGGTCAAGGAGACCAACGTCATCGGCACGATGCAGCTGCTCGGCGCGTGCCAGAAGTCGCCGCAGGTGAAGCGGCTGGTCGTGAAGTCGAGTACGAACGTGTACGGGTCGGCGCCGCGGGACCCGGCCGTGTTCACCGAGACGACGCCGCCGAAGTCGCTGCCGAGCGGTGGCTTCGCGAAGGACACCGTCGAGGTCGAGGGGTACGTGCGCGGGTTCGCCCGGCGCCGGCCCGACGTCGCGGTGTGCGTGCTGCGCTTCGCCAACATCCTGGGTCCGACGGCCGATTCGCCGCTCGCCGAGTACTTCTCGCTGCCGGTCCTGCCGACCGTCTTCGGCTATGACCCGCGGCTGCAGTTCGTGCACGAGGACGATGTCATCGAGGTGCTGCGGATCGCCTCGCACGATCCGGCGCGCTCCACGCTCAACAGCGGGACGTTCAACGTCGCGGGCGACGGCGTGCTGCTGCTCTCACAGTGCTCGCGGCGGCTCGGCCGGCCGACCGTTCCCGTCCTGCTGCCGGCCGTGACCTGGGTGGGCAGCGCGCTGCGTACGCTGGGTGCGACGGACTTCTCGCCCGAGCAGATCAGGCTGCTCACGCACGGGCGGGTGGTGTCGACGACCCAGATGCGCGACACACTGGGATACCGGCCCAAATACACGACGGCCGAGGCCTTCGCGGACTTCGTACGCGGCCGGGGCCCCGGGCTGCTGCCGCCCCAGGCCCTCGCGGGGGCCGTGGACCGGATCGCCGCGCTGCCCGTCCTGGGCGGCGGCCGCACGCCCAGCCACCCCCCGACGCAGAGCGCCAACTGAGGAGCGCATCAACGATGGCGGACGCCAAGGTCATTCCGTTCGACGACGACAGGTCTCGAGGGGCGGCCGGCAAGGGTGCCACGCGCCGCAGGGGCCCGGGGGGCAGCGGCCGGCGCAAGGGCGAGCCCGCTGCCGTACGCGAGGTGCAGCCGCTGCCCGTGCAGCAGGCCGCGCCCGTGCCCGAACCCGAGGAGCCCGCCGTGCCGGAGAAGCCCGAGGAGCGGGGCGGCTGGGACCGGCGCATCGCGGGCGGGCTGTCGTTCCTGCGGCGCCGGATCACCGGGGACTACGACGTCGACGAGTTCGGCTACGACAAGGAACTCACCGACCAGGTCCTGATGTCGCTGCTGCGGCCGATCGCGGAGAAGTACTTCCGGGTCGAGGTGAAGGGCGTCGAGAACATCCCGTCGGAGGGCGGGGCGCTGATCGTCTCCAACCACTCGGGGACGCTGCCGCTCGACGGCCTGATGCTGCAGGTCGCCGTGCACGACAACCACCCGGCCGAGCGCCATCTGCGGCTCCTGGCAGCCGACTTGGTGTTCATGCTGCCGGTGGTGAACGAGCTGGCGCGCAAGGCCGGGCACACGCTGGCCTGCGCGGAGGACGCGCAGCGGCTGCTCGAGGGCGGTGAGCTGGTCGGCGTCATGCCGGAGGGCTTCAAGGGCATCGGCAAGCCGTTCAGCGAGCGGTACAAGTTGCAGCGGTTCGGCCGCGGAGGCTTCGTGTCCACGGCCCTGCGGGCCGGGACGCCGATCGTGCCGTGCTCGATCGTCGGGGCGGAGGAGATCTACCCGATGATCGGCAACGCGAAAACGCTCGCGCGTGTCCTCGGCTTCCCGTACTTCCCGATCACGCCTACGTTCCCGTGGCTGGGGCCGCTCGGTGCGGTGCCGTTGCCGACGAAGTGGACGATCCAGTTCGGTGAGCCGATCGCGACGGACGGGTATCCGCCGGAGGCGGCCGAGGATCCGATGCTGATGTTCAACCTGACGGACCAGGTGCGGGAGCAGATTCAGCACACGTTGTACAAGTTGCTGGTGCAGCGGCGGTCGGTGTTCTTCTGACGGGTGGGCCGGCGCCGATCTGGTGCGGTGAAAGGGGCGCGGGGACCAGGTCCTCGCGCCCCTTCCGTTGTCGCGGAGCTACTTCGCGTCCTCGCCGTCGATGCCCAGGCCGGGCAGCAGGCCGGGGAGGAGCGGGGGCAGGGTCACGTCCGGTTTGGCCGAACCCGTGCCGGTGGAGCCCGACTTGCCGGAGGACGGGGTCGGGGTCGACTCGTCCTTCGGCGGGTCCAGGAGGCCGCCCGTGGTTTCGCCGAGGAGGCCGTCCTCGTCCTTGCCGGTGCCGGAGCTGGACGGCTTGGGCTTCGTCGAACCGGAGCCACCGCGGTGGCTGTCGGCGGAGCCGGACGGGGTCGAGCGGTCGGTGCCGGACGTGCCCGGCGACGTACCACCGCCGCTGTACCCGGTGCCGGACGAGCCGCCCTGGTCGGGGGGCTGCGGCAGCAGCGAGCGCAGCGGGCCCACCTCTTGGTCTATGGCGTCGAAGACCGAGCTCACCTGGTCCCTGACGTCGCCCAGCTGGACCGGGAGCTTGTCGCTCAGGGCGGTCCAGCTCTGCCGGTGCGACGCGGAGAACGCCGACAGGGCCTGGATCGGGCCGAGCGAGCCGTCCCGCTTGTACGCCTCGCTCAGCAGCCGGTGGCCCTCGGACGCGTCGTACTGCATCCCGGAGAGCGCCCTGCGGACCTCGCCCACGGACTCGTGGTCGAGGTGCCCCGTGCGGCCGCGGTCCATCAGCCGGCGCGCCTCGTTCAGCCGCGTCGACGCCTGGTCCAGGTAGATCTGCCCGCGGTCGGAGTCGCCGTCCGCCATGCCGAGCTTGAGATCCTCCATGCCGCGCTTGAGGCCGTAGAGGTGGTCACCCGGCAGGGCGTTCGAACTCGCCGCGGCCACTCCGCTGAACGCGCCCGCGGCCACACCGACCGTGAGCCCGCCCGCGGCGATGCCCTTGGACAGGCGTGAGCGCGGCCGGAGCTTGCGCAGGGAGGCCGCCCGGTGGGCGCCCTTGGTCCTGGTGCGCTGCTCCGGTACCGACGTGCCTGCCCCGCCCTCCTGGAGCATGGCCTCCATGGCGGCCACGAGCTGCGCCCGCTGCACCACCTTCACCTCGGGGTCCAGCTCCGGTGTGGGCAGCTCGCCGAGGCCCGCGGCCAGGCTCAGGAGCCTGCCCTGCTCGGTCCGGTCGGCCGGATCCTCCGGCTGCTGCGCCGCCGCGTCCCGGTCGGACTGGTCCTCCAGGGCCTGGGCGAAGGCGTTCGCCCGCCGGTGTGCCGATACATTCGCGATCACTGGCGGCACCTCCTCTCGTCATGACGGTCGACTCCCATGTCGACTCCCCAGGGGGTCCTGAGGGTTGCACGCCCGAGCCGCTTGCACTCGATCGAGTGAGTGAAACCGGGACCGGACGTGACCACAGGGAGCCTGCATCCCGCACAACGAGCGGCTTGGCACTTGGGTTACGGACGAAAGATGATCCGACCGCGAAAGCATCTGGCTTTCACAGAAGGTGAGTTGAGCGTCGCGCGCGGTGACGCGAACGATCAGCGTGCGTCGTCGGGGAGCAGGCGCGCGAGGGTGCGGACCGCCCGGTACTGGAGGGTCTTGATCGCGCCCTCGTTCTTGCCCATCACCCGGGCTGTCTCGGCGACGGAGAGGCCCTGCAGGAAGCGGAGCGTGACGCACTCCTGCTGCTGCGGGTTCAGCCGTCGCACGGCGTCCAGGAGCGCCGCGTTCGACAGGGACTCCAGGACGGAGTCCTCCGGTGAACGCTCCACCTCGTTCGCGTCGAGCATTTCGCCCGTGGTCACTTCGAGGCGGAAGCGGCTCGACTTGAAGTGGTCCGCGACCAGATTGCGCGCGATCGTGACCAGCCAGGCGCCGAAGTCGCGGCCCTGCCAGGTGAAGGTGCCGATGCGGCGCAGGGCGCGCAGGAAGGTCTCGCTGGTGAGGTCCTCCGCCGTCGCCTTCCCGCCGACGCGGTAGTAGATGTAGCGGTACACGGTGTCGCTGTACTGGTCGTAGAGCCGGCCGAAGGCATCGGCTTCGCCGGCCTGGGCGCGCTCGACCAGGTCCATCATGCGGGCGCTGTCGCTGTCCGCGGCGGGCCGGCGGGCCGTGGAGGTACCGGACGCGCCGGCGGCTCCGGAGCGTGCGCGTCTGCCCACGGTGGCGGCGCTGCTGTCGGCCATGGTGAAGCACGGACCGGCCGGCGCAGGGACGGCGGCGAGGGCGGGGACGGCGTACGCGGTGGGGACGAAGCCGCGCAAGCGGTCCACGACCGTTGCGCGCAGCGTAGCCAGGCCCGAGGCGTCAACCCCGACGTGTTGAAACACGGGACTCCCAGAGGCAGAGCTTCCATCACGTGCAGTGCGGGACCGTTCACCCGTCGTGCTGACGTGTCGGTACCGGAATGCGTCTGAGGAGAATAACGCTTCGTGCAGGGAGCGCTACACCCAGTTGCTCAAATCATCGATTACGTCACTTCTGTAGCTGATCGGCGATGGTTCAAGTACCTGAGAGTGACCACTTGTTGATCGGATTAGGTCATGTTCCGGTTGCGGCCGTGACGCGTTGTGGCCGAGTGATATCCGCGTGACTGGCGGGGGCCGGTCACGGGTAAGCAGTCCGGAATGCCGTCAGCGGCGGCGTCGGTGCAGTGCGATCGCCGCCGCCGTGCCGCCCGCGACCGCGCCGACGCCGGCCGCCGCGGGGATGCCGACCTTCGCGGCCTTGCGGCCGGTGCGGTAGTCGCGCAGCCGCCAGTCCCGCTCGCGCGCGTACTTGCGCAGTTTGGCGTCGGGGTTGATCGCGTACGGGTGCCCGACGAGCGAGAGCATCGGGATGTCGTTGTGGGAGTCGCTGTACGCGGCGCAGCGGCCGAGCTCCAGGCCCTCGGCGGAGGCGAGCGCGCGGACGGCCTCGGCCTTCGCGGGGCCGTGCAGCGGCTCGCCGACGAGCTTGCCGGTGTAGACGCCGCCGATCGACTCGGCGACCGTGCCGAGGGCGCCGGTCAGGCCCAGGCGGCGGGCGATGACCGTGGCGATCTCCACCGGGGCGGCCGTGACGAGCCAGACCTTCTGCCCGGCGTCCAGGTGGGCCTGGGCCAGGGCGCGGGTGCCGGGCCAGATCCGCTCCGCCATGTACTCGTCGTAGATCTCCTCGCCGATCGACATCAGCTCGGAGACGCGGTGCCCCTTGACGATGGACAGCGCGCTGTCGCGGGCGTCCTGCATGTGCTCGGGGTCCTCGACGCCGGCGATCCTGAACCACGCCTGCTGCCAGGCGAACCGGGTCAGCTCGCGGCGCTGGAAGAACTTCCTCTTGTACAGGCCGCGACCGAAGTGGAAGATCGCGGCGCCCTGCATCACGGTGTTGTCCAGGTCGAAGAAGGCGGCGGCCTTGTCGTCGCCGACGACCGGGAACTCCGGTTCCTGATCGCCTTCGGCGGGGGGCGCCTGGTCCTCGATCTCCTGGGAGGACTTGCGGGCGGCCTCGGCCGAGGCCTCGCCGGCCAGCACGCTCCGCGCGGTGGCGGAGCGCCTACGGGGTGTGAGCCATCCAAGAGCGGCCATGCGGCGAGCATAGCCAGTCTGTTCGGTGCATCCGGAGTCGAGAGGATTTCGGGCGGCTGTCGCTGTGTGAACTCTCGGCTACTACGGGCCCGGAAAGACGCGGAAGTGCGTCGTACGGGATCGGCCGGTGGGGCGAGAATGGCTGGTATGAGCCCCATCTTTCGCCGTGGTGAGAAGAAGAGTCCCGAGGACCGGGTCGTCACGCTGATCGGTAAGCCCGGGTGTCATCTGTGTGATGACGCACAGGTGGTGATCGAGAAGGTGTGCGCCGAGGTCGGCGCGTCCTGGGAGAAGAAGGACATCAACGAGGACGCGGAGCTGTACCGCAAGTACTGGGAGCAGATCCCGGTCGTTCTCGTCGACGGGGAGCAGCACGACTTCTGGCGCGTGAAGGAGGAGCGGCTGCGTACGGCACTGACGCGCTAGGCCGTCGCACAAGTCACTGACCGAGGAGTCCAACTGGCCCCCAAAGTCGCTTAGGATCGAGGGCGGTTTTGGTCTCGGGGGCGTGGATCGTAAGGAAGGTGTGCGGTTTTGCCCCCCTCAGGTGAGCAACGAAGCTGCCTGCGCGCCGGTTCCAGGATCGCGCGCCGGGGGCGCGTGACCCCGGTCACGTTGGCCGGGCAAATCGGACACCATCTTTGTGCACGCGTTCACAAAGACATAGCCTGCATTCGACGGGGCGGTCTTGGGACACGACAAGGCGTACCAGCCCGCCCACAGCCCCGCTCTACCCGCAGGAGCACCGTGGCAACTGGCCGAACTCACCGACCGGCGACCCGCAGCCGAGGCATTCCCGAGGCCACCGTCGCCAGGCTTCCGCTGTACCTCCGAGCCCTCACCGCTCTGTCGGAGCGCTCGGTGCCCACGGTCTCCTCCGAGGAGCTCGCGGCCGCCGCGGGGGTCAACTCCGCGAAGCTGCGCAAGGACTTCTCGTACCTCGGCTCGTACGGGACCCGGGGCGTCGGTTACGACGTCGAGTACCTCGTCTACCAGATCTCGCGCGAGCTGGGCCTCACGCAGGACTGGCCGATCGTGATGGTCGGTATCGGTAACCTCGGTGCGGCGCTGGCCAATTACGGTGGGTTCGCCTCGCGCGGCTTCCGCGTCGCGGCGCTGATCGACGCCGATCCCGCGATGACCGGCAAGTCCGTCGCCGGCATGTCCGTGCAGCACGCCGACGACCTCGAGAAGATCGTCGACGAGAACGGCGTGTCCATCGGCGTCATCGCGACCCCGGCCGGTGCCGCGCAGCAGGTCTGCGACCGGCTCGTCGCCGCCGGTGTCACCTCCATCCTGAACTTCGCGCCGACCGTCCTGTCCGTGCCGGACGGCGTCGACGTGCGCAAGGTCGACCTCTCCATCGAGCTGCAGATCCTCGCGTTCCACGAGCAGCGCAAGGCCGGCGAGGGCGCGGTCGACGGCGCCGAGGGCGCCGGCGTCGGTGTCGAGGGCCCGGCCGCCAAGGTCACCAGGCCCACCGCCGGCGACGACCGCAAGGGACCCGACGGGGACGTGCCCGCCGTGATGCCGGCATGAGTCTCCTCGTCGTCGGGCTGAGCCACCGCAGCGCCCCGGTCAGCGTCCTGGAGCGGGCCGCGCTCGCCGTGGACACCCAGGCCAAGCTGCTCCAGGACACCCTCGCCGCCGAGCCGGCCGCCGAGGCCGCCGTCCTCGCCACCTGCAACCGCATCGAGCTGTACGCGGACGTGGACAAGTTCCACGCCGGTGTCGCCGAGCTGTCGACGCTGCTCGCGCAGCACAGTGGCGTGGGTCTCGAAGAGCTCACTCCTTATCTTTATGTGCACTACGAGGACCGGGCGGTGCACCACCTGTTCTCGGTGGCGTGCGGGCTCGACTCGATGGTGGTCGGCGAGGGACAGATCCTCGGCCAGATCAAGGACACCCTGGCCCGCGCCCAGGAGCTGCACTCCGCGGGCAAGCTCCTCAACGACCTCTTCCAGCAGGCCCTGCGGGTCGGCAAGCGCGCGCACTCCGAGACCGGGATCGACCGCGCCGGTCAGTCGCTCGTCACCTTCGGTCTCGAGCAGCTCGCCGTCGGGCAGCCGGTGGACGCGTGGGCGCAGGGCAAGCGCGCCCTCGTCATCGGTGCCGGGTCGATGTCGTCGCTGGCCGCCGCCACGCTCGCGCGGGCCGGTGTCGCCGAGGTCGTCGTCGCCAACCGGACCATGGAGCGCGCCGAGCGGCTCGTCGAGATCCTGACCGAGGCGGGTACGGCGGCCCGTGCCGTCGCCATGGACGCCGTGGCCGACGAACTGACACGTGCCGACGTCGCGATCTCCTGCACCGGTGCCACCGGGCTCGTGCTCACCGCCGACGCCGTGCGGGCCGCCGTCGCGGGCCGCACGCCGACCGCGGGCGCCGAGGTGCCCGCGCCGTCGACTCCCGCTTCCGGCAAGGCCGTTGCCGACCCGTGCCCCGTGGACACCGTGCGCGGCGGGTTCTCCGTCGAGGGCGAGGCCGCGGTCGCCGGGTTCGACGCGGCCGCGCTCGAACAGCACGGCGCCTGGGTGGACAACGCCCCGGGCGAGCGGGTCCGGCCGGTGGAGGCATCGGAGGCCGACACCATCGCCGCGCTCGCCGCCGTCGGCCGGGTGCCCGAGATGCGCCGCGACCGCGCCCCTGAGCCGGTGCGCCCGGTGGCCCTGGCCCTCCTCGACCTGGCGATGCCGCGCGACATCGACGCGGCCGCGCACCGGATCGGCGGGGTCCGCCTCGTCGACATCGAGTCCCTCGCCGACGCCTCCGCCGACGCACCCATGGCCGCCGACGTGGACCAGGTGCGGGCGATCGTGGCGGACGAGGTCACCGCGTTCGGCGCCGCCCAGCGGGCCGCGCACATCACGCCGACCGTCGTCGCGCTGCGCACGATGGCCGCGGACGTGGTGGCGAACGAGATCGCGCGCCTCGACGGCCGGCTGCCCGGCCTGGACGAGAAGCAGCGCGCGGAGATCACCCAGACCGTGCGACGCGTGGTGGACAAGCTGCTGCACGCGCCGACCGTACGGGTCAAGCAGCTGGCGGCCGAGCCCGGCGGTGCCGGGTACGCGGACGCGCTGCGCACCCTGTTCGACCTGGACCCGGAGACGGTCGCCTCCGTCTCGCGGGCCACCCCCCAAGACCGTGAACCCGCAACCGGCACGGTAGGCAAGAATCGAGGCCCGGCATGACCGCCGAGAAAGCACTGAGGCTGGGCACCCGGCGCAGCAAGCTGGCCATGTCCCAGTCCGGGCATGTCGCCGAAGCCGTACGCCAGTTGACCGGCCGCGAGGTCGAGCTGGTGGAGATCACCACGTACGGGGACACCTCCCGTGAGCACCTGACGCAGATCGGTGGCACGGGCGTCTTCGTGGCCGCGCTGCGCGAGGCGCTGGCGAGCGGCGAGGTCGACTTCGCCGTGCACTCGCTGAAGGACCTGCCCACCGCGCAGCCCGAGGAGCTCACGCTGGCCGCCGTGCCGCTGCGCGAGGACCCGCGGGACGTGCTGATCGCGCGGGACGGCCTGACGTTCACCGAGCTGCCCGCCGGCGCCCGCGTGGGCACCGGGTCGCCGCGCCGCATGTCCCAGCTCAACGCCTACGCGAAGAGTCACGGCATGCGCATCGAGACCGTGCCGATCCGCGGGAACATCGACACCCGCATCGGATACGTGGAGAAGGGTGAGCTCGACGCCGTCGTTCTGGCGGCCGCCGGCCTCAACCGCATCGGGCGGAGCGGAGAAGTGACCGACTTCCTCTCCACCGACATCGTCCTGCCCGCCCCCGGTCAGGGGGCTCTGGCAGTCGAGTGCACCGCCAGGAACGGTGTGCTCGTCGCCGCGCTCGCCGAGCTCGACGACCCGCTCACCCGGGTCGCCGTGACCGCCGAGCGGTCCCTGCTCGCCGCCCTGGAGGCCGGCTGCAGCGCACCCGTGGGTGCCCTCGCCGACCTTCTGGCCGACGGGCAGATTGTCAAGGAAATGCGCCTGCGCGGCGTCGTCGGTACCACCGACGGCTCCGAGCTCGTGCAGCTGTCCACCACCGGTCCCGTGCCCTCGTCCGAGGACGAGGCGCTGGCTCTCGGGCGGGAACTCGCCGCCGAGATGCTGGCCAAGGGCGCGGCCGGTCTGATGGGGGAGCGAGCACTTTGAGCCCCACCACCGCTGAATCGACCGCCTGCGCACCTGGGCACGTCACCTTCCTGGGTGCCGGCCCCGGTGATCCAGGACTGCTCACCCTACGGGCCGTGGAGGCCCTGACCCGAGCGGATGTGCTGATCGCCGAGCCCGAAGTGCTCGACGTCGTCCGCACTCATGCCAGGGCAGGAGTCACCGTCCTCGACGCCGAGGGCGTGCCCGGGCAGACCGGCGCCGCTGACGGGGCGTCAACTGCCGTCGCGGTCCCGGCTCTGAGGGACTGGGCCAATCTTGTCATGGAGGCCGCACGGGGCGGCAAGCGGGTCGTGCGTGCCGTCACCGGTGACCCCGGGCTCGACACGTACGCGGCCGAGGAGATGCTCGCCTGCGCCTCCCAGGGCATCGACTTCGAGGTCGTCCCGGGTGTCGCGGCGGCCGTCGGCGTGCCCGCGTACGCCGGTGTCCCGCTGCGCGACGCGGAGGGCGCGGACGTCCGTTTCGTGGACGCCCGGACCGCCTCCGACCGCTGCTGGACCGAGGTCGGCGCGTCCGACGGCACGGTCGTGGTGTCGACGACGCTCGACGCGGTGGCCGCGGCCGCGGGTGAGCTGGTGGCGGCGGGCCGCAAGCCCGACACCCCGCTGTCGGTCACGATCGCCGGTACGACGACGCGCCAGAAGACCTGGTCCGCCACGCTCGGCACCATCGCGCAGACGTTCAAGCAGGCCAAGGTGCTGCCGTCGCCGGAGGGCAACCGCCCGGTGATAGCCGTGGTCGGTGAGCGCAGTGCCGCCGCCCGGCGTGACCAGCTGTCGTGGTTCGAGTCGAAGCCGCTGTTCGGCTGGCGCGTGCTCGTCCCCAGGACGAAGGAGCAGGCCGCCTCGCTCTCCGACCAGCTCAGCTCCTACGGTGCGGTGCCGCACGAGGTCCCGACGATCGCCGTCGAGCCGCCGCGCACCCCGCAGCAGATGGAGCGCGCGGTCAAGGGCCTGGTCACCGGCCGCTACGAGTGGATCGCCTTCACGTCGGTGAACGCCGTCAAGGCCGTCCGCGAGAAGTTCGAGGAGTACGGGCTCGACGCCCGTGCCTTCGCCGGGATCAAGGTGGCGGCCGTCGGCGAGCAGACCGCGAACGCGCTGATCGCGTTCGGTGTGAAGCCGGACCTGGTGCCCAGCGGTGAGCAGTCGGCCGCGGGTCTCCTGGAGGACTGGCCGCCCTACGACCCGGTCTTCGACCCGATCGACCGCGTCTTCCTGCCGCGGGCCGACATCGCCACGGAGACCCTGGTCGCCGGGCTGATCGAGCTGGGCTGGGAGGTCGACGACGTCACGGCGTACCGGACCGTGCGCGCCTCGCCGCCGCCGGCCGAGACACGGGAGGCGATCAAGGGCGGCGGCTTCGACGCCGTGCTCTTCACGTCCTCGTCGACGGTGCGGAACCTGGTCGGGATCGCGGGCAAGCCGCACAACGTGACGGTGATCGCCTGCATCGGTCCGGCCACGGCGAAGACCGCCGAGGAGCACGGCCTGCGGGTCGACGTCATGGCTCCGGAGCCGTCGGTGCACAAGCTGGCCGCCGCGCTCGCCGAGTTCGGCGCCAAGCGGCGGGACGCGGCCGTCGAGGCCGGTGACCCGGTGACGCGGCCGAGCGAGCGGCGCCCCGGGGCGCGGCGCCGGCGGGCCGCGCCGTAAGGCAGAGTTGAGGGGCGGGTGCCCGGCTTCGGCCGGATGCCCGCCCCGCTTCGTTTTCATAGGTTCTTGTAGGTACGAGGTGACAGTGCAGTGACTCGGTACGGCTCTTTCCCCGGTTCGCGTCCGCGGCGGCTGCGGACGACTCCCGTCATGCGGCGGATGGTCGCCGAGACGCGGCTGCATCCGTCCGATCTGATCCTGCCCGCGTTCGTGCGGGAGGGCATCGACGCGCCCGTGGAGATCGGCTCGATGCCGGGCGTGTACCAGCACACCCGGGACTCCCTGAAGAAGGCGGCCGTCGAGGCCGCCGAGGCCGGGGTCTCCGGGATCATGCTGTTCGGCGTGCCGCTGGACGAGAAGAAGGACGGGGCGGGCACGGTCGGCACGGACCCGGACGGGATCCTCCAGGTCGCGCTGCGCGACGTGCGGGCCGAGGTCGGCGACGACCTGGTCGTGATGTCCGACCTGTGCCTGGACGAGTTCACCGACCACGGGCACTGCGGCGTGCTGGACGAGCAGGGCCGCGTGGACAACGACGCGACGCTGGAGCGGTACGCGGAGATGGCGCAGGTCCAGGCCGACGCGGGCGCGCACGTCGTGGGCCCCAGCGGCATGATGGACGGTCAGATCGGCGTCGTCCGCGACGCGTTGGACCAGATCGGGCGCGACGACGTCGGCATCCTGGCGTACACGGTGAAGTACTCCTCCGCCTTCTACGGCCCGTTCCGGGAGGCCGTCGGCTCCTCGCTGCAGGGGGACCGCAAGACGTACCAGCAGGACCCGGCCAACGCCCGTGAGTCCATGCGGGAGTTGGCGCTCGACCTCGCCGAGGGCGCCGACATGGTGATGGTGAAGCCGGCCGGCCCCTACCTGGACATCCTGGCGAAGGTCGCGGAGTCGGTGGACGTGCCCGTGGCCGCGTACCAGATCAGCGGCGAGTACGCGATGATCGAGGCGGCCGCGCAGCGCGGCTGGATCGAGCGGGACCGGGCGATCATGGAGGCGCTGACCGGTATCAAGCGGGCCGGCGCGCACATGATCCTCAGCTACTGGGCGACCGAGGTGGCGCGCAAGCTGGACTGATCCCTCGCGGATCCGGGTGCGGGGTCGGACGGGCCGGGACAATGGCCCGCATGACGATCACCGCGCGCGTCCTCAACCGGTCCACCCTCGCCCGGCAGTTGCTCCTGGAGCGGACGGCGGTCGGGGTCGAGGACGCGGTACGGCGGGTTGTCGCGCTTCAGGCGCAGCAGCCCGCTTCGCCGTACGTGGCCCTGTGGAACCGGGTGGCGGGGTTCGAGGCGGAGCTGCTGGACGCGGCGTTCCGGGACTTCCGGGTGGTGAAGTCCACGATGATGCGGATCACGCTGCACGCGGTGCACGTCGACGACTACCGGGCGCTGCGGGCCGCGGTGGAGCCCACGGTGCGCGGGGCGCGGCTGCGGGACGCGCGGTTCCGGGCGTCGGGGCTGACGGAGGCGGAGGGGGCCGGGCTGCTGCCGGACCTGCTGCGGCGTTCCGAACACCCGTCTACCAGCGCCGAGTTGGGGAAGTGGTTCGCTGAACGGGCCGGTGTGGAAGGGAAGTCGGCGCTGCCCGCGTGGCGGATGCTGCGGCAGTGGGCGCCGCTCTGGCACGCGCCGGTGGCGGGGGTGCCGTGGGGATACGCCTCCGACAGCAGGCAGTTGTTCGTGGCGGCGGACGCCGGGCGGGTGCCCGAGCTGGGCGACGCCGAGGCGGTGGCGGAGGGGATGCGGGTGCTGGTCCGCCGCTATCTGGAGGGGTTCGGGCCCGCTTCGGTGGCGGACATGGCGCAGTTCGGGCTCGTGCAGAAGGGGCGGGTGCGGGCGGCGCTCGGCGATGACCTGGTGGAGCTGGCCGGTCCTGGCGGCGAGGTGCTGTACGACGTGCCGGGCGGGGTGCTGCCGGACGGGGACGTGCCGGCGCCGCCGCGGCTGATGGCCATGTGGGACAGCACGCTGCTCGCCTACGCCGACCGGGGCCGGGTGATTCCGCCCGAGTACCGCAAGTACGTGACGCGGGTGAACGGGGACGTGCTGCCGACGGTGCTCGTGGACGGCTATGTGGCGGGGGTCTGGCGG
>NZ_JAMOLN010000213.1 GCF_024448165.1 Streptomyces longispororuber
GCGGGCCTCATCGACCCGCTCCCCGAGATCGCCGACATCTGCGAACGGCACGGCGCACGCCTCCACATCGACGCCGCCTACGGCGCGGGACTCCTCTTCAGCGCCCGCCACGCCGCCCGCCTCCACGGCCTCACCCGCGCCCACACCGTCACCCTCGACCTGCACAAACTCGGCTGGCAGCCGGTCGCCGCCGGACTCCTCGCCGTCCGCGACCACACCGAGGCACACGCCCTCACCCACACCGCCGACTACCTCAACGCCGACGACGACACCGAAGCAGGACTGCCCGACCTCCTCGGCCGCTCCCTGCGCACCACCCGCCGACCCGACGTCCTCAAGACCGCCGTCACCCTCAAAGCACTCGGCCGCACCGGACTCGGCACCCTCGTCGACCACGTCGTCGCGGCAGCCCACCACCTGGCCCGCCTCGTCGACGCACACCCCGCACTGGAGCTGTACGACACCCCCACCCTCTCCACCGTCCTGTTCCGGCCCACCGGCGCGAGCGACGACACCGTCGCCACCATCCGCCGCGACCTCCTCACCGAAGGCCGCGCCGTCCTCGGCCGGGCCCGCATGGACGGCCGCCTCTGGCTCAAGGCCACCCTGCTCAACCCGCACACCGAACCCGGCGACCTCGCCGCGCTCCTGAAACTGGTGGAAGGACACACCCCCCGATGAAGCCCGAGGCAGCCGCGTCCGGCCCGCACCCCACCACCCCGCCCACCGAAGCACCCCGCGACCTCGTCGGCATCGGCATCGGCCCCTTCAACCTCTCCCTCGCCGCGCTCGCCCACCCCCTCACCGAACTCGACACCGCCTTCTACGACCAGCGCCCCGCCTTCCACTGGCACCCCGGCCTGCTCATCGACGGCGCCACCCTCCAAGTCCCGTTCCTCGCCGACCTGGTGACCCTCGCCGACCCGGCCAGCCACTGGACGTTCCTCAACTACCTCAAGACCCGCGAGCGCCTCTTCCCCTTCTACTTCGCCGAGCGCTTCCACATCCGGCGCGCCGAGTACGACGCCTACTGCCGCTGGGTCAGCGAGAACCTCCCCGGACTCCACTTCTCCCACCAGGTCGACGCCGTCCGCTGGAACCCCGAACGCACCCTGTTCGAGGTCGACTTCACCCAGCTCGACACCGACGGGGAAGCCGAAGCCCTAGGCCGCACCTACACCAGGAACATCGCCATCGGCGTCGGCACCGAGCCCTACGTCCCCGAACCCCTCAAACCCCTCGCCGACGCCCCCACCGTGCCCGTCATCCACTCCGCCGACTACCTCGCCCACCGCGACCGCCTCCTCGCCGCCGACCACGTCACCGTCATCGGCTCGGGACAGTCGGGCGCCGAGATCTTCCTCGACCTGCTCCGCGCCCGCCCCGCGGGCCACGAGAAGATCCACTGGCTCGCCCGCACCGAGGCGTTCGCCCCCATGGAGTACAGCAAGCTCGGCCTCGAACACTTCACCCCCGACTACACGCACTACTTCCACCAGCTGCCCGAAAGCGAGCGGGACCGCCTCGTCCCCGCCCAGTGGCAGCTCCACAAGGGCATCGACGCCGACACCATCGCCGCCATCCACGAGGAGCTCTACCAGCGCACCCTGCACGGCGGCTGGCCCGACGCCACCCTCACCCCCGGCGTCGCCGTCCGCACCGCCGGACGCGTCGCCACCACCAAGATCGAACTCCATCTGGAGCACCGCCGACAGGGCACCCGCTCCCGCCTCACCACCGACGCCGTCGTCCTCGCCACCGGCTACAAGGAGCGCCCTCTCGGCCGGATGCTCGCCGGACTCGACCCCTACCTCCGCCGCGACAGCGCCGAACGCCCCCGCATCGACGAGCAGTTCCGCCTCGTCCTCGACGACAGCGTCCAGGGCGCCGTCTACGTACAGAACGCCGAGCGCCACACCCACGGCGTCGGCGCCCCCGACCTCGGACTCGCCGCCTGGCGCAGCGCCACCATCCTCAACACCCTCACCGGCAAGGACCCCTACCCCCAGCCGCAGCGCACCGCCTTCACCACCTTCGGCCTCACCGGACACGAACACCGCGCCCCCCGGCCCGGACAGCAGGCGGGGGAGCGCGGCACCCTGGTCAAACTCCAGGACTAACAGCTCACGAGGCGAACACCGGCGTCCCGTCCCGCGTCAGCTTCCAGTCCACCGAAGCGAAATCGGCCGGGTCGAGGACGCCCTTCGCCGTCACCCACTCCGCGATCCGCGTCCGGATCTCCGTCGACTCCGACCACAGCTCCTGCGCCGACGCCACGTGCGGGAACGCGCCACCACCGTTCGCCCGGTAGTTGTTCACCGCGAACACGAACTTCGCCGCGTCGTCCAGAGCCGCACCCTGGAACGTCACGTTCTTGATCCGCGACCCCGCCGGCTGCGCGATGTCGATGTCGTACGAAAGACCCGACACGTAGTCGTAGTTGTAGTCCGGCCGGTTGTTCGCGTTCGTCAGCTTCTCCACGTCGACGACCGCACCCGCCGCCGTCTGCACGAAGTACTCCGCCGAGTACTCCAGGTACGCCCGCACCTGCGCACCCGTCATCAACTTCGCGACCAGCGTGTTGTCGTACACGTACAGACCCGACAGATCCCGGATCGTCACCTCGCCCGCCGGGATCTCCGACGTACGCGAGAACGGCGACGCCTGCGACAGCACCGGCAGCGACGCGTACTCCGTCGACTTCAGCGCCTCCGTCACCACATCCGCCTGCACCTTGTTGATCAGATCGATGATCGGCGCGTCCTTGTAGCGGGCATCGACGGTCGTCAGCGTCGTCGTCGCCCGGCCCACCACCTGGTTCACGTACTTCACGACCAGCGCGTGCTCGTCCGCGAGCAGCTTCGTGATCTTCGGGTCGTCCGCCACCGCGTTCGAGTTCAGCAGCTTCGACGACGCCGACGTCACCGTCCAGCGACCCTTGTCCCACTCCAGCTCGAAGTCGAACAGCGCGAGCCGCTCCGCGTAACACAGCGGCTCCGCCAGAACGACCTGCCTGCCGGTCCGCTCGTTCGTCACCAACTGCTGCGCGATCTCCACATGCGCGTGCCCGACCAGGATCGCGTCGATCCCCGGCACCTTCGCCGCCACGCTCGCCGCCGCGTTCTCCACATACGGCAGCTGGTCACCCCACGACGACGTGCCCGACGCACCCGAGTGCGCCGACACGATCACCACGTCCGCACCCATCGAGCGCAGCTTCGGCACCCACTTCGCCGCCTGCTCCTCAAGACCGGGGAACTTCAGCACCCCCTGCACGTACGCCTTGTCCCAGATCGCGATCCCCGGATTCGTCAGCCCCAGGATCGCCACCTTCACGTCCTTGCCGTGCGGCGTACGCATCGTCTTCATCACGTACGGACGGAACGCCGGCTGCTCCGTCTTCGCGTCCACCGCGTTCGCGCCGAGCAGCGGGAAACGCAGCTGCGACTCGAACTTGCGCAGCGTGTCGATGCCGTAGTTGAACTCGTGGTTGCCCAGCGCCGCCGCGTCGTAGCCGATCGCGTTCATCGCCTGCGCCATCGGGTGCACGGGCCCGTTCGCCGCCGTGATCGGGTCCACCCGCGCGAAGTAGTACGTCAGCGGCGTGCCCTGGATCGTGTCACCCGCGTCGATCAGCAGCGTGTTCCCGCGGCCCTTCTCCTTGCGCACCCGGTCCACCAGCGTCGAGATCCGCGCCAGGCCCTGCGCGTTGCCCGCCGCGTCCGCGTAGTCCGCGTTCTTGAAGTAGTCCCAGTTGAAGACGTGCCCGTGCAGATCCGTCGTCCCCATGACCGTGAACGAGTACCGCTTCCGCTTCTTCGGCCCGTGCGCCGGAGCGGCCTCGGCGGCCGGTGCGACGACCGCACCCGTGAGCGCGGCACCCGCGCCCGTCGCGGCGGATCTCGTCAGGAACTTACGGCGGTTCAACGGCATCGCGGATCTCCCCTGGAGCAACGCTCGACAACAGATGTAACGCGCGTAGATTCTGGCCCCTCCAGCCGCCGTAAACCAGACCCGGAAGGTTTCGATCAGGTGACCTGACGTCGAACCCGGACCGCACCACGGCCCGGTGCGACAGTGGACCCATGGCCAACGACGACCCGAACACCGACGCCACCGCCGTCCCCTACGGCACACCGCAGGCCCCCCGCATCGCTGTCCGCGGCGAAGCCCACCTCGAAGCCGAACCCGAACTCGCCCGCATCGGCATCACCGTCACCGCCCGCGGCACCGACCGCCGCACCGCCCTCGACGACCTCACCCACCGCAACACGACCGCCCTGGATCTGGTGAAGTCCTACGGTGAAGCCGTGGAGAAACTCGAAACCGGCACCTTCTCCATCACCCCCGAACTCACCAAACACGGCCGCGGCGAACGCATCCGCACCTACCACGGCCGCGTCCACATCACCGCCGAACTCACCGACTTCACCGCACTCGGCGAACTCACCACCCGCCTGGCCGACCTCGACCTCACCCGCGTCGACGGCCCCTGGTGGTCCCTGCGCCCCACCTCGCCCATCCACGCCCAGGCGCGGCAGCAAGCCGTCCGCGAAGCCGTCCAGCGCGCCCGCGAATACGCCGACGCCCTCGGCACCACCCTTGCCGCCCTCGTCGAACTCGCCGACATCGGCGCCGAAGGCCGCGTCGCCCGCTTCGACCGCGCCATGGTCCCCACCTCCGCCGCGTTCGCCGGCACCGTCGACGACACCCCCGCCGAGCTCGACCTCGAACCCGGACGGCAACACGTCCACGCGGCCGTCAACGCCCGCTTCACCCTCCACCCGCCCACGCTGTGAGACCGACCTGTGAGCAACGCATTACCCTCGGAAATCGCTCATCAGAGCACCCCGCCGCGCAAATTCAAAACTTGGCGGCCCTTGTCAATAACCCTTCATGCAAAGGTGGTTGAGTAGTCATACCCATCCAATTCTCTACCCACCGGTAGGGCCTAGGCTCGAAGCATGCGCCGAGCAAAGATCGTCTGTACTTTGGGCCCCGCCACCGACTCGTACGAGCAGATCAAGGCACTCGTAGAAGCCGGAATGGACGTAGCCCGCTTCAACCTCAGCCACGGCACCTACGCCGAACACGAGGAGCGCTACCAGCGCGTGCGAAAGGCCTCCGACGAGACCGGCCGCAGCGTCGGCATCCTCGCCGATCTTCAAGGCCCGAAGATCCGACTCGGCCGCTTCAGCGAAGGACCCGTACTCCTTGAACGCGGCGACGAGTTCACCATCAGCGTCGAGGACGGCATCCAGGGCGACCGCCAGACCTGCGGAACCACCTACAGCGGCCTCGCCGACGACGTCACCCCTGGCGAGCGCATCCTCGTCGACGACGGCAAGGTGAGCCTCGAAGTCACCGGCGTCGACGGCCCCCGCGTCCGCACCGAAGTCGTCGAAGGCGGCATGGTCTCCGACCACAAGGGCCTCAACCTCCCCGGCGTCGCCGTCTCCGTCCCCGCCCTCTCCGACAAGGACGAGGCCGACCTCCGCTGGGCCCTGCGCACCGGAGCCGACATCATCGCCCTCTCCTTCGTCCGCACCGGCCGCGACATCGAGGACGTCCACCGCATCATGGCCGAGGAGGGCCGCCACCTCCCCGTCATCGCCAAGGTGGAAAAGCCCCAGGCCGTCGACAACATCGAGGACATCGTCGCCGCATTCGACGGCATCATGGTCGCCCGCGGCGACCTCGGCGTCGAAATGCCACTCGAACAAGTCCCGATCGTGCAGAAGCGCGCCATCAAACTCGCCAAGCGCAATGCGAAACCCGTCATCGTCGCCACACAAATGCTCGACTCGATGATCGACAACTCGCGACCCACGAGGGCCGAAGCCAGCGACGTCGCCAACGCCGTCATCGACGGCACCGACGCCGTCATGCTCTCCGGCGAGACCAGCGTCGGAAAATACCCCGTCGAAACCGTCGCCACGATGGCCCGCATCGTCGAAGCCGCCGAAGAGGACATCCTCGCCAAGGGCCTCCCGCCCCTGACCGAACGCAACAAGCCCCGCACCCAGGGCGGCGCCGTCGCCCGCGCCGCGGCCGAAATGGGCGACTTCCTCGGCGCGAAGTTCCTCGTCGCCTTCACCCAGTCCGGCGACACCGTCAAGCGCCTCTCCCGCTACCGCTCCCCGATCCCCCTGCTCGCCTTCACCCCCGTCCCGGCCACCCGCTCCCAGCTCAACCTCACCTGGGGCGTCGAGACCTTCCTCGGCCCCCACGTGGACTCCACGGACGCGATGGTCTCCCAGGTCGACGAGCAACTCCTCAAGATCGGCCGCTGCAAGAAGGGCGACATCGTCGTCATCACCGCCGGCTCCCCGCCCGGCGTCACCGGCTCCACCAACCTCGTCCGCGTCCACCACATCGGCGAGGACGACACCCCCAAGTAGGCGCTCCCTGAACGCAGTTGGGGCCGCACCCGGACATCCCGGGTGCGGCCCCGTCGCGTCTACGGAGTCACGATCGCGAAATTCGGATCCGGCTTGTCGACGACGGCGAGCAGCTTCTGCAACAACGACACATCACCTTCGACCCTGATCTCACCCAGCCCCTTCCCACCCAACAAGGCCAGCAACTGCGCCTTGGTCATGGTCAGCGTGACCCCGGCACCCGGATCACCCTCGGCATCACTCCGATACGTCAGCACACCGTTCTGCACCGTCAGGTGATACACGACGCCGAGCACCGGAAAACTCCAGTCCATCGCGATCCGCAGATCCCACGCCTCCGGACCATTGATCCGAATGGCCACCGAATCTATGAGCTGATCCACGCTCAACGCCATCATCATCGTCGGACTCACCGTCGACGACTCGCCCTGCCGCACCCCCTCCGTCAGCTCCAGCGCCCCCGTGAGATAGAAGTTCCGCCACACGGCGTTCTCCGTCGCGTACCCCAACTTGGTGTACACCCGGGCCAGTTCGGACTTCGCGGCCCGATGCCCCGGATCGGCGAACACGACATGGTTGAGCAGCGTCGCCGCGAACCGCAGATCCCCCTCCCGCGCGAACGCCCTCGCCTTCGCGACCGTCGCCGACCGCCCGCCCATCGCCTTCACGTACCGCTTCGCCTCATCGACCGGAGGATGCTCCCAGAGATGGGCGGGATTCGCGTCGAACCACCCCATGTACCGCTGATAGATCCCCTTCACGTTGTGACTCAGCGACCCGTAATACCCACGGTTCGCCCACCCCTCCAGGGCAGGCGGCAGCTTGATCTCCTCCGCAATCTCCCGACCCGTCATCCCCAGATTGATCATCCGCAGCGTCTGGTCGTGCATATACGCATACAAGTCCCGCTGCTGCGTCAGCAGTTCAGTGATCTCGGCCCCGCCCCACGTCGGCCAGTGATGCGAAGCGAACGCCACGTCGACACGGCCGTCGAACAACCCGATCGACTCGTCCAGATAGTGCGCCCACTCACGAGCGTCCCGCACCTGCGCGCCCCGCAGCGTGATGACGTTGTGCATCGTGTGCGTCGCGTTCTCCGCCATGCACACCGCCCGCAGATCGGGGAACACGAAGTTCATCTCCGCGGGGGCCTCGGTCCCCGGCGTCATCTGGAACTCGATCCGCACCCCGTCGAACGTCTCGACCTGCCCGGTCCGCGTGATGCTCCTGGTCGGCGCGATCAGCCCCACCGTCCCCAGCGACACGTTCTGCCCCAGACCACAACCCACCTGCCCCTTCGCCGACTTGGGCAGATGCGCGCCGTACATGTACCCGGAACGCCGCGTCATCGCCGTACCGGCGTACACGTTCTCGGACACCGCGTGCTCAAGGAAACCTTCGGGCGCGACCACGGGGACGTCCCCGGCCCCGTCCGGCAGCACGCCGTACGCGCCGCCGAAGTGATCGACGTGCGGATGCGTGTAGATCAGCGCCGTGACCTTCTTGCCGGCGGCGTCGCGGTGGTCCCGGTACAGCTTCAGCGCGGCGGCGGCCGTCTCGGCGGAGATCAGCGGGTCGATGACGATGAGACCGGTGTCGCCCTCCACGATCGTCATGTTGGAGAGATCGAGCCCACGGACCTGGTAGATCCGGTCGGTGACCTTGTAAAGCCCCTGCTTACGGACGAGCTGGGACTGCCGCCACAAGCTCTTGTCCACCGTGGTCGGCGCATCCTTCTTCAGGAAGTCGTACGCGTCGTTGTCCCAGACCACTTTGCCGGCGGCGTTCTTGACCACGCCGGGCGTGAGGGCAGCGATGAAGCCCCGGTCGGCGTTGGTGAAGTCCACGTCGTCGTCGGCGGCCGTGCCGAGGGTGGACGCGGCCGCGGGGCTCACCGCGACGGCAGCGGCTGCGGCACCGGTCGCTGCCGCGATGAAATGGCGCCGGTTGATCGGGCTCATGCGTACCTCTTCGGACGACTGGGGTGGATGTGACCCCGAAGATCGTCGGAGGCGGGCGGCCGGGTCAAGGCTTCACCGGGGATTTGGGGCAGGTCCCAGGGGGTGGCCTGGGCCCCTGTGACCGGTCATATTGCGGGCTCAGTACTTGGGGCCCACGTGGGTGTCCATGAGGGCTACGGCTTCTTTGCGGGCGATGGAGATGTTCTGGCGGTTTGCCTGCTTCCAGGCGACGCCTAGCTTGTCGAGGGTGTCGGTGAAGAGGCCGGTGATGTCGGCGGACAGGTTGGTGAAGAAATACCGCGGGTACTCGTAGCGCTTCCGCTCGCCGTGGACCAGGCGAGTGGCCCAGTTCGTGATGCGGCAGCCGTCGGAGTGGACGAGACCCCGGACGAACTCCCACGGGTGAGCATCGACGATCTCCTGTTGCCAGGGTTCGAGCGCGATCTTGCGGTCGTGCTTCTTGCCGGGGCCATGCTGGGGGAAGAAGCACGGCCAGTGGTTGCTGTAGCAGGTCACGTACTGGCAGCCCTGGCGCTGTACCCGGAAGACCTTGTTGGCGGGGCGCATCGCTTGCATGGCTTCAGCGCACGCGTCGATCAGGCCGGGCCATGCGTCGGCGCAGGCGATGCGGAGGAAGTATGTGCCGCGCCGGAGGCGGCTGATGCAGCCATCACCGAGGTAGAGGCCGAGGAGATACGAGTACGCGGCCGGGTCCTCCAGGGCTCGCGGCGCCCCGTCGCATCTGGGGCATGGGCTGGCCCGGTGCCGGCCGAGCGGTTCGACGCGGACCTGCCAGGACCGGATCGTGGCCCGCGAGATCCCTGTCTCCTTGCTGACCGAATTCAGGCTGCGCCCCTGTTCCACCAGCGCCAGTGCCCGTCTGCGTGTGCTCACGTCGTACATGCGGGCAGCCTGTGAGATCGGTCGCCCCGACGCGCAGCAAAAAGCGGATGTTCACGAGAACGTGAACATCCGCTTCTGATGGCCAACCTTTGAATCAAAGGAAAAGTGCCCCGAGTCGGATTCGAACCGACGCTGTATGGGTTTTGAATCCATGGCCTCTACCGCTGGGCTACCGGGGCTTACCTGTGAATTCCAGGTTGGTGGCCACCCACCGCGACATCACCTTACCGCAGCTAGGTAGGCTCTTGGGAGCAGTACCCCCGCCCTGCTCAACCAAGGAGCGCCCCCGTGACCGCCCCCGAGTCGCCCCAGCCCGTTGACGCCGTCGACGACGACAAGTCGCACGTGCCTCCGCTGACGACCCGTGTCGTCATCGCCGAGGACGAGGCCTTGATCCGCCTCGATCTCAAAGAGATGCTCGAGGAAGAGGGCTACACCGTCGTGGGCGAGGCCGGTGACGGTGAGCAGGCCATCGAGCTGGCCCGTGAGCACAAGCCGGACCTGGTGATCCTCGACGTGAAGATGCCGAAGATGGACGGCATCAGCGCGGCGGAGAAGATCGCCGAGGAGTCGATCGCGCCGGTGCTGATGCTGACCGCGTTCTCGCAGCGTGATCTCGTGGAGCGGGCGCGTGACGCCGGTGCCATGGCGTATCTGGTGAAGCCGTTCAGCAAGAGTGACGTGGTGCCCGCGATCGAGATGGCGGTGTCGCGGTTCACGGAGCTGAAGACGCTGGAGAAGGAGGTCGCGGACCTCACGCAGCGGCTGGAGACGCGGAAGCTGGTGGACCGGGCGAAGTCGATTCTGCAGACGGAGTACGGGCTGACGGAGCCTGCCGCGTTCCGTTGGATCCAGAAGACGTCGATGGACCGGCGGCTGTCGATGCAGCAGGTGGCCGAGGCGGTCATCGAGGATGCTGCGGAGAAGAAGGCGGCGAAGGGCTAGTACGTCCCTTGATCATGGCTGAGGCCCGCGACCCCGGAAGGGGTGCGGGCCTCAGTCGTAGGCGGAGGTAGAGGGGCTCAGTCCTCGCCGAGGTAGGCCTTGCGCACGGATTCGTCGTGGAGGAGGTCCTGGCCGGTGCCGGACAGGACGATGGAGCCGACTTCCATGACGTGTCCCTGGTCGGCCAGGGAGAGGGCGGCCTGGGCGTTCTGTTCGACGAGGAGGATCGTCGTGCCCTGGGCCTTGAGTTCGGCGATGGTGGCCATGATCTTCTGCATCATGATGGGGGAGAGGCCCATGGAGGGCTCGTCCAGCATGAGGAGTTTGGGCTGGGACATGAGGGCGCGGCCCATGGCGAGCATCTGCTGTTCGCCGCCGGAGAGGGTGCCTGCGGCCTGCTTCCTGCGTTCGCCCAGGATGGGGAAGAGGTCGTAGGCGCGCTGCATGTCCTTCTCGATGCCTGCCGAGTCCTTGCGGAGGAAGGCGCCGAGCTGGAGGTTCTCGGCGATGGACAGGCGGGGGAAGATCCTGCGGCCCTCGGGGGAGTGGGCGAGGCCCATCGCGACGATCTTGTGGGCGGGTACGCCGTTCAGCGGCTGGCCGTTGAACATGATCTTGCCGCTGAGGGGCTTCAGGAGTCCGGAGAGGGTGCGCAGGGTCGTCGTCTTGCCGGCGCCGTTGGTGCCGATGAGGGTGACGACCTGGCCTTCTTCGACGCTGAAGGAGATGCCCTTGACGGCTTCGATCTTGCCGTAGGCGACCTTGAGGTCTTCGACCTCGAGGAGTGCGGTCACTGGTCGTTCCCTTCCGAGGAGCCTTCTGCGGCGTGGACTTCGGCCGCTTCGACCTCTTGGAGCGCGGCGTCCTCGGGGGCGCCTTCGAAGGGGGTGCCGAGGTAGGCGGCGATGACGCGTTCGTCGCCCTGGACGACGTCGCTGGTCCCTTCCACGAGCTTTTCGCCCTGGACCAGTACGGCTACGCGGTCGCAGAGGTTGAAGATGAAGCGCATGTCGTGCTCGATGACGAGGACGGCGATGCCCTTGTCGCGGATGGCGAAGACGAGCTCCTCCGTCGCGCGGGTTTCCTGGGGGTTCATGCCGGCGGTCGGCTCGTCGAGGAGCAGGAGGCCGGGTTCGCTGGCGAGGGCGCGGGCGATCTCCAGCTTGCGCTGCTCTCCGTAGGGGAGGCTGCGGGCGAGGTGGTCGCGCTTGTGGGCGAGGCCGATGAACTCCAGGAGTTCCATCGCGCGTTCCTCGGAGGCGGCTTCGGCCTTCTTGAAGCCGGGGCCGCGCAGGAGGGCGGACCAGAGGCCTTCCTTGGTGCGGGTGTGGCGGCCGACGAGGACGTTCTCCAGAACGGTCATGTTGGCGAAGAGCCGGATGTTCTGGAAGGTGCGGGCCATGCCGGCCTGGGTGACCAGGTGGGGCTTGGGCGGGAGGACGGATCCTTTGTAGGAGACCTTGCCCTCGGTGGGGATGTAGAGGCCGGTGAGGCAGTTGAAGAAGGTGGTTTTTCCTGCCCCGTTGGGTCCGATGAGGCCGACGATCTCGCCTTCGGAGACGGTGAGGTCGACGGAGCGGACGGCGGTGAGGCCGCCGAAGCGCATGGTGACGCCGCTGGCTTCGAGGACGGTGTTGGTCATGGTGGTCACGCCCCTGCCTTGGTCGCCTTGGTGGCGCCGATGGTGCCTTCGGGCAGGCTCTGTTGTTCGGGGATGTCGAGTTGGCCGGTCTCGTGGAATTCGAGCTGGCGGCGGCGGTTGGCGATGATGCCTTCGGGGCGGAAGCGCATGAGGAGGATGAGTGCGATGCCGAAGGCGAGGAGCTCGTAGTTCTTGAGGAAGCTGAGCTTCTCGGGGATGAGGTAGAGCAGGCTGGCGCCGAGGAGGGGGCCGCTGACCGTGCCCATGCCGCCGAGGACGACCGCGGCGAGCAGGAACGCGGAGTTGGGCGGTGCGGCGCCGGCGAACTGGTACGGGGTGGGGACGACGGAGTAGCTGACGTGGGCGCTGACGGTGCCGGCGAGTCCGGCGAGTGCGGCGCCGAGGGCGAAGGCGACGAGCTTGACGCGGAAGCCGTTGATGCCCATGGCGGTGGCGGCGGTCTCGTCCTCGCGGATGGCGACCCAGGAGCGGCCGATGCGGGAGTCGGCGGCGCGGGTGAAGACGAGGACGACGATGGCCGTGAAGACCAGCATCAGCAGGAAGTAGTTGGCGAACCGGCCGAGGGTGAAGCCGGCGATGACATGGGGTTCGCCGAGGTTGAATCCGAGGATCTCGAGGTCGGGGATGTTGGCGATGCCGTTGGGGCCGTTGGTGATGTCGGGTCCGGAGGAGCCGTCGAGGTTGTTGACGGCGATGCGGAAGATTTCTCCGAAGCCGAGGGTGACGATGGCCAGGTAGTCGCCGCGCAGTCGCAGGGTGGGTGCGCCGATGAGGACGCCGAAGATGAGTGAGGCGGCCATGCCGACCAGGACGGCGCCCCAGAAGGGGAGTTGGGTGCCGGAAAAGCGGGAGTACTCGGATCCGGAGACGAGTGCGGCCGCGTAGGCGCCGACGCCGAGGAAGGCGACGTAGCCGAGGTCGAGGAGGCCGGTGAGGCCGACGACGATGTTCAGGCCGAGGGCGACGGTGGCGAAGATGAGGATGTTGACGCCGATGTTGGCGTTGTGGTCCTCGGACTGGGTGAAGGGGAAGACGGCCGCGGCGAGGAAGGCCATGGAGGTGGCGAATCCCTTGTGGCGGGCGTTGAGGGAGGAGAATCGGTCGGTGAGTCCGGCGGCGAAGACGGCCCAGGTGGCGAAGAGGACGAGCAGCATGAATCCGCTGAAGGTCTCGCCGTATTCGTCGTCGGGGGTGCCGATGCCGTAGGTGAAGACGATGAGGCCGAGGGCGAGGCAGAGGGTGATGATGATGCGTTCGGCCCAGGCGGGGACTTCGTGGGCGGCCGGGATGTCGTCGGCCTTGGCGAAGTAGGACTTCCAGGTGTCTCCGGGGCGGGGGAGTGCGAGTGCGCCGAGGACGGGGAGGAGGCTGGCGACGGCTGCGACGTAGCCGCCGGGTTCGAGGTTGGCGAGGCCGCCGAGCTCGATGGTGATGGCGAGGACCGTGTACCAGGTGACGGCGAAGGCGGCCAGGGCCATCAGGAAGACGGGTCCGTTGGCGCGGGCGGGGTTGAGCCAGCGCAGTCCTCGTACGTTCCAGAGGGTGAGGGCGTAGAGGAGGGTGAGGATGCCGCCGGTGAGGGTGAGGAGCTGGAGGCCTGCGGGGTAGCCGGTGACGGTGAGGTCGCCGGGGAATTCGCTGGTCCAGGTCCAGGCGAGCATGGTGCTGGCCATGGTGGCGACGGCGCCGACGGCGATGAGGATGCGGGCGGCGCCTGCGGGGAGCGGGATGACCGGGGTGCCCTGGGCGCCCTGGGGGGCGCCGGTCGTTTTCGTGGTGTCGGTCATCGTGGTCACGCCCTGTCCGCGACGCGTTCGCCGAGTAGGCCTTGTGGCCTGAAGAGGAGGACGAGGATGAGCAGGATGAAGGCCCAGACGGAGGCCCAGCCCTGGCCGCCGAACTGGTCCATGCCGGGGATGTCGGCGATGTAGGCGGTGGCGAGGCCTTCGGCGAGGCCGAGGACGAGGCCGCCGAGCATGGCGCCGTAGATGTTGCCGATGCCGCCGAGGACGGCGGCGGTGAAGGCCTTGAGTCCGGCGACGAAGCCCATGTCGTAGGTGACGGAGCCGACGCGGAAGCCGTAGGCGACGCCGGCGACGGCGGCGAAGAAGCCGCCGATGGCGAAGGCGATCACGATGATGCGGTTGGTGTCGATGCCCATGAGCTGGGCGGTGTCCGGGTCCTGTGCCGTGGCCTGCATGGCGCGTCCGGTGCGGGAGGTGCGGACGAAGAAGGCGAGGGAGGCCATGCAGACGGGGGCGGCGATGAGGACGAACAGTTCACCGGACTGGATCTTGAGGTTGTCGGTGATGTCGAAGGCGCCGCCGGGCAGGGTGGGGAAGACGCGGGGGTTCTCGGCGTCGGGGTACCAGTTGAAGACGGCCTGCTGGAGTGCGAGGGAGAGGCCGATGGCGGTGATGAGGGGTGCGAGGCGTGGTGCGCCTCTGAGTGGTCGGTAGGCGAACCGTTCCGCTCCCACCGCGATGAGGACGGCGACGAGGCCGCCGCCGATCAGCATGAGCGGGAGGGCAATCCACATGGATATGCCGTCGGGCAGGATGAGATAGGTGGTGAGGGCGCCGAAGCCGCCCGTCATGAAGATCTCGCCGTGGGCGAAGTTGATGAGCTGGACGATGCCGTACACCATCGTGTAGCCGATGGCGATGAGCCCGTACATCGAGCCGAGGATCAGCCCGTTGGCCAGCTGTTGCGGCAGAGTGTGCACCGCATGGCCTCCATGTGGGTGCGGAGAGTGACTGGTGGTAGGGGTAGGGCCGCGCGGTGACGGGTCGTCGTGGCCGCGCGGCCCTGGGTGGTGCTCAGTTCATGCGGTGCTGCAGCGTGGCGTCAGCCGGTCTTGACGGACTTCCACTCGCCCTTGGTGGCCTGGTACAGGGTGAGGGTCTTGTTCTTGGTGTCGCCGTACTCGTCGAAGCCGACGGGGCCCGCGATGCCTTCGAAGCTGATCTTCTGGACCTCGTCGACGACCTTCTGGCGGGCGTCGGCGGGGACCTTTCCGTCCTTCACGACGTTGCCGATGGCCTTGATGATGGCGGTGGCGGCGTCGTAGGAGTAGCCGCCGTAGGTGCCGTAGTCGCCCTTGTAGCCACCGGACTTGTACTTGTCGATGAATTCCTTGGCGGCCGGCAGGGTGTCGACCGGGACGCCGACGGAGGTGACGAGGTCGCCCTCGGCGGCCTTGCCGGCGGTCTTGATGTAGGTCGGGGTGAACATGCCGTCGCCGCCCATGAGCGGGATCTTGGCGCCGGCGTCCTTGAGCTGCTTGGTGAGGACCTGCGACTCGTCGTACTGGCCGCCGTAGTAGAGCAGTTCGGCGCCGGAGTTCTTGACCTTGGTGACGAGGGTCGCGAAGTCCTTGTCGCCCACGTTGACGTGGTCGGTGCCGACGACCTTGCCGCCCGCTTCCTTGTACTTCTTGGCGAAGATGCCGGCGAGGCCGGCGCCGTAGGTCTGCTTGTCGTCGACGACGAAGACCTTCTTCTTCTTGAGGGTCTTGTAGACGTAGTCGGCGGAGAAGCCGCCCTGTACCTCATCGGTGATGGCGGTACGGAAGTAGGTCTTGAAGGGGCGGGTCTTGTCGCCGGAGACCCAGTTCTTGCCCTGCGTGAGCTCGGGGGCCGTGTTGGACGGCGAGATCTCGACGAGGTTCGCGGCGGCGAAGACCTTCTGCATGGTCTGGGCGACACCGGAGTTGAGGGGGCCGACGACGCCGAGGACGTCCTTGTTGGCGACCAGTTCCGAGGCGTTCTGCTGGCCGGTCGGCGGCAGGGCCTTGTCGTCGAGGGCCTTGACCTTGAAGGTGACGCCGGGGACGAGCTTCTTGTCGTTGGCGTCCTTCACGGCGATCTCGACGCCGGACTTGATGCCGAGGCCGGTGGCGGAGTTCTGGCCGGTGAGGGGCGCGTCGACGCCGATCACGACGGTGGTGTTGCCCCCGCCCTTGTCGCCGTCACTGCCCTTGTCGTCGCGCGATCCGCAGGCGGTGAGCGTGAGTGCTCCGGTGGTGAGCACGGTCGTGAGTATGAGCAGAGAACGGTGTCGCACGATCATTCCTCTCCCTGGCGCGGCTTCCGGGATCGGAAGCCGTGAGTCTCGCCGGGCCGTACTGGGTGGTACAGGGGCCGTGCAATGAACGCGCCCGGCGGCGCGGTGACTGGCCGTGACTATAAGCGCAGGTGGGGGAGTGGGGGACCGGAGGAGGTCAGGCTGTGACGCTCTTGTTATGCCGGGGCGAGTTCGGGTGGGTGCAGTGTGGGCGAATGGGACTTATGTGGACGGCAACCAGTTGTTCACATACCGAGAACTCCCAGTTCCGCTAAGGAACTTGAATTGATCTTGATCCTTACGGGGCGCGCGCGGGGGTGCCGCGCGCCGGGGGTGTGTGGGGGGATTTGGGGGCGTGCGTGCGATGGCGTGAGGCTTGCATTGCTTCATTGCGACAGAGGTAACTGAGTGTTACTGCCATGTGAGATCGGCCGGAGGGTTCCGGCGAGCGGCGCCGGTGCCGGGGGCGGCATCGCGGGGCCGCAGTTGGCGCGCAGGAAGGCGAGCAGGTCGCGGCTGAGCGGGTCGCCGAAGACGAAGCTGTGCTGCTGCTGTGCGCGCTGGTTGCGCAGGGTCAGTTCCAGGCGGGGCTGGTCGAGGTCGCGGGGGAGTCCGGGGCAGTGGTAGATGGAGAGCCAGACGACGAGGAACCGGGGCTCGCCCGCCTTCACTGTCAGTGGCAGCCGCGGTGTGGTGGAGGCTCCCAATTCGGGGATCCAGGCGTCCAGTCGGCGCAGGGTCACCGGGCTGCCCGAGCTGACCCGGACGGTGAACCGGAACGTTCCGTTCTCCATGCCGGGGCCGTC
>NZ_JAMOLN010000214.1 GCF_024448165.1 Streptomyces longispororuber
GGAGCGGATGCCCCGTACGCGGCTGCCCTGTATGCGGTGGAGTGCTAGGCGTATCGCGGCGACGGGCGAGCGGGCCATTGCTCCCGTATGCCCAAGTGGGCGGGTGGATATGCCGGGTCGTACCCGACAATGGCCGTGTGCTGGAGATGACGCGCGAGGAGTTCGAGGAACTGGTGGCCGAGGCGCTCGACCGGATTCCGCCCGAGTTGACGCGGCTGATGGACAACGTCGCGGTGTTCGTGGAGGACGAGCCGCCCGCCGACGATCCCGAGCTGCTCGGGCTCTACGAGGGGACGCCGCTCACCGACCGCGGTGAGTGGTACGCGGGCGTCCTGCCGGACCGGATCACCGTCTACCGGGGGCCGACGCTGCGGATGTGCGCGTCCCGCGAGGACGTGGTGGCGGAGACCGAGATCACCGTGGTGCACGAGATCGCCCACCACTTCGGGATCGACGACGCCCGGCTGCACGCGCTCGGGTACGGGTGAGGCGTGAGGCGCGACGGGTGAGATGCGACGGGTGAGGCGCGGCGGCTGACGTGTGGCGGTTGTGCGGGCTTTGTGCGGCGCGTGTCCTCCTGCGGGGCACGGGAGTTGGGAACGGTGACCCCGTCACATGCCCGGAGGTGCTCGCCCGTGCGCCAGCTGCCCGTATCGCTCTGTGTCCTTCGACTGGGACGCCTGGCCGCGACCACGGTGGCCGTCGCCGCGGCGGCCGGGTGCATGAGCGTGGCCGACGACGGAGGCCGCCCGGCGCCGTCGCACTCCGCGGCGCACCGGGGCAGCGGCGCCGCCGCGCCGGACGGCGGGGCCGTGGTGTCCGAGGGCGGGCGCGAGGTCGGGGCGCGGGCCGGAAAGGCGTCCGCGAGCCCCGACGACCCGGCGGAGGCGTCGTCCTCGCCGTCCGCCGCTGAGTCCCCGTCGCGCGGTGCGGAGCCGTCCGCCGCGGTGTCCCCGTCCCGGTCGTCGCCGTCGGCCCGGCCGAGCACTCCGCGCGGCACGCCGTCCGACCCGCCTCCCACGAAGGAGCCGGACACCCCGACCCCCACGCCGTCCCCGACGACCGCCGAGCCGTCGTCGTCCGCGCACGAGCAGCAGGCCGCCCCGCAGATGGTGGGCGAGCCGGAGCCGCGGGCCGGGAATCCGGCCTAGGCGACGCCCCGGCGGGCGCCGTGTGAGGCGGGTCTCATGGATCGGGTTTGCCTCGGGGGGTAGTGGGTGCGTATGGTGGTAGATCGTTTGATCCCATTTGCCCGGCGCCGCTGAAGAGAGCGCCGCGTGGCGCGTACTCTCCCTTGCCGTGGCTGGACCGCATTGAGGCGGTCGACTTGCGAATGTGCAATTACACGGAGTTGACGGGCGCGTGCCGAGACTCCGGAAGGTTTCGCATTTCGCATGTCCATTTCCACTGAAAACCTCGCTGACCAGGCCGTCGAGACGACCGACGAGTTCATCGAGAACCCCGAGAACCCCGAGAACACTGAGCTCGTCGAGAACGTCGAGAACGCCGACGCCGACGACGTCATCGAGAACGACGAGCCCACCGTCACGTTCGCCGACCTGGGTCTGCCCGAGGGCGTCGTCCGCAAGCTCGCGCAGAACGGGGTGACCACCCCCTTCCCGATCCAGGCCGCGACCATCCCGGACGCCCTGGCCGGCAAGGACATCCTCGGCCGTGGCCGCACCGGCTCCGGCAAGACCCTCTCGTTCGGCCTGCCGACGCTGGCCCGCCTGGCCGGCGGCCGCACCGAGAAGCACAAGCCGCGCGCCGTCATCCTCACCCCGACCCGTGAGCTCGCGATGCAGGTCGCGGACGCGCTGCAGCCGTACGGCGACCAGGTCGGCCTGAAGATGAAGGTCGTCTGCGGCGGTACGTCGATGGGCAACCAGATCTACGCGCTGGAGCGCGGCGTCGACATCCTCGTCGCCACCCCGGGCCGCCTGCGCGACCTCATCAACCGCGGCGCCTGCGACCTGAGCAACATCGAGGTCGCCGTCCTCGACGAGGCCGACCAGATGTCCGACCTGGGCTTCCTGCCCGAGGTCACCGAGCTCCTCGACCAGGTCCCGGCCGGCGGCCAGCGCATGCTCTTCTCCGCCACCATGGAGAACGAGATCAAGACCCTGGTCACGCGCTACCTGAACAACCCGGTCAGCCACGAGGTCGACGCCGCCCAGGGCGCCGTCACGACCATGTCGCACCACATCCTCATCGTGAAGCCGAAGGACAAGGCGCCGGTCACGGCCGCGATCGCCTCCCGCAAGGGCCGCACGATCATCTTCGTCCGCACGCAGCTGGGTGCCGACCGCATCGCCGAGCAGCTCCGCGAGGCCGGTGTGAAGGCCGACGCGCTGCACGGCGGCATGACCCAGGGCGCGCGCACCCGGACGCTGGCCGACTTCAAGGACGGCTACGTCAACGCGCTCGTCGCCACCGACGTCGCCGCCCGCGGCATCCACGTCGACGGCATCGACCTGGTCCTGAACGTGGACCCGGCCGGCGACCACAAGGACTACCTGCACCGCGCGGGCCGCACGGCGCGCGCCGGCCGCACCGGCACGGTCGTGTCGCTGTCGCTGCCGCACCAGCGCCGTCAGATCTTCCGCCTCATGGAGGACGCGGGCGTCGACGCCGGGCGTCACATCATCCAGGGCGGCGCCGCCTTCGACCCGGAGGTCGCGGAGATCACCGGTGCCCGGTCGATGACCGAGGTCGAGGCCGAGTCCGCGGGCAACGCCGCGCAGCAGGCCGAGCGCGAGGTCACCAGCCTGACCAAGCAGCTGGAGCGCGCCACCCGTCGCGCCGCCGAGCTGCGCGAGCAGGCCGACCGCCTCACCGCCCGCGCCGCCCGTGACCGTGGCGAGGACGAGGAGGGCGTGGCCGCGGCCGTCGCCGCCGCGCAGGAGGCCGCCGCCGAGGCCGTGGCCGCTGCCGAGGTGCCGGAGCCGCAGCCGGAGCGCTCCGAGCGCTCGTCCTCGTACGAGCCGCGTCAGCGCCGTGACGAGCGGGGCAACTTCGAGCGTCGCGACAACCGTCGTGACGGCGGCGACCGCGGTGGCTTCAACCGTGACCGTGGCGGCGACCGTGGCGGCTTCCGCCGTGACGACCGCCGGGACGGCGACCGTGGTGGCCGTTCCTTCGAGCGTCGTGACAACGACCGTGGCGGTTTCCGCCGCGACGACCGTCGTGACGGCGGCGACCGCGGTGGCTTCAACCGTGACCGCGGTGGCGACCGTGGCGGCTTCAACCGGGACGACCGTGGTGGCCGTTCCTTCGAGCGCCGTGACAACGACCGTGGCGGTTTCCGTCGTGACGACCGCCGGGACGGCGACCGCGGTGGCGACCGTGGCGGCTTCAACCGGGACGACCGTGGTGGCCGTTCCTTCGAGCGTCGTGACAACGACCGTGGTGGCTTCCGCCGCGACGACCGTCCGTCGGGCCACCGGGGCAGCGACCGTCCGTTCAACCGCGACCGCCGCGACGACCGCCCCTCCGGCGGCCACCGTCCCTACGGCCGCCGCGACGACCACCGTGGCGCCGGCTCGGGTTCGGGCTCCGGTTCCTTCGGTCGCCGTGACGACAAGCCGCGCTGGAAGCGCAACGGCTGATCCACACAGCTGAGTTGAGGGCCCGGGAGACGCACTGCGCGTCTCCCGGGCCCTTTCGCGTCCGGCGGCAGTCCGGCGGCAGCCCGGCCGCATGGTGCGCCCCCGGCGAGGGAATCGCTGGGGGCATGACAAGTGAAGCGAACGAAGCCACTGACCGGAAACCGCCGTCCGCGGCGGCGGGTACGGACGAGGAACGGCTCGCTCAGCTCGGCTACACGCAGGTCCTCGCCCGCCGCATGTCGGCCTTCTCCAACTACGCGGTCTCCTTCACGATCATCTCGGTCCTCTCCGGCTGCCTGACCATGTACCTGTTCGGCATGAACACGGGCGGTCCTGTGCTGATCACCTGGGGCTGGGTCGGCGTCGGCCTGATGACGCTCTTCGTGGGCCTGGCGATGGCCGAGATCTGCTCGGCGTACCCGACGTCGGCGGGCCTCTACTTCTGGGCGCACCGGCTCGCGCCGGAGCGCAGCGCGGCGGCCTGGGCGTGGTTCACGGGCTGGTTCAACGTGCTCGGCCAGGTCGCCGTGACCGCCGGCATCGACTTCGGGGCGGCGTCCTTCCTGGGCGCGTACCTGAACCTCCAGTTCGACTTCGAGGTGACGCCGGGCCGCACGATCCTGCTGTTCGCCGCGATCCTGGTCCTGCACGGCCTGCTCAACACCTTCGGCGTACGCATCGTCGCCTTCCTCAACAGCGTCAGCGTGTGGTGGCACGTGCTGGGCGTGGCCGTGATCGTGGGCGCGCTCGCCTTCGTGCCGGACCACCACCAGTCGGCGTCGTTCGTCTTCGGCGAGTTCGTGAACAACACGGGCTGGGGCAGCGGCCTGTACGTCGTCCTCGTCGGCCTGCTCATGGCCCAGTACACCTTCACCGGCTACGACGCCTCCGCCCACATGACGGAGGAGACCCACGACGCCTCGACGGCCGGCCCGAAGGGCATCGTGCGCTCCATCTGGACGTCGTGGATCGCGGGCTTCGTCCTCCTGTTGGGCTTCACCTTCGCGATCCAGTCGTACGACGGGGCGCTCGGCTCACCGACGGGCGCGCCGCCGGCCCAGATCCTGCTCGACGCGCTCGGCGCCACGGCGGGCAAGCTGCTCCTGCTGGTGGTCATCGGCGCGCAGCTGTTCTGCGGCATGGCCTCGGTGACGGCCAACTCCCGGATGATCTACGCCTTCTCGCGCGACGGCGCACTCCCGTTCTCGCGCGTGTGGCGCACGGTCAGCCCGCGCACCAGGACCCCCGTAGCGGCGGTCTGGCTGGCGGCGGCGGGCGCGCTGGTCCTCGGCCTGCCGTACCTGATCAATGTCACGGCGTACACGGCGGTCACGTCCATCGCGGTCATCGGTCTCTACATCGCCTACGTCATCCCGACGCTGCTGCGGCTGCGCAAGGGGGACTCGTTCGAGCGGGGGCCGTGGCACCTGGGCCGCTGGTCCGGCGTGGTCGGCGTGATCGCGGTGACGTGGGTGGCCGTGATCACGGTCCTGTTCATGCTGCCGCAGGTCTCCCCGATCACCTGGGAGACGTTCAACTACGCCCCCGTCGCGGTCCTCGTGGTCCTCGGCTTCGCGGGCATCTGGTGGCTGGCCTCGGCCCGCCGCTGGTTCCTGCGCTGAGCCTTTGGGCCCGCGCCCGAAACTCCGGGATGCCGATACCCGATCGGTGTCCCGGCGCTGTCGGGCTATGCTCGGGGGTGCGTCGGCCGGCGTCGGCGCGCGGACCCTTAGCTCAATTGGCAGAGCAGTGGACTTTTAATCCATTGGTTGTGGGTTCGAGTCCCACAGGGTCTACGGATACGGGGGAGGAGTAGTTAACCCCTCTGACCTGCAAAGAAGCGTCCGGTTCGGCTATGGCCGACTCGGACGCTTCTTCGTTCTCGGACTCGTACGTGAGCGACGCGTCAGCGGACGGCCCGGTACGGCGCCGCCCGGCCGCCGAGAGGTTCGTGCCCACCACGGGCAGAGCCTTTCACTGCCACCTCGATGGAGGGAGGACCTCAGTGCCGTCTCGCATGTGATGGACGGGCGCGGCGTGCGGGGTGGGGTCGGGCTGGACGAGGATCAGGGTGAGGTCGTCCTGCACGCCGCCGGGGGCATGGACGTCGAGCAGGCCGAGCAGTTCGGCGAGAGCTTGTTCGGGGCTGGCGGCGGACAGCGCGGCATGCACCTGCTCGTCGAGGGAGAACATGGTGCCGGCGGCGTCGCGAGCTTCGGTGAGGCCGTCGGTGTAGAGCAACAGCCGTTGCGTGGAGCTGAGTCCTATCCGCTGCGGTGAGGGCTCGGGCGACAGGCCCAGGGGTGGGGACGGGCTGGGCGGTTCCAGCAGGTCCATGCGGCGGCCGACGCGGAGGGGCGGCGGATGGCCGCAGTTGACCAGCAGGACCTCGTCGGGCTTGAAGTCGGCGAGCAGTACGGTGACGAAGTCCTCCTCGCCCAGTTCGGCGCTGACGCGCTCGTCGAGGATGCAGGCGAGGCGGACCAGGTCGGGCTCGCCGGCCGCGGCCTGTCGGAAGGCAGCCAGCACGGATGTGCTGATCCGGGCCATGGCCAACCCGTGGCCTTTGACGTCGCCGACGATCAGGCGTGGCCCTGTGGGGGTGACGGCGGCGTCGTACAGATCTCCGCAGAGCGCGATGCCCGAGGTGGCGGAGCGGCTGTGCGTGACGAGGTTCAGGCCGTCCAGATGTGCGGGCAGAGGGTGCACGAGGGCCTGCTGGGCGAGCTCGGCTATGCGGGTCATCCGGTCGAGAGCGCCTCGTTCGACTGCTCGACTGCGGGCCGTCAGGCCCGCCGACAGACCGACGCCGGCCACCAGCAGCACATGCATCACGTGGCCCACCGCGAAGGGCAGTGACTGGCCTGCTCCGCCGGCCGGGGACGGGAACATGGCCGCGAACACCGTGGCCGTCACGGCAAGGACGGCGGTGGCGCGAACCGTGAGCGCCTGAACCGACAACAACGTCCCTACAAGCGCCAGTTCGGCTGGGAAGGCAACCGGGTTCACGCAGGTACCCACCGCGGTGACCGCTTGTGCCACCGCCGCAGTGAGCAGCCAGCCACGCTCCGAGCGCATCGCACGCCTCCGTGCCGGTCGTCCCCGCTCCGCGAGCCGAATCCCGCACCTTGCCAGACGCCTCGCCGGCAGGGAGTGCGTTTTGCGCTATCGGTCATATCCACACCCACGTGTGGACCGCTGACCGTGACCCGTATGACCAGGGTCGACCGGGGCCGCTCCCACTTCGTGCGAGCTGCTTGGTTCAATCGGGCGTCGGTAGGTCCAGGGTGTGGGTGATGCCGACGTCGATGGTGTTCTGCGTGCCCTGGCGGTAGGCGGTCGTGTAGGCGGCGTCGCCGATCGCTCGGCGTGCCAGGGCCTCGCTGGCTTCTCGGGCCGCGAGGAGTTCGGGCGAGCCCATGCGGGATCGGCCGATGGAATCCCACAGGGCATCGACGAGGCCGATCACCCGGGCCGCCTGGCCGGGGTCGGACGCGATGAGGGCCGGTGCCAGCGCGTCGAGCGCCAGCGCGGCTCCGAACGTGTCGTGCATCCGCCACCGGATCGCGAGCGAATCACGGGCGTGCAGCGCGGCGGCAGGAGGGTTGCCGTCGGCCAGGGCGGACACTGACAGGTAGTACAGCGCGAAGCTGCGCATCCACTGTTCGCCCTGTCGCTCGCATTCCTTGCGCAACTGCTCCGCCGCCTCGGCGGCCCGGGCGAACTCGCCGGACTGCAGCAGGGCGAACGCCGTCATGCCCAGGGCGAGGAGGCGGACGGCGAGTGGTTTGCCGGACCCTTCGGCCAGCGTCAGGACCTCTCCCAGGAGAGCAACGGCCTGTGCGGGCCGGCCGGTCGCCGACCACCGTGCGCTGGTGAGGAATCGTGCCGCAGCGATCGCTTCCGGGTTGCCCAGCTGTTCGGCCAGCTCCAGGCACTCCTCCTCGAGCGTCTCGACCCTGGTGAAGTCTCCTTGGGTCACGGCGACGATGCCGAGCGCCCACGCGGCCCAGAACCGCTCGCGACCGGGCTGCTCGTCCGTCGCGGCGGCCAGCGACCGTTCCAGGTAGGCGCGTCCCTCGCGTATGAATCCGCATCCGGCCCAGAAGAACCAGAGGTCGCCCGCCAATTCGAATGCGTTGCCCGGCGCCGACGCCAGGCAGTTCTCCAGCGCGAGGCGGATATTGGCATGTTCGTCGGTGAGACGGTCGTACCAGGCGAACTGGTCGGGTCCGACCCACTCCCGGTCGCCGACCCGTGCCATCCACCGGTAGTAGTCACGGTGCCGTTCGGCCAGGGTGGCGGTCTCGCCGAGTCCGCCGAGCCATTGCTGACCGTACTCGCGCACCGTGTCGAGCAGGTGGTAGCGCGGTCCGCGTGCGGTGGTGAGGCGTTGGAGGATGGACCTGTCGACGAGGGCGGCAAGCAGCGGCGCGATCTGCTCCCCCCGGAGCGGGGCCGCGCCGCACACCCATGCGGCGGCTTCCTCCTCGAAGCCGCCGGCGAAGACCGACACCCGTGCCCACAGGAGCCGCTCCAGCGGGGCGCACAGTTCGTGGCTCCACCCGATCGTGGTGTGCAGCGCCTGGTGCCGGGGCTCGTTGGTGTCCTGCCCACAGTGCGGTGAGGTCAGGGTCTGCAGGCGGGTGCACAGGCCCCGGCGAAGATGGTTCAGGTCCATCTCGGACAGTCGTGCGGCAGCCAGTTCGATGGCCAGCGGAATGCCTTCCAGGCGGGTGCAGATGTCGGCCACGTCCCGGTCGTCCTTGCCGGCCTCGATCAGGCCAGGAGCGGCGGTGCCGGCCCGGTCCAGGAACAGCTCCACCGCGGCTCCGCGGGGCTCGTCCCCCGTGCCGGGGTCCGACCCGAGAGGCAGCGGGAGCACCGGCAGGACGTGTTCCCGCGTGGAGCCGAGGGGGCGGCGGCTCGTGGCCAGGATCCTCAGCCCCGGCGAAGCGGCCAGTAACTCCCCTGCCGTCGCGGCGACTTGGCTGTGGAGGTGCTCGCAGCAGTCCAGTACGAGCAGTAGTTCCTTGTCCGCGAGCCATTCGGCCACCACCTGCAGCGCGGGCCGCGTGCTCTGATCGGCCAGTTGAAGCGCTTCATAGATGCACAGCGGGATCGACGAGGACTCGCGCAGAGGGGACAGTTCGACCAGCCACACCCCGTCGGGGAAGCCCGGGGCCTGCCTGGCCCCGGCCTGCCGGGCCAGGCGGCTCTTGCCCACACCGCCGACTCCGGTCAAGGTCACCAGGCGTTCCCGGGAGAGCAGCACGCCGATTTCGGCGATCTCCGTCTGCCGTCCCACGAAACTCGTCGATGCGCACGGAAGGTTGCCCCGTGGCCCGTCCATTCCCTCACGCATGGGCCTCGACTCCCCAGCTCACAGCTCCGCGTCCACCATCATCATTGCGTTCCGAGTCTGCACCGCCACGACACCGCGGGGGTGTCCATTGCCCGGAGCTGTCTGCTTCCCAGCGCCGACACGTCACCAGAGCGCAGCACCGGTCCGACTCGGTCATCTCAGGACCAGCTCTGTTCAGTCCCGGGCCGGAGCCGCAGCGGAGCATGGCCGCCTATTCCGGCGAGGGATGATCAAGTCGGTGAGCTGGCGGCCACCCAGCACAGGAGCAGAAAGCGCCCGGACCGGCATCGGCCGGTCCGGGCGCTGCTCTTCGGGCCGGGGCCCGGGGAGCGGTGAAACCTAGTCGTTCACACAGGTGTTGCCGAAGGCCGGGTTCAGCAGGCCGATCACGTTGACCGAGTTGCCGCAGGCGTTGATCGGAACGTCGATCGGAATCTGGACGACGTTGCCGGAGAGCACGCCCGGGCTGTGCTCGGCGACCGCGGCCGCGCTGGCCCCGTCGGGTCCGTCCAGCGCGGAGGCGACGGCAGCGGAACCCAGAACAGAGGCACCGGCCAGCACCGTGGCGGCTGCGAATGCGCGAAGACGCATCGATTCTCCCTGATAGGTGAGGGAATATGACTCTCCTATCAGAGCGCTGTCCGACTCTTCGGACGGCGAATTGGGCCGACGGCGGGCGTGTCCGTGCGACCGGACGTCAGCTTCGGTCCACGCGAACCCAGCCGCGGGCGGGCCGGTTGGGCCTGGCCTGCCCCGGGAGCGTTCTTCCGTGGGCCCGCCAGAGGCGGACCACGGATTCGTAGATCGGAGTGTCCGAAGCAGGACGCGACAGGTCTGTCGGGTCGTTTCCCTTCTTCTCCATGGTGTGCTCAACGAAGTGCACCGGCCGGAGTAAGCACTGGTTCATTTGTTCTGCAGAATGCGCGCGATCCGGGGTCCGAGCCAGCGCTTCAGCGAACGCAGCGCCTGCGCCCGGTCGACCGCCCGGTCCACCCGGTAGTACAGCTGCGGCGGCACGTAGGGGAGCAGCGGGGAGTGGCGCTGGCCGAGCAGGGCGAACATCTGGTGCGGTTCCAGGTCGATGTAGCGCGTCAGGTTCTCGTACCAGCCCGCGCTGTGCCGCGCCGCGCTCTGCACCGGGAGCAGTTCGCGCCGGCGGATCCGCTCGTACTCGCCGAGCGCCGACGGCAGCGGGGCCGGTTCGCGCAGCGCCCTGGCCAGCGCCATCGCGTCCTGCATCGCCAGGGTGGTGCCCGCGCCGATGGAGTAGTGCGTGGTGTGGGCGGCGTCGCCGAGCAGGACCAGGTTGCCGTGCGACCAGACCCGGTTGGTGACGGTGGGGAACTGCTGCCACTGGGACGGGCCGTCGACGTCGGTGCGGCCGATCAGCGGGTGTCCCTCCAGCGGTCCGGCGAAGAGCTCCTCCAGCAGCTTCAGGGCGGCGTCCTGCGCCAGGACGTCCAGGCCGAGACCCGTCCACGTGTCGGGCGAGCACTCGACGATGCAGGTGCTGTGCGTGCCGTCGAAGCCGTACGCGTAGCACCACAGCCACCCGTGGTCGGTCTCCACGAAGCTGAAGGTGAAGGAGTGGAAGACCTTCGTCGTGCCGAGCCAGACGAACCGGTTGCGGCCCGAGACGATCCGGGTGCCGAACTGCTCCGCGTGCCGGTCGCGCAGCAGGCTCCGCGAGCCGTCCCCCGCCACGACCAAGTCGGCCTCCAGGGCCGGGTCCCCGGGTGCCAGCGCCTGGCCGTAGCGGACGTCTACCCCCAGGTCACCGGCCCGTTCCGCCAGGATCCTCAGCAGCCGGTGGCGGCCGATCGCGAACCCCTCGTCGCCGTGGTGGACGGTGGTCAGGTCGCGGACGTGTGCGACGCCGTCGCTCCAGCGCACCGAATGCTCCTCGATGGCGCCTGCGGACACCCGGTCGTGCGCCCTGAGCGTGTCGAGCATGTCGGGCCAGTAGGTGACGCCCCATCCGTACGTGGCACCCTCGGGGTTCTTCTCGTGGACGGAGACGTCCCGGCTGGCATCCTGCTGCTTCAGAAGGATGGCCAGGTACAGGGACGCGGGCCCTCCGCCGGCACAGACCACCTTCATGTGTGCTCTCCTCATAGACAGGCCCTGGACGAGCCCGGAAAGTACCGGTTGGTACTCCTGGGAAACGACGGTGCGGGCGTCTGGTTCCTGAAAGGCGAGGCCAAGGATGTTCTTCACGCGATGCGCGGTCCTGCTCGGTGCGGCGGCCCTCGCCTGGCTCTCCGCGCCGCACGCGACGGCGGACACCGAGGAGCCGCCGGTGCTGCTGACCGCGGCGGAGTGCCGGGCGGCAGGGGGCGTGCCGGCCTTCCGCGTCTACGGGGGCGGCGACGCCTATCGGTGCGTCAAGGAAGTCGAGGGAGCGGGTCCGGCGTCCGACGGCTCCGACCCGGGATTCGCCTTCGTACGGCGGCCGCATTTCGACCTGGACTATCTGGCGCCCGCCGAATGCCAGGTCGGTGGCGGCCTGATGCGCTGGGACGAGGGCGGTGACGCCGGGGGCGGTTCGCAGGTGTGCCAGGGCGGTGCGTACGACGGGAAGACGGTGGTTCCCGTCTTCGAGGAAGCGAATTGATCGTCACCCGTGAGGACTGAATTACTACCCTTTTCAGGATGTATCCCTGCATAAGCCGTGACTGCCTGGCGGGCCGCGCCGTTGAACAGGCCGACGGCTGCGACTACGCGGCCGCACCTGCCAAGCAAAAGGAGAACGTGATGTCTCGCATCGCGAAGGCAGCCGCTGTCGCATTCGGCACGGGTGCTGTGGTGCTCAGCGGCGCCGGTCTGGCCATGGCCGACGCCGGCGCCCAGGGCGAAGCCGCCAACTCGCCGGGCGTGCTGTCGGGCAACCTGGCCCAGGCCCCCATTCACGTCCCGGTCAACGTCTGCGGCAACACCGTCGACGTCATCGGCCTGCTGAACCCGGCCTTCGGCAACACCTGCGTGAACAGCGACGGCGGCGACGCCGGCTACGGCGGCTGAGTCCCCCGCGCTGAACCCTGACGACGGCCCCCGGCACACCGTGCCGGGGGCCGTCGTTCACGTGCGGGCGGCCGAACTCACTCGTACCGGTACAGCGACGTGTGTTCGAGCATGTCGCGCAGCGGGATGTTCCAGGGCGGCATGACGTCGCCCGCGGCCAGCACGCGGCCGTGCTGGGGGTCGCCGAGCCCGGGCCGTTCAAGGGGCAGATAGGGGTCGACGTCGGGATGGCGCCGCCGCCACCGCGACCAGCACAGGTCCACGAAGGCGTGGTGGAGCCAGAAGACGGGGTCGTTGACCGATCCGGCGCCGAGCATGTGCCCGCTCACCCAGCGGTGCACCCGGTTGTGGTTGAACCAGGTCCGGTCGCCGCGGCGCGAGGGCCAGCCCTCCAGCTTGTTGCGGAAGCCGCCGGCCGAGAGCGAGTTCCACGGCTTCGCGTCGTACTGCGTCTCGTCCATGGCGCCGGCGAGTTCCGCCTTGCTCGGCAGGTCGACCGGCGCCTGCGGCCGGCCGAAGTCCCGCATCAGGAAGTCGCCGTCGGTCACGGCCTCGGTCACGGTCCAGTTGCCGTGCCGCCGGGCGAACGGACCGGTCGTCACCTGGCGGTCGGAGCGGCGGCCGTTGCCCCCGAGGAAGTCCTCGCCCCACAGCGACACGGCGGGCGTACGGTCCACGGTCCAGTCCCAGTAGGGGACGGTCACGCCCGGGTCCTTCTTCTGCAGCGCCCGCTCGAACTCCAGCAGGAACTTGCGGTGCCAGGGGAAGAACGAGGGGGTCATGTGCGCCACGCGTAAGGCGCCGTCACCGTCGCCCACGTAGAAGTCGATGTGCGTCCGGACGAACTCGTCGTACCGGCCGGAGCGCTTGAGCGCGAGCACGGCGTCCACGAAGCGCCTCTTCTGCGCCGTGCTGAACGTGTTCTGGTTCTGGCGTGTGTGCACCATCGCCGATCACATCCCGCCGACGTGCGGCCGCAGTTGCTGGTCGCCGAGTTCCGCCACGGCCCCGCGGGCCGCGTCGAGCGGCGTGGGGTACGACGCGTAGTGATCGACCATGCTGAGGTACGAGCCGTCGGCCCGGCGCATGAGGTGCAGCGGGCGTCCGTCGACGGCGACCTGCCAGGCAGGCACCCCGCCCGCCGCCGCGTCGGACGACCGGACGCCGGTGATGCGGCGTCCCAGGTACGTCTCGTCGAACGACTCGGGGCCGGTGCCCGGCTCGTCCGTCCCGGACGGGCGGAGCTGGAGGACGGCGGCGGTGGTGGAGGCGGCGCCCAGCAGGATCAGGGTGGCGCTGCGCCGGGTCAGCAGTGGTCTTCCGTCCGGTGCCCGGCCCGTGGCTGCGGGCGCCGCGACGCTCTCGGCGGGGCGCGGGTAGGTCAGGGACACGCGGGAATTCACGACCATCTCCTCCGGCAGGTCTGGCAGCCCGGTCACGTGACGGAGCGTCGGGAGCCGGGTGGGCCGGACGACGGGCTGTGGCTCGCCGGCCCACCCGGTGCGTCAGCCGAGTCCCAGGTCGGCCCCGGGCTGCGCCTGCACGTCGGGGGTGCCGAGGGCCGCCTGCGGGGCGGTCACCTGCGGCAGCCCGAAGGCGTGCGGCCGGGGGCCGGTGAGGGGCGGGTTCACGGAGGCTCCCGGTGTGAGGGCCTGTACGTCGGAGCTCTCGGTGCGCAGACCGAGGTGGTCGACGTCGTCCGTGGGGAGCAGCTGAGGCAGCGGCAGATCGGCCTCGGTGGCGGGCAGTTCGCTGCTGAGCGGGAGCCGGGGCAGCGGCTGCTGCGGCAGCACGTGGTCCGTCGCGTACCGGGGGCCTTCCGGCGTCCCGGGGATCGGCACGGGAGCCTCGGTGCTGAGCCGGGGAAGGTCCGTGTGCAGCGCGCTCTCCACGCCGCCGAGGGGTACCTCGACGGGTACGTTCGCCGACGCGACGGCGGGGGTGGAGCCTGCCGCGGCGGCGAGGCAACCCGCCAGCACCGCGATCGTTCCTCTTACCTTGATGCTCATTCTGGGGATGGACCCTTCATCTCAGGACGATGACGCATCAGGGGTAACGACCCTTTCTGCGGCATCAGTTCAGAATTCCCCCGGCGGGACTAATCCGCGGACGCGGCGGATCAGCTCGTCCAGAAATCCCACCAGCGCGTCAGCACGAGCATCCCGATCGCCCCGATGTGCAGCGTGGGCAGGACCCAGGAGAAGTCGGCGAAGAAGGCGCGCAGCGCGGGGGGCGCCGGGAGGAAGCCGCTGCGGACGGTGAACGAGGTCAGGTACCAGAACACGAGGATCGTGGCCGCCCAGGCCAGACAGCACCACAGGCAGAGCGAGTTGATCCGGTAGAGCGACTGGAACTGCAGCCACGTCACGAACCCCACCCCGAAGGCGCAGCCGGCCTGGAAGCCGAGCCAGTACCAGCGGGGGAACCGGGCACCCGCCAGCAGGCTCGCGCCGACGCAGACCACGACCCCGTAGGCGACGAGCCCCAGCATCGGATTGGGGAACCCGAACACGGCGGCCTGCGCGCTCTTCATGATGTTTCCGCAGGAGACCACCGGGTTCAGGCTGCAGCCGGGGGTGAAGTTCGGGTCTTCCAGCAGCTTGAACTTGTCGAGCGTGATGACCCAGGAGGCGAGCAGCCCGGCGGCCCCGGTGACGACGAGCAGGAGCGCGAAGCCCGTGAGCCGCTCGACCGGTGGCTCGCTGCCCGCGGTCCGTTCGTCCGGCCGTCCTGCCGGAGGCCGGAGGCGTGCGGCGGCTTCGTGCCGGTAGTCGGTGCTCACTGGACCCTCCTCGGGGCTACGAACAGGCGTGATGACAGGGAGTGATCGAAATGTGACGCTCGGCGCGACAAGCGCGAGGGGCGGCGCTAGCGTCGCTTATGTCCCGAAAGCACACAGTTAGGACTTCTCTCGTGAAGCAGATCGCCCGGCGGGCCTCGGTGACGGCCCTGATCGCCGTAGCCGCCCTCCTGCCCCTCACCGGCACGGCCCAGGCCGCCACGACCCAGGCGCCCGCGCAGTCCGCGGCCTCCCACCCCTGCGGCGACGACTGGGAGTGCTGGCACCACTGGCACCACGGCGGCCTCGGCCTGGGGCTCGGACTCGGCCTGGGCGTCGGCGTGGTCGGCTGACCCGGTCCACGCGGCTCACTCGTCCGTGGTGCGGCGACGGTCGGTCCGTCGCCGCACCACGGACGCACGAGCCGGACGTCACGAGCGAATGCGACGGATCGGCAGAAGGCAGTGGGCGGCGGCCGTCAGGGTCCCCTCGTCGCCCGCGAACCTCTCCAGTTCGTCCTCGCTGACGGGCCGGCCGGGCGTCGCCGTCGGCCAGGGCCGGCTGGTGAAGACGAAGTACGCGTGGCCCCGCTCCTCGGCGGCCTCCAGCCACTCGGGCGGCACGGCGCACTGGGCGTTCAGCAGCGGCATCGTGACGACGGCCTGGCCTGCCTCGACGAGCAGGGAGACCGGGAAGCTCGGATGCCGCGCGCCGTCGTGGACGGTCGTGCCGATCGTCAGACCGTTGTTGCGCAGGAGCCCCAGCACGGCCGCTTCCGCGGCCTCGGGGCCCGCCGGAGAATCGCCCAGGGAATAGGCGAGGAGGAAAGGCATGTCGCCTTCCTCGCCGATGTGTTCCCCACTCCATGCGATGACGGCGAGAGTTCCCAGATCGGCTGCCCGGAACGTGGTGTCAATACTCGACGTTGAAGTCACCGAGGAAGCCTAGCGATACGGCGTCGGCGCGCCGCCGCGCTGTCACTCGGTTGGTGGAACGGGCCCCACTCGATGGTGTGGTGTGAAATGCCGAAGGCTGGTTCAGGAACCGGAATTCCGAACCAGCCTTCGAATGCGTGGCCTGGCGAGAGCGCTGAACGCTGCTGCCCGATCAGTCGTTGACGGCGGTGTTGCCGAACGACGGGTTCAGGCCGGCGATGCCGTTGACCGTGTTGCCGGAGACATTCACCGGAACGTGCACCGGGAGCTGACCGAGGTTGCCGGAGGCGACGCCCGGGGACTCCACCGCGGCACCCTCGGCGCTGGCACCGCCGTCGGCGAAAGCGGCACCCGAAGCGGCACCCGCGGCGAAACCGGCGGCGGCAAGGACGAGAGCGGCCTTCTTGGCAGTCTTCATTTCAGTGACCTTCCTCAGGGGGTTTTCCCGGATCGTATGGGGGACGTCTCTACGGACAGCCTCAAAGACACACCCTCATAAACCCTTCGCCCATTCGGATCAGCGGGCGGGAAGGGGACTACTTGGCGAGCGGGAGACCGCCCAGCAGGCCGCCGGGCGCCTCGGCGGCGCCGCCCGTGTCCAGGCCGTCGGCGGCACCCTTGACGGTGTCGACCAGGCCGTCGCTCTTCGGGTCGAGAAGGTTGGTGTCCACCGGCTTGACGTCCAGCGTCGGCTGGCTGGTGATGGTGTCCAGGGCGCCGTTCAGGCTCATCGGAGTGAGGTCCGAGGCAAAGGCGGGGGCGGCGGCACCGGCAATCACGAGGGAACCGGCGACAACAGCAGCGGCCTTAAGAGCCTTCATTGTTTTTCCTTTCTTCGATGGCATTTCGCCATCAGCCTGGAACATTCACCGTCCGAAGCATTTCGAAATGCTCGGCGTATCGCTTCTCCTCGCATAACGACCGTCGTCGCCGACGGAAACGCGGCGTACATATGAATTACGTGCGCATGCGGAGAGCCCGCCGGGCGCAGCCTGTGCGGCTGCTCCCGGCG